>NZ_LOSU01000070.1:0-227490 GCF_001522185.1 Burkholderia sp. RF2-non_BP3 | reverse complement strand
GCCGCGATCTTCGCGAGCGAGCCGCCGAATTTGCCGACCGCGGTCCGCGCGGCCGATACGATCACTACGTCCGTCATGTTCTCTTCCTGCGTTGAAATCAGTGGGTCGATCCGTATTGCGCGCCGGTACGGCGCGGCGGCGGCGCGCGAGCGCCATGCGGCCGGCGATGCGGTTGCACGCTCGCGCGCGCAGCGCGCCGCGCATCCGCCCGCCTCGACCGCGTCCGGGCACGCTGCGGCGAACCGGACGTACGCCGATCGCCGCGCGGCACACGCGGCGGCCGGCGCCCGCCGGCGCCGCTCAATCAGTGTCGCGCCTGCGCGCGACACGCGCTCATGCAGCCGATTCGCGCGAAGCGGCTTCCTTGCGAGCGGCGGCGGCGGTCTGCTTGGCACCGCGGGCCGTCGTTTCGCTGACCGCGTCGAAACCGCTTTGTGCGGCCTCGATCGCCTGCCCCGTCGCTGCACGCACGGAGTCGGCCGCGGCCGTCGCCGCGGACAGCGCCGAATTCAGCGCGGCGACCACGGCGCCCGAACCCGCCGGCGCATGCTTCGTCAGCTCGCCGACCACTTCCTTCACGCGCTTGTCGTTCTGTTCGTACTGAGCCTGGGCAACCTTCGCCCACTCTGCCTGCGTCGACACCGCGATATCGAACAGATGGCGACCGTATGCGACGGCCTTGCCGGCGGCTTCCTGCGGTGCGGCGACTTGCTGCGCGAAGCCTGCCGCCGGGTTGCTCGCGTTGAACGCGTTCTTCAGCTTGTCCTCGTATTCCTCGAGCGCCGTCTTGGCCGCTTGCAGGTTGAGTTCGACGACTGCCTCGAAACCATTGATTGCCGGGCGGGCAATCGCGAACCACGCGGCGATTCCGGACTGATAATCGGCGGCGAATTTTTCGGGGGCAAATACGGACATCGGGCACGCTCCTGTTGGCAATGCGAGAGACGACGTAAAGAAAATGGAAGGCAGATCGAGGGCCTGCTTCCTTATTCACAACCCTCGGGCACGATTGACTGCGAAGAGTTGAGGATGGCCATTTTAGATGGATTAATTGTCAATTAAATTGCATTAATGCTAGGTGAAAACCCTTAGCAGCCGAAGCGCCTGCTCCACGACAGTGCGCGCTCGTAATAGGGTCGTGTCGCAACGCCTTGTCCGGCAATGATTTTTACCTTTTTACAGGATAACCCACCGCAGCCACCGCAACATTTACCCCCGCCATTATTCCCATTATTAGAAAAAGGGCGCGCATTGAAAATGGGGCGGATGCTTATGTAATCGTTTTTCCAGATTTATTTTGAAATCGTTCCCGGGATTATTAATGACGAATTCAATGATCGTATATAAATCGCCGGGACGTGCGACGACGCCCGCCCCTCACCCGACCAGTTCGCGATGCAGCGCGCGAAACTCCTGCGCGAGCTTATGCGCCGGCTCGAGATGGATCACCGGCGTCGACTGCTGATGCGACTCGCGGATCTTCACCGACGCCGACAGCCGCGACGCCAGCACCGGCAGCCCCTCCTCGACGAGCTCGTCGACCAGCCGCTGCGGCAGGCTCGCCCGTGGCTGAAACTGGTTGATGACGATCCCTTCGACCTCGAGCGCCGCGTTGTGGTCCTGCTGGATTTCCTTCACGTTCTCGAGCAGCGTGTACAGCGCCCGGCGCGAGAAGTCGTCGCAGTCGAACGGAATCAGGCAACGCTCGACCGCGATCAGCGCCGAGCGCGTGTAGAAGTTCAGCGCGGGTGGTGTGTCGATGTAGACGGCATCGTAGGTGTCGAGCTCGTTGAGCGCATCGCGCAGCTTGTAGATCTTGTAGCGCGACTCGAGCTTGCCGTGCAGCGTGTCGAGGTCCGGATGCGCGGGCATCACGTCGAGCCCGTCGAACGGCGTCGGATGGATGAACGATGCGACGTCGACCGGCCGGAAGTTGAACGTCAGCGCGGTCTCGAAGAATTCGGCGACGCCGGGATGCGCGTCGGCCGCGCGATCGCCGAGCAGGTAGCGGGTGGAATTCGCCTGCGCGTCGAGGTCGATGACGAGCGTGCGCAGCCCTTCGCTCGCGCTGATCGCCGCCAGGTTGCAGACGATCGTCGACTTGCCCACACCGCCCTTCTGGTTGAACACGACCCGCCGCATGGTGTCTCCTTCGATCGAAACGTCGAAAGAACGAGCTTAGCCGGTCAATCGTGGCGGCCGCGTGACATAGGTCAGATGCGCGGCAGCGGCTCTGACGCATGACGGTTGCCGGGCCCGCTCCATCGGTCCGTTATCGCGGGGATCCAGTCCTGTTCAGCAGTTGCGGTCACTCGGCGCGATTTCGTCGGCGTGAAGCCTGCGAGATGTTCGCCGCGCGGGGGGAAGCGCGTCAGCCACGGCCGGCCTCCGGGGCGCGGGGCGTAAACGAAAAAAGACCCGAAGGCCCGTGCCAAGCGATTCGCTTGACTCGGACATTCGGGCCCATTCCGGTGCGGGATGCCGACGTTCCGTCAGAACGGAATATCGTCGTCCATCTCGTCGAAACCGCCGCCTGCCGGCGCGCTCGGACGGCTCTGACCACCGCCTGCACCGCCGCGCGGCGCACCGCCGGCACGGCCGCCGCCACCGCCGCGTTCCATCTGTTCGCCGCCGCGACCGCCGCCACCACCACCACCGTAGCCGCCGCCGTAACCGCCTTCGTCACCACCGCCACCGCCGCCGCCGCCCGAACCGCCGCGGCCGCCGAGCATCTGCATCTGGTCGGCGACGATTTCGGTCGAATAGCGATCCTGGCCGTCCTGGCCCTGCCACTTGCGCGTGCGGATACGGCCCTCGATATAGACCGACGAACCCTTCTTCAGGTATTCGCTGACGATTTCGGCGAGACGGCCGAAAAACGCGACGCGGTGCCACTCGGTCATTTCCTTGAAATCGCCGCTTGCCTTGTCCTTGTAGCGATCGGTCGTCGCGAGACGGATGTTCGCAACCGCGTCGCCGCTCGGCAGGTAACGGACTTCAGGATCGGCGCCGAGATTGCCGACGAGGATGACCTTGTTGACGGATGCCATGTGTTTCTCCAGTAAATTCGATGCCGGGCCGCCCGCGAATGTCGTCGGAGCGGCCCGCCGGGCAAGCCGGCGAGCGCCGCCGGTGCCTGCCCGAAAAGAGGGTTCAGGCCTTGCGCGGCGGCGCTTTCATGCTGGCCGCGATTATAAGCCACGCCGCCACGAGCCCCGAGCATGCATAGAAGACGGTGTTTGCGCCGCCGTGCTTCAGCAGCCAGCCGCCCACGATGCCGCCGAGCGCGAGCCCGATCGATTGCGTGGTGTTGTAGACGCCCGTGGCCGCGCCCTTGCGCGAACCGGGCGCGAGCTTCGACACGAGCGACGGCTGCGACGCTTCCAGGATGTTGAAGCCGAGGAAGTACACGAACAGGATCGCCGCCACAATCAGGATGGTATGCGGTGCGCTGCCGAGCAACAATTGGCCGATCAGGATAGCCAGAATGCCGCCGAGCAGCACCGGCTTCATCTTGCCCCGTTTTTCCGCGACGATGATCGCCGGGACCATCATCACGAACGCGAGCCCCATCACCGGCAGGTAGACCTTCCAGTGCGCGGCGACCGGCAGCCCGCCGTCGACCAGCAGGCGCGGCACGACGAGGAACAGTGCCGTCTGCGTCGCGTGCAGCACGAGCACGCCGAAGTTCAGGCGCAGCAGCTCGCCGTTGTGGAGCACCTCGCCGAACGGCGCCGGCACGTGCACGGGCTTCGCCGCATCGGGCACGATCCACATCACGACGCCGATCGCGAGAATCGACAGCACGCCGACGATCGCGAACAGCCCGCTCATCCCGACCCAGTGGAACACGATCGGCGCGCCGACGATCGCGACCGCGAACGACACGCCGATCGAGCCGCCGACCATCGCCATCGCCTTCGTGCGGTTCTGTTCGGAGGTCAGGTCGGCGATGAACGCCAGCACTGCGGACGACACGGCGCCCATGCCCTGGATCACGCGGCCGACGATGATCCACGTGATGTCGTGCGCGAACGCGGCGACGAAGCTGCCGAGCGCGAAGATCAGCAGGCCGGTGGCGATCACTGGCTTGCGGCCGAACTTGTCCGACGCCCACCCGTAGAAGATGTACAGCAGCGACTGCGTGACGCCGTAGGCCCCGAGCGCGATGCCGACGAGCAGCACGTTGTCGCCGCCCGGGATGGTTTTCGCGTAGACCGAGAAAACCGGCATGATCATGAACAGGCCGAGCATGCGCAGCGCGAAGATCGCCGCGAGCGACGTGGTCGCGCGCAGTTCGGGCGCACTCATGCGGGAAGACGTGGCGGACGGATTGGACATCGGGAATGAATTTCGAATGATCGGAATGTCCGCCCGGCGGCGGGCGGCGGAAGATCAGGGCCACCGGCCCGGCGGGCCTGGCAGGCGCTTTCCGGGACTGCTTTCCGGGACGTCACGCAGGCTGCCCGCGGGCCGCCTCGAGCCGTGCGGCGCGGCCGCTTCCCCGGCGTTGAACCGCCTTGCTGCCAGCTGCTGCAAAGGCTGGGGACCCCCAACGACGGCCTCGAAAAGCCGTTATAGTAGCAGGTTTGGTTCCCTCCATTTTCGCCAGGTTCATGGAACAGATCCGTATCCGTGGGGCACGCACCCACAACCTGAAAAACGTCAATCTCGACCTGCCGCGCCACAAGCTGATCGTGATTACCGGGTTGTCAGGGTCGGGCAAGTCGTCGCTCGCGTTCGACACCCTTTATGCCGAAGGCCAGCGCCGCTACGTCGAAAGCCTGTCCGCGTACGCCCGCCAGTTCCTGCAACTGATGGAGAAACCCGACGTCGACCTGATCGAGGGCCTGTCGCCCGCGATCTCGATCGAGCAGAAGGCGACGTCCCACAACCCGCGTTCGACCGTCGGCACGGTCACCGAAATCCACGACTACCTGCGACTTTTGTTCGCACGTGTCGGCACGCCGTATTGCCCCGACCACGACATCCCGCTCGAGGCGCAGAGCGTGTCGCAGATGGTCGACGCGGCGCTCGCGCTGCCCGAGGAAACCAAGCTGATGATCCTCGCGCCCGTCGTCGCGAACCGCAAGGGCGAGCACGCCGAGCTGTTCGAGGACATGCAGGCGCAGGGCTTCGTCCGCTTTCGCGTGCGCTCGGGCGGCGGCACCGCGAACGAGGGCGTCGCGAAGATCTTCGAGGTCGAGTCGCTGCCGAAGCTCAAGAAGAACGACAAGCACACGATCGACGTCGTGGTCGACCGGCTGAAGGTGCGCCCGGACATGAAGCAGCGCCTCGCCGAATCGTTCGAGACCGCGCTGCGCCTCGCCGACGGCCGCGCGATCGCGCTGGAAATGGACACCGACCGCGAACACCTGTTCAGCTCGAAGTTCGCGTGCCCGATCTGCTCGTACTCGCTGCAGGAGCTCGAGCCGCGCCTGTTCTCGTTCAACAACCCGATGGGCGCGTGCCCGGAATGCGACGGCCTCGGCCAGATCACGTTCTTCGATCCGAAGCGGGTCGTCGCGCACCCGTCGCTGTCGCTCGCGGCGGGCGCCGTGAAGGGCTGGGACCGCCGCAACCAGTTCTATTTCCAGATGCTGCAGAGCCTGGCGGCGTTCTACGAATTCGACATCGACGCCGCGTTCGAGGACCTGCCGGAGAAGATCCGCAAGGTGCTCCTGTTCGGCTCGGGCAAGCAGACGATCCCGTTCTCGTACATCAACGAGCGTGGCCGCACGACGATCCGCGAGCACGTGTTCGAAGGGATCATCCCGAACCTCGAGCGCCGCTACCGCGAAACCGATTCGGTCGCGGTGCGCGAAGAGCTCGCGAAATACCAGAACAACCAGCCGTGCCCGTCGTGCGACGGCACGCGGCTGCGCCGCGAGGCGCGCCACGTGCGGGTCGGCACCGGCGACTACGCGCGCGGCATCTATGAAATCAGCGGCTGGCCGCTGCGCGACGCGCTCGGCTATTTCGACGGCCTGTCGCTCGACGGCGCGAAGCGCGAGATCGCCGACAAGGTGATCAAGGAAATCGTCGCGCGCCTGACCTTCCTGAACAACGTCGGCCTCGACTACCTGTCGCTCGAGCGCAGCGCCGAAACGCTGTCCGGCGGCGAGGCGCAGCGGATCCGGCTCGCGTCGCAGATCGGCTCGGGCCTGACCGGCGTGATGTACGTGCTCGACGAGCCGTCGATCGGCCTGCACCAGCGCGACAACGACCGCCTGATCGCGACGCTCAAGCACCTGCGCGACCTCGGCAACTCGGTGATCGTCGTCGAGCACGACGAGGACATGATCCGCACGGCCGACTACGTCGTCGACATGGGCCCCGGCGCGGGCGAGCACGGCGGCGTGGTGGTCGCCGAAGGCACGCCGAAGCAGGTGCAGTCGAACCCGCAATCGCTGACGGGCCAGTATCTGGTCGGCAAGCGCACGATCGAGTATCCGGACGAGCGGATCGCGCCCGATCCGGAGCGGATGCTGCGCATCGTCGACGCGCATGGCAACAACCTGAAGCACGTCGATCTCGAGCTGCCGGTCGGCCTGTTGACCTGCATCACCGGCGTGTCGGGTTCCGGCAAGTCGACGCTGATCAACGACACGCTGTACCACGCGGTCGCGCGCCATCTGTACGGCTCGTCGGCCGAGCCGGCGCCGCACGAGGCGATCGAAGGCCTCGAGCACTTCGACAAGGTGATCAACGTCGACCAGTCGCCGATCGGCCGCACGCCGCGTTCGAACCCGGCGACCTACACGGGCCTGTTCACGCCGATCCGCGAGCTGTTCTCGGGTGTGCCGACCGCGAAGGAGCGCGGCTACGATCCGGGCCGCTTCTCGTTCAACGTGAAGGGCGGCCGCTGCGAGTCGTGCCAGGGCGACGGCGTGCTGAAGGTCGAGATGCACTTCCTGCCGGACGTCTACGTGCCGTGCGACGTGTGCCACGGCAAGCGCTACAACCGCGAAACGCTCGAAGTGCAGTACAAGGGCAAGAACATCAGCGAAGTGCTCGACATGACGGTCGAGCACGCGTACGAATTCTTCAGCGCGGTGCCGGTCATCGCCCGCAAGCTGAAGACGCTGCTCGACGTCGGCCTCGGCTACATCCGCCTCGGCCAGTCGGCCACGACGCTGTCGGGCGGCGAGGCGCAGCGCGTGAAGCTGTCGCTGGAGCTGTCGAAGCGCGACACGGGCCGCACGCTGTACATCCTCGACGAGCCGACCACCGGCCTGCACTTCCACGACATCGCGCTGCTGCTCGAAGTGATCCACCGGCTGCGCGATCAGGGCAACACGGTCGTGATCATCGAGCACAACCTCGACGTGATCAAGACCGCCGACTGGGTGATCGACCTCGGCCCCGAGGGCGGCGCCGGCGGCGGCCAGATCATCGCGCAGGGCACGCCCGAGCAGGTCGCGAAGACGAAGGCGAGCTTCACCGGCAAGTACCTCGCGCCGCTGCTCAAGCGTCCGACCCGCAAGGCGGCGGCCGGCTGACACTTTCCGTTCCCGCGCGCGGCTGCCGGCCGCGCGCGTCCGGCGCCCGCGGCGGCGCCGGCCTCATCGTTTTCCCTTCTGCGGTTTTCCCTTCTGCGTTTACACCACGAGCCAAACTGCCCCGTGGCGGACCATAATGGCAGCTATACTTTACGGTCGTAAGGTTCGCCATCCGCACCAATCCGGTGCGGCACCGGGCGACCGCCGTCCTGCCGCCCACCGCGCGGCGCGACACACGAACGACAGGAATCCACGATGGAGAAGCAACAAGAGTCGCGCGACGCGCAGAACCGCGAGCCGCACCTGCGCAGCGTGCGGCTGACGAGCGACTTCAGCCTGCCGAAGCTGTCGGCAATCGAGATCGGCAGCTACCTGTTCGCCCTCGTCGCGATGGTGCTCGTCATCGAACTGAAGCTGCTGGGCGGGCTGCTGGCCGGCATGCTGGTCTATCAGCTGATCCACACGATCGCCCCGGTGGTCGAACGCCACACCACGAGCATGCGGGCGCGCTGGGTCGCCGTCGTGCTGCTGTCGATCGCCATCGTCGGCGGGCTCACGGGCCTGACGATCGGCATCATCGAGCACTTCGAGCACACGGTGCCGAACCTGCAGAGCCTGCTCGACCAGCTGATGCAGATCGTCGAGCAGACCCGCGCCCGCACACCGTCCTGGATCGCGAGCCTGCTGCCGGTCGACGTCGAACAGATGAAGACCAAGGCGGCGCTGCTGATGCACTCGCACATGGATCAGCTCCAGCAAGGCGGCAAGAGCGTCGCGCGCGGCTTCGGCCACGTGCTGTTCGGGATGATCATCGGCGCGATGATCGCGATCGGCGTCGAGCACGGCAAGGTGCGCCGGCCGCTGTCGACCGCGCTCGTCACGCGCGTGTCGCGCTTCGCCGAATCGTTCCGCCGGATCGTGTTCGCGCAGATCAAGATCTCGGCGATCAACGCGACCTTCACCGGCATCTACCTGCTCGTCGCGCTGCCGATCTTCCATCAGCGGCTGCCGCTGTCGAAGACGCTCGTGCTCGTCACGTTCATCGTCGGCCTGCTGCCGGTGATCGGCAACCTGATCTCGAACACGCTGATCGTCGCGGTGTCGCTGTCGGTCAGCATGGGCACGGCGATCGCGTCGCTCGCGTTCCTCGTCGTGATCCACAAGTTCGAATACTTCCTGAACGCGAAGATCATCGGCGGCCAGATCGAGTCGCGCGCGTGGGAGCTGCTGCTCGCGATGCTGATCATGGAAGCCGCGTTCGGGCTGCCGGGCGTGATCGCCGCGCCGATCTTCTATGCGTACCTGAAGCGCGAGCTGTACATGCTGCGGTTGATCTGACGCCCCCCGCCCCGGCGCGTCGCGCGCCTCACACGAAAAAAAACGCCGCGCCCCGTGAAGGGCGCGGCGTTTTTGCATGCGGGCCGGCGGGCCGGACGGCCGATGGCCGCCCCGAACCGCCGATCAGCGGAACACAACCGTCTTCGTCCCGTTCAGCACGATCCGGTGCTCGACGTGCCACTTCACGGCGCGCGCGAGCGTCACGCACTCGACGTCGCGGCCGATCGCGGTGAGCTGGTCGGGCGTCATGCTGTGATCGACGCGCTCGACTTCCTGCTCGATGATCGGGCCTTCGTCGAGATCGGTCGTCACGTAGTGCGCGGTCGCGCCGATCAGCTTCACGCCGCGGTCGAACGCCTGGTAGTACGGCTTCGCGCCCTTGAAGCTCGGCAGGAACGAATGGTGGATGTTGATCGCCCGGCCGGCGAGCTGCTGGCACATGTTCGGCGACAGGATCTGCATGTAGCGCGCGAGCACGACGAGATCGGCCTGGTGTTCATCGATCACTTCGAGCACGCGCGCTTCCTGCGCGGCCTTCGCCGCATCGGACGAACCGCCGACGAGCGGGAAGTGATGGAACGGGATGTTGTAGCTCGCGGCGAGCTGGTAGAACTCCTTGTGGTTCGATACGATCGCCGGGATCTCGATCGGCAGCTGGCCGGTGCGGTAGCGGAACAGCAGGTCGTTCAGGCAGTGGCCGATCTTCGACACCATGATCACGACGCGCGGCTTCACGGCCGCGTCGTGCATCTCCCAGCGCATCGCGAACTGCTCGGCGAGCGGCGCGAATTCGTTGCGAAGCGTGTCGAGCGCCGACGCGGCATCCGCGCCGCCACCGTCCTGCACGAAGTGCACGCGCATGAAGAACTCGCCGGTGCGGCTGTCGCCGAACTGCGCCGAATCGAGGATGTTGTTGGCGCGCTCGAACAGGAAGCCCGAGACCGCGTGGACGATGCCGTGCCGGTCGGGGCACGACAGTTTCAAGATAAAGCTGTGATCGGTCGACATGACCGCTACTCCCTTCGTTTCGGTATTCGTCAAATAGGCCGTTCGTTCGGCCGCGCTCGTGCCCGAGCCCGGGCCGGCGTGCTGCGCGTTACGCGGCCGGCGCGAACAGCGCGTCGATGCCCGCCGCGTCGGCCGCCGGGAGCCAGCGATGGCGCAGCAGCGTGTCGAGCATCGCGAGGCTCGCATCCATCGTCGCGCGGCCTTCGCGCAGCCAGCCGATCACCTCGGACACACCGGCCAGCAGGTGCTCGGCCACTTCGCCATCCTGGTTGTGCGGCGCGAAGTCGCGCGGCAGCGGCAGGTCGTACACGAAGATCAGTTCGGACTGCGTGCCTTCCGGCAGCGAGCACAGCACCTGCACCGCCCGGCCCGCGATCGCGCGCGCCGCCAGTTCGGCCGGCATGCCGGCCTCTTCCCAGCATTCCTTCGTGAGCGTCTCGTGAACGCCCAGGCCCCAGCCGATGCCGCCCGCGACGACATTGTCGAGCATGCCGGGATCGGTGGCCTTGGTCGCGCCGCGGCGGCCGAGCCACATCCGCGGCACGGCCGGCTCGCCCGGCGCAACCGCATATTCTACGATGCCGTTCAGGTGCACCGCATAGGTCTGCGTGCCGAAGAAGCGCGACGCGGCGCGTTCGATATACGCGAGCGGCGGATCGTCGAAGCGGTTGCGGATCGCGTAGATCTCGTCGCGCCAGCCCGGAATCGCGCCCTCGGCCGCGAGCGCGCCGATCGCGCTCGCGAGCGCCATGCTGCGCGCGTCGACCGTGTCGTAACGCGCCGACAGCACGACGCGCGCATCGGTCAGCTCGAACACGTCGGGCCAGCGGGCGAGCTTAGCGACGTCCTGGCGGCGCACCCAGCCGACCTGCTCGCCGGCGATCTCGAAACGCAGGTGCGCGGCCGGATCGAAGCGGCGCGCGGCCGCGATGCACGGAAACGTCATCGGCTCAGTCCTTCAGCGCGACGCGAATGCCGATCGCGATGAAAGTCGCGCCGGCGATCCGGTCGAGCCACACGCCGGCCTTCGGGCGGCGCTTCAGCCATGTGCCGATCGCGCCCGCGCCGACGCCGAACAGCGAGAACACCACGGCCGTCTGCAGCATGAACAGCGCCCCGAGCTCGAACATCTGCAGCGTCACGCCCTGCACGCCATGCGGATCGACGAACTGCGGCAGGAACACGACGAAGAACAGCGTGACCTTCGGATTCATCAGGTTGCCGATCACGCTCTGCCGGAAGATCGCGCCAAGCGGCTGCGGCGGACGCTCGTGCGCGTTCGCGAGACCCTGGCTGCGCAGCGCCTTGATGCCGATCCACACGAGATACGCGGCGCCCGCGAGCTTCAGTATCTGGAACGCGACCGGCGACGAGCGCAGCACGGCCGCGACGCCGAGCGCCGCGAGCGTCGTATGGAACAGGATCCCGGCCGTGAAGCCGAGCGCGGCGACGAAGCCGGCCGCGCGGCCCTGCGAGATGCCGCGCGCGAGCACCTGCAGGTTGTCGGGACCCGGCGCGAACGTGATCGCGATCGACGTGGCGAGAAACAGCATGAAGTTGGGCATCGTGACCTCGCGGCGTGGGCCGGCGTCCAGTGGTTCAGTGGCCGGCGAATTCGGTGACGGTATAGACGGGCAGCCCCGCGTTGCGCAGCAGCGTCGAGCCGCCGAGATCGGGCAGATCGATGATCGCCGCACCTTCGACGACGACCGCGCCGAGCCGCTGCAGCAGGTTGCGCCCCGCCATCATCGTGCCGCCGGTGGCGATCAGGTCGTCCATGATGATCACGCGGTCGCCGGCGCGGCACGCGTCTTCGTGGATCTCGACGGTCGCGCTGCCGTACTCGAGGTCGTACGACTCCGAGCACGTCTTGTACGGCAGCTTGCCGACCTTGCGGATCGGCACGAAGCCGACGCTCAATTCGTACGCGACGATCGGCGCGATGATGAAGCCGCGCGCGTCGAGCCCCGCGACGTAGTCGAGCTTCGCATCGACATAGCGTTCGACGAACAGGTCGACGAGGATGCGCAGCGCCTTCGGGCTCTGCAGCAGCGTCGTGATGTCGCGGAACATCACGCCCGGCTGCGGCCAGTCGGGCACGGTGCGGATCTGGCTGTGGATGAAGGCGACCGGATCGAGCGGTGCGCCCGACGACGAATGCGGCATGAAACTCTCCGAAAAAAACGGTGCGCGAAGATCGGGCACCGTTTCGAACAAATACGGGTCAGGTTATCGAATCGCGACTCAGGCGACCGCGGCCGGCGGCTCGCGCCGATGGCGCGACAGCCGCTCCTCCGCAAGCGCGAGCGCTTCGGGCAGCCCGCGCAGCACGACGATGTCGCTCGCGCGCAGCTTGGTCTGCGGGTCGGGCTCGACACCGCGGATGCCGTGCCGGCGGATCGCCGTGACTTCCAGCCCGAGCGCATACAGCCCGAGTTCCTCCAGCGAGCGCCCGACCGCGTCCGCGCGCGCATCGACCGGGACCGATTGTAGCCGCACCTGCTCGTGATCGTCGTCGTCCGCATCGTCCGCGCCGCGGAAATAGCCGCGCAACAGGCTGTAGCGCTCGTCGCGCATCTCCTCGACGCGCCGCACGACCTTGCGCATCGGCACGCCGACCAGCACCAGCGTGTGCGACGCGAGCATCAGGCTGCCCTCGACGATCTCCGGAATCACCTCGGTCGCGCCGGCCGCGAGCAGCTTCTCGAGATCGGCGTCGTCGACCGTGCGCACGATCGCCGGCAGCGTCGGCTCCAGTTCGTGCACGTGATGCAGCACGCGCAGCGCGGACGGCGTGTTCGCATACGTGATCGCGACGGCCGCCGCGCGATGGATACCCGCCGCGAGCAGCGACTCGCGGCGCGCCGCGTCGCCGAACACGACCGATTCGCCGGCCGTCGCGGCCGCGCTCACGCGATCGGGGTCGAGGTCCAGCGCGACGTACGAAATGCCTTCCTGCTCGAGCATGCGCGCGAGGTTCTGCCCCGCGCGGCCGTAGCCGCAGATGATCACGTGGCCGCGCTGCTTGAGGCTTTGCGTCGCGATCCGCGTCATCTGCAGCGACTGCTGCATCCATTCCGTCGACGACAGCCGCATCACGATCCGGTCGGCGTTCTGGATCAGGAACGGCGCGGCGAGCATCGACAGCAGCATCGACGCGAGGATCGCCTGCAGCAGCGTCGGATCGACGAGATGCCGGTCGAGGATCAGGTTCAGCAGCACGAAGCCGAATTCGCCGGCCTGCGCGAGGCCGATGCCGGTGCGCATCGCGACGCCCGGCGTCGCGCCGAACAGCCGCGCGAGGCCCGCGATCATCGTCCCCTTGAACAATATCTGCCCGACGAAGAAGCCGAACACGAGCAACGGATGCTCCCAGATCACGCGCGGATCGAGCAGCATCCCGGTCGTCACGAAGAACAGGCCGAGCAGCACGTCGCGGAACGGCTTGATGTCTTCCTCCACCTGATGGCGGAACGGCGTCTCGGAGATCAGCATGCCCGCGATGAACGCGCCGAGCGCGAGCGACAGGCCGAAGCGGTCGGTGATGAACGCGGCGCCGAGCGTGACGAGCAGCAGGTTCAGCACGAACAGCTCCTGCGAGCGGCGCCGCGCGACGACGTTGAGCCAGC
This sequence comes from Burkholderia sp. RF2-non_BP3, assembly GCF_001522185.1. Lineage (NCBI taxonomy): Bacteria > Pseudomonadati > Pseudomonadota > Betaproteobacteria > Burkholderiales > Burkholderiaceae > Burkholderia > Burkholderia sp. RF2-non_BP3. The sequence continues at coordinate 214,013 of NZ_LOSU01000070.1, read as the reverse complement.
GCGTCATGAAACGCTGCCCGACGATCAGCAGCAGCGCCAGCGCGATCACGATCTTGACCGCCGCGAAACCGAGCGTGAGCGCGAGATCCTTCGACGACTCGGCGCCGAACGCGGCGATCACGATCAGCAGCGGCACCACGGCCAGATCCTGGAACAGCAGCACGCCGAAGATGTTGCGGCCGTGCGCGGTCTCGATCTCGAGCCGCTCGGCGAGCATCTTCGACACGATCGCCGTCGACGACATCGCGAGCGCGCCGCCGAGCGCGATGCAGCCCTGCCACGTGATGTGCACCCAGCGCTCGAACAGCATGCCGAGCGCCAGCGCGAGCACGAGCGTCGCGACCACCTGCAGGAGGCCCAGCCCGAACACGAGCCGCTGCATCGCCCGCAGCTTCGCGAGCGAGAATTCGAGGCCGATCGAGAACATCAGGAACACCACGCCGAATTCCGCGAGATGCTCGGCCCGCTCCAGATCCGCGGCGACGCCGAACGCGTGCGGCCCGACCAGGATGCCGACGGTCAGGTAGCCGAGCATCGGCGGCAGGTTCAACGAGCGAAATACGACGACGCCCACCACCGAGGCCAGCAGCAGCAGCAGGGTCATTTCGAGCGGGGAAATCACGGGCGAAGCGTCCTCGTTCGTCGGGGCCACGGCAATGCGGGCGCGGGTGGTGGCGGTGGGCAAGCGGCATCGGACGAGTCCGAAGGCGCGGCGCGGCGAACAAACGCCTTTGCTATACTCCGCGCATGATAGCGAAAATCAATGATGATCGGGCGCTCGCGCTCGCCCGCGACGTGCTCGACATCGAGGCGGACGCCGTGCGCGCGCTGCGCGACCAGCTCGACGGCGACTTCGTCCAGGCCGTCGCGCTGCTGCTCGGCTGCCGCGGCCGCGTCGTCGTATCCGGCATCGGCAAATCGGGGCATATCGCCCGCAAGATCGCGGCCACGCTGGCGAGCACCGGCACGCCGGCCTTCTTCGTCCATCCGGCCGAGGCCAGCCACGGCGACCTCGGCATGGTCACGTCGGACGACGTCTTCATCGGCATCTCCTATTCCGGCGAGTCGGAAGAACTCGTCGCGATCCTGCCGCTCGTGAAGCGGATCGGCGCGAAGCTGATCGCGATCACGGGCCGTGCGGAGTCGAGCCTCGGCACGCTCGCCGACGTGAACCTGAACGCCGCGGTCTCGAAAGAAGCCTGCCCGCTGAACCTCGCCCCCACCGCGAGCACGACCGCCGCGCTCGCGCTCGGCGATGCGCTCGCCGTCGCGGTGCTCGACGCGCGCGGCTTCGGCTCCGAGGATTTCGCGCGCTCGCATCCGGGCGGCGCGCTCGGCCGGCGCCTGCTCACCCACGTGCGCGACGTGATGCGCTCGGGCGACGACATTCCGCGCGTCGGGCTCGACGCGACGTTGTCGGACGCACTGTTCCAGATCACCGCGAAACGGTTGGGCATGACCGCCGTGGTCGACGCCGACGGCCGCGTGGCCGGCATCTTCACCGACGGCGACCTGCGCCGCGTGCTGGCGCGCGACGGCGATTTCCGCACGCTGCCGATCGTCGACGTGATGACGCGCAAACCGCGGACGATCGGCCCCGACCATCTCGCGGTCGAAGCCGTGGAACTGATGGAGCGCCACCGGATCAACCAGATGCTGGTGGTCGATGCCGACGGCGCGCTGATCGGCGCGCTGAACATGCACGACCTGTTTTCGAAGAAGGTGATCTGATGAGCGCAGCGCTGACTGCGGCCGAACGCGCGAGCCGCGTGAAGCTGATGATTTTCGACGTCGACGGTGTGCTGACCGACGGCGGCCTGCTGTTTACCGCGGCAGGCGACGCGATGAAGTCGTTCAATTCGCTCGACGGCCACGGCGTGAAACTGCTCGGCGAGGCCGGCATCGCGACCGCGATCATCACCGGGCGCCGCTCGGAAATCGTCGCGGCCCGCGCGAAGGAAATGAAGATCGCGCATCTGTTCCAGGGCGTCGAGAACAAGCTCGCCGTGTTCGACGACCTGATCGCGTCGCTCGGCATCACCGCCGACGCCTCCGGCTACATGGGCGACGACTGGCCCGACCTGCCGGTGATGCTGCGCTGCGGCTTCGCGACGGCACCGGCCAACGCGCACCCCGAGGTGATCGCCCGCGCGCACTGGGTGGCCGAGGCCCGCGGCGGCAACGGCGCGGTGCGCGAAGTCTGCGACGCGATCCTGCGCGCGCAGCGCCGCTACGACGCGCTGCTCGCGGCTGCCTGCGGAGCCTGACGGATGAACACGCATTTCCGCTGGACCCAGCTGCTGCCGCTCGTCGCGGTCGCCGCACTCGCTGGCATCACGTGGTGGCTGCTGCAGGCGACGCTGCCGCCGCCCGGCGAAGGCACCGTGCAGCCGAAGCGCCACACGCCCGACTATTTCGCGGACAACTTCTCGGTCACCGAACTCGACCAGACGGGCACGACGCAATACCGCCTGACGGCCGCGAAGCTGATCCATTACGAAGACACCGAAAACAGCGACCTGACCGATCCGGCCATGCGCGCATTCCAGCCCGGCAAGCCGGTCGTGACGACCACCGCGAAGCGCGGCACCGTCAACGGCGACGTGTCGATCGTCGACTTGTACGACGACGCGCGCATCCTGCGCGTGGCCGGCGGCGGCGATCCGCAGATGCAGGCCGATTCCCAGCATTTCCGGATCTTCGTCAATGACGATGTGATCCAGACCGAAAAGCCGGTTAAACTTCAGCGCGGCCTGTCGCTCGTCAACGCGACCGACGGCATGAAGTACAACAACGTCACCCGGGTCATCGAGCTTTACGGCAACGTGCGCGGCACGATCGCCGCTGCGGACACGTCCGGCGGCTCGAAAGGTCAATCCAGGTGACGCATCCCTCACGTGACTGCATGAACGAACCGTTCCCTCGACAGAATTCCGGCGGCGCTGCGCGCGCCGTCCGCGCCGCGCTCGCCGCGACGCTCGTGGCGCTCCCGCTCGTCGGGCTGGCGCCGCTCGCCCATGCCGAGAAGGCCGACCAGAACAAGCCGATCAACGTCGAGGCCGACAACCTGACCTATGACGACCTGAAGCAGGTGACGGTCGCGACCGGCAACGTCGTGATCACGAAAGGCACGATCATCATCAAGGGCGACCGCGTCGAAGTGCGCCAGGATCCCGAAGGCTATCAGTACGCGACGTCGTTCGGCAGTGGCAAGAAGCACGCGACGTTCCGCCAGAAGCGCGAAGGTCTCGACGAATACATCGACGGCGACGCCGAGCGCATCGACTACGACGGCAAGCAGGACCTGACCACGCTGACCACCGCCGCGACCGTGCGCCGCCTGCAAGGCACGTCGACGATCGCCGACACCGTGCACGGCAGCGTGATCACGTACGACGGCCAGCGCGACTTCTACACCGCGAAGGGCGGCAAGGACGTCGCGGCGCCGGGCAACCCGAACGGCCGCGTGCGCGCGATGCTGTCGCCGAAGAACGGCGGCCCCGGGCAGCTGAACGGCGCGCCGGCGAAGCTGTCGCCGTCGACCACGATCCAGGGAGCGCCGGGCCAATGAACGCGCTTCCGAACCGCCAGCCGGCCGGCACGACGAGCTCGCTCGTCGTCCGCAACCTGAAGAAACGCTACGGCTCGCGCACGGTCGTCAAGGACGTGTCGCTCGACGTGAAGAGCGGCGAAGTCGTCGGCCTGCTCGGCCCGAACGGCGCCGGCAAGACGACGTCGTTCTACATGATCGTCGGCCTCGTGCCGCTCGACGCCGGCGAGATCTCGCTGAACGGCAGCTCGATCAGCCTGCTGCCGATCCACAAGCGTGCGTCGCTCGGCCTGTCGTACCTGCCGCAGGAAGCGTCGGTGTTCCGCAAGCTGACCGTCGAGGAAAACATCCGCGCGGTGCTCGAACTGCAGCACGGCGAAGACGGCAAGCGACTGTCGAAGGACGCGATCGCGTCGCGCACCGAGGCGCTGCTCGACGAGCTGCAGATCGGCCATCTGCGCGAGAATCCGGCGCTGTCGCTGTCGGGCGGCGAACGCCGTCGCGTCGAGATCGCGCGCGCGCTGGCGACCAACCCGAACTTCATCCTGCTCGACGAACCGTTCGCCGGCGTCGACCCGATCGCGGTGCTCGAGATCCAGAAGATCGTCAAGTTCCTGAAGCAGCGCAACATCGGCGTGTTGATTACCGATCACAACGTCCGCGAAACGCTCGGCATCTGCGACCACGCATACATCATCAGCGACGGTTCGGTGCTCGCCGCCGGCGCGCCGAGCGAAATCATCGAAAACGAAAGCGTGCGCCGCGTGTACCTCGGCGAACACTTCCGCATGTAACTTCCCCCGTGGCTGGTCGCCGCTCCGGCGCCCGGCATCGCCGCGCGGGGCCGCGTCCGCGTGCCCCGCACGGCGGCCCCTGCGGCCGTACGCCGCGCCGCGCGTAATCGCGGATGGCTCAAGGCGCCTGGGTCGTGGCAAACTGCCGGTATGACTCCCTCTCTGCCATGAAAGCCAGCCTTCAACTCCGCCTGTCGCAACACTTGGCACTGACGCCGCAACTGCAGCAGTCGATCCGGCTCCTGCAGCTGTCGACGCTCGAACTGCAGCAGGAAGTCGCGATGGCCGTCGCGCAGAATCCACTGCTCGAGAACGACGACGAATGGATCGCGAGCCCGCTGCGCGTCGCGGCGGACGGATCGCTGATCGCGCAGACGCCTCCCGGCCAGAACACCGAGCCGGGCGCCACGAACGGCAGCAGCCAGTCGAGCGACCGCGCCGAGCGCGACGAGCCGGCCGCTGCCGACGAATACGACAGCTACGCATCGGGCGACGCCGGCGACGGCCCGCAGTGGAATCTCGACGAGTTCGGCCGCTCGAGCGGCGCATCGGACGACGACGACCTCCCCCCGCTGCAGGTGCAGGAAGCCGCGACGTCGCTGCGCGACCACCTGTCCGCGCAATTGCGCGTCACGCAGGCCAGCCCGCGCGATCGCGCGCTCGTGATGTTCCTGATCGAATCGCTCGACGACGACGGCTACCTGACCGCCTCGCTCGACGAAGTGCTCGCCGACTTGCCGCCGGAACTGGAAATCGACTGCGACGAACTGAATGCGGCGCTCGCGCTGCTGCACAGTTTCGATCCGCCCGGGGTCGGGGCCCGCTCGGCGTCGGAATGCCTGAAGCTGCAGTTGTTGCGCCTCGATCCGTCCCCCACGCGCACGCTCGCGCTGGAGATCGTGTCGCAGCATCTCGAACTGCTCGCCGCGCGCGACTTCACGCGGCTGCGCAAGCACCTGAAGGCGAGCGACGATGCGCTGCGCGACGCGCACGCGCTGATCCGTTCGCTGGAGCCGTTCCCCGGCGCCGCATACGGCAAGGCCGAGGCCGACTACGTCGTGCCCGACATCATCGTGAAGAAGGCCGGCCAGGGCTGGCTCGCGGAGCTCAATCCGGAAGTGATGCCGCGCCTGCGGATCAACAACCTGTACGCGAACATCCTGCGCAACAGCCGCGGCGATCCGTCGGCTGGATCGTTGAAACAGCAGCTCCAGGAAGCACGCTGGCTGATCAAGAATATCCAGCAGCGATTCGACACGATCCTGCGTGTCGCGCAGGCTATTGTCGAACGTCAGAAGAATTTCTTTGCGCACGGTGAAATTGCCATGCGCCCCTTGGTTTTGCGGGAAATAGCTGATACGCTGGGCCTACACGAGTCGACTGTCAGCCGTGTGACAACAGGCAAGTACATGCTGACCCCGTTCGGGACGCTTGAATTTAAGTACTTCTTCGGATCACACGTTTCGACCGACACCGGAGGCGCCGCATCGTCGACCGCCATCCGAGCCCTGATCAAGCAACTGATAGGAGCTGAAGACCCAAAATCGCCACTTTCGGACAGCCGCATTGCCGAGCTGCTGGCAGAACAGGGATTCGTGGTCGCGCGCCGCACGGTTGCCAAGTATCGCGAAGCCCTCAAAATCCCGGCAGTGAATCTGCGCAAGTCTCTTTAAGCCTGCTGCCTGCCCGGCGGCAGGCGTGTTCCGGCCACCGCGCACACGGGGAACAGGCCGGGCGACTCGTCCGCGAATTTGCCGCTACCTGCGGCAGGGGCAAGTCGACCGGAGCGCCGCCTCGATGCGGCCGGGTGGTCACTCGCTTGGAGAAGCACTATGAACCTGAAGATCAGTGGACATCATCTCGAAGTCACGCCTGCAATTCGCGAATACGTGATCACCAAGCTGGACCGGGTGCTACGGCATAGCGATCAGGTGATCGATGGCACTGTGATCCTCTCGGTCGACAATCACAAGGAAAAGGACAAGCAGCAGCGCGCGGAAATCAACCTGCACCTGAAGGGCAAGGACATCTTCGTCGAAAGCGCGAACGGCAACCTGTATGCTGCGATCGATCTGCTGATCGACAAGCTGGATCGCCAGGTCGTCAAGCACATGGAGCGTCTGCAGACCCATGCGCACGACCCGATCAAGCTGCAGCCGTCGATCGACCAGATCGAACTGCCGCCGCAATAACGTTCACCGCAATACACACGCCGCCCGGTTCGCCGGGCGTTTTTTTTGTGTCCGAGCGGCAGTGGTGCGACCGGTCCGTCCATGCCGCGCCACGCGCGCGGCTGTGCTCTATAATGTTCCGGTTATCGCCGGGGGGCGTTGGGTGCGGTAGCTGCCTTGCAGGTTTCCGATGCCGAACGCCTTGATATCGCCGAACATGGAAAATCAGTCTGCCGCCGCAAGGAGACCCCAGGCCGCCCAATCGCCTGCCAACATGAATCGCCTAGCCAAAATCCTGCCCATAGAGAACGTCGTCATCGACCTCTCCGTCACCAGCAAGAAACGCGTCTTCGAACAAGCCGGGCTGATGTTCGAGAATCAGAACGGCATCGCCCGCAGCACCGTCACGGACAACCTGTTCGCGCGCGAGCGCCTCGGCTCGACCGGGCTCGGCGAAGGCGTCGCGATTCCGCACGGGCGCATCAAGGGTCTCAAGCACCCGCTCGCCGCGTTCGTCCGGCTCGCCGACGCGATCCCGTTCGAAGCCCCCGACGGCCAGCCCGTCGGTCTCCTGATTTTCCTGCTCGTCCCCGAGCAAGCCACCCAGCAGCACCTCGAGATCCTGTCGGAAATCGCGCAACTGCTGTCCGATCGCGACGCGCGCGAGCGTCTGCACAACGAAACGGATATCGCCGAGTTGCATCGCCTGCTCACTCAGTGGCAACCTTGAGTTGATCCGGGCGGAATTTTTCCGGTACGAGGCGGCACGCGCCGCCTTCCAGGGCCGCCCGGCATGGCGACGTCCGTCGCCGCGCGCCTGAACACCGGCCCATTGGAGTGACGAGAGTCATGGATACGTCCAGCATCAACGCCCAGAGCATCTTCGACGACAACGCGGCCACGCTGAAGCTGAGCTGGCTGACGGGGCATGAAGGCTGGGAGCGCGGTTTTTCGGCCGACACCGTCGGCAACGCAACGTCGAGCGCCGACCTCGTCGGCCACCTGAACCTGATCCACCCGAACCGGATCCAGGTGCTCGGCGAAGCCGAAATCGACTACTACCAGCGGCAAACCGACGAAGACCGCTCGCGCCACATGGCCGAGCTGATCGCCCTCGAGCCACCGTTCCTCGTCGTCGCCGGCGGCGCCGCAGCACCGCCCGAACTCGTGCTGCGCTGCACGCGCTCGTCCACGCCGCTGTTCACGACGCCAATGTCGGCCGCTGCGGTGATCGACAGCCTGCGGCTCTACATGTCGCGGATCCTCGCGCCGCGCGCGACGCTGCACGGCGTGTTCATCGACATCCTCGGGATGGGCGTGCTGCTGACCGGCGATTCGGGCCTCGGCAAGAGCGAACTCGGCCTCGAGCTGATCAGCCGCGGCCACGGCCTCGTCGCCGACGACGCGGTCGATTTCGTGCGACTTGGCCCTGATTTCGTCGAAGGCCGCTGCCCGCCGCTGCTGCAGAACCTGCTCGAAGTGCGCGGCCTCGGCCTGCTCGACATCAAGACGATCTTCGGTGAAACAGCGGTGCGCCGGAAAATGAAGCTGAAACTGATCGTCCAGCTCGTGCGCCGCCCGGACGGCGAATTCCAGCGGCTGCCGCTCGAAAGCCAGACGGTCGACGTGCTCGGCCTGCCGATCAGCAAGGTCACGATCCAGGTGGCGGCCGGCCGCAACCTCGCGGTGCTCGTCGAGGCGGCCGTGCGGAACACGATCCTGCAGTTGCGCGGAATCGACACGTTGCGCGATTTCATGGATCGGCAACGACTCGCGATGCAAGATCCCGATAGTCAGTTCCCCGGCAAGCTCGTGTAACGCTCCCGCGCGCCGGCCTCGCAGCGCCGACGCGTCGAGCCGGTGCTATGATGAAACGTCAGGATTCTCTGCTTCCCATGCGCATCGTCCTCATCACCGGCATCTCCGGCTCAGGCAAGTCCGTCGCGCTGAACGCGCTCGAAGACGCAGGCTACTACTGCGTCGACAACCTGCCGCCGCACGTGCTGCCCGAACTCGCCCGCTACCTGGCCGACGGCGGCCAGCACCGGCTCGCGGTCGCGATCGACGCGCGTTCGAGCGCATCGCTGGACGAAATGCCCGGCCTGATCCGCGCGCTGTCGCTCGAGCACGATGTCCGCGTGCTGTTCCTCAACGCGAGCACGCAGGCGTTGATCCAGCGCTTCTCCGAAACGCGCCGGCGCCACCCGCTGTCCGGTTCGCCGTCGCACGACGCGAACGTCGGGCTGCTGTCCTCGCTCGAGGAAGCGATCGAGCGCGAACGCGAACTGGTCGCACCGCTCGCCGAATTCGGTCACCAGATCGATACCAGCACGCTGCGCGCGAACGTGCTGCGCACGTGGGTCAAGCGCTTCATCGAACAGAAGAACAACGACCTGATGGTGATGTTCGAGTCGTTCGGCTTCAAGCGCGGCGTGCCGCTCGATGCTGACCTGATGTTCGACGTGCGCGCGCTGCCGAACCCGTACTATGACCATGAGCTGCGCCCGCTCACCGGGCTGGACCAGCCGGTCATCGCCTTTCTCGACGCACTGCCGATCGTCCACCAGATGATCGACGACATCCATGCGTTCCTGACGAAATGGCTTCCGCACTTTCGTGAAGACAACCGCAGCTACCTGACCGTCGCCATCGGCTGCACGGGCGGTCAGCATCGCTCGGTGTTCATCGCGGAAACGCTCGCCGCGCGCCTCGCGCACGATGCGAACGTGATCGTGCGGCATCGTGACGCGCCCGTGGATGTCGACGCGTCGTCGCGGCTCGTCGCCGAGGTCGAACGACCTTAGCGACACCGCCTTCTTGCCGGTGCGCCATGTCCACGCTATCGACCACCCTGATCGACCTGCCGCTGTTTCCGCTGCACACGGTGCTGTTCCCCGGTGGCTGGCTGCCGCTCAAGGTGTTCGAGGCGCGCTATCTCGACATGTCCCGCGCATGCCTGCGCGACGACGCACCGTTCGGCGTGTGCCTGCTGAAGAGCGGGCCCGAAGTCGCGCAGGACGGCGCCGTGTCGGTGCCCGAGACGATCGGCTGCATGGCGCGCATCACCGAATGCGATACCGGCGAGTTCGGGATGCTGTACCTGCAGGCGATCGGCACGCAGCGATTCGAACTGCTGTCGTATCGCGTCGAAGGCAACGGGCTGCTGGTCGGGATCGCGGAGCCGTTGCCCGACGACATTCCGCTCGAAGGCGAACAGGCGCTTGCGCAATTCGGTTCGTGTGCCGAAGTGCTGGAGCGCATCATCGAAGCACTGAAGAAATCCGAACCGGACAAGATGCCGTTCGGCGAACCGTTCCGCCTCGACGACCCGAGCTGGGTATCGAACCGCCTCGCTGAACTGCTGCCGCTCGACCTGCGTGCGCGGCAGAAATTGATGGAATTTCCGGACGTCGGCGCGCGGATCGATGCCGTGCACCACGTGCTCGACCGGCACGGATGGCTGTAAGCCGCGGTCGGCCAAGCGCGCCGCAGCGGCGGTGTCGAGCGGATCATCCTGGCGGGCAAAACACGCGCGTCGGTCCGGCGCTTCGGTGAGCGCGACCGCGCCGCGCCCTTCTCCTTTCTTTACAGCAGCGGCCCGCTCAACGCATCGAGCAGCTTGCGCACGGGCGCCGGCACACCGTACGCATCGAGCCCCGCCAACGGCACCCACGCCGTCTCGGCATCCCGCGCGTGCGTGAACGGCTGCTCGCCGTCAGCCACATCGCTCAGCCGCGGCTCGATCTCGAGCCGGAAATGCGTGAACGTGTGCGTGAACGGCGCGAGCGGCACCGGGCCGCCACCGCCGAAGCCGCGTGCGAGCTCCGCGAGTGCCGCATCGCCGTCTGCCTGCGGCAGGCACCACAGGCCGCCCCAGATGCCGACCGGCGGACGCCGCTCGAGCAGCACGGCGTCGCCGTCGCGCAGCACGAGCATCCAGGTCTTGCGCGTCGGCACGGCCTTCTTCGGCCGCGCGGCCGGCAGTTCGCGCTGCCGGCCCGTCGATTGCGCGACGCAGTCGCCCGCGAACGGGCAGCGCGCGCAATCCGGCTTGCCGCGCACGCACAGCGTCGCGCCGAGATCCATCAGCCCTTGCGTATAGGCACTCACGTCGGCCGCGTTCGCGGCATCCGGCAGCAGCGATTCCGCAAGCGCCCACATGTCGTTCTCGACACGCTTTTCGCCCGGAAAGCCTTCGACGCCGAACACCCGCGCCAGCACGCGCTTCACGTTGCCGTCGAGGATCGTCGCGCGCGCACCGTACGCGAACGACGCGATCGCTGCGGCCGTCGAACGGCCGATGCCCGGCAGTTCGGCGAGCGCTTCCGGCGTCGACGGGAATACGCCGCCGTGCTCGGCGACGACGACCTGCGCGCAGCGATGCAGGTTGCGCGCGCGCGAGTAGTAGCCGAGCCCGGCCCACAGCGCCATCACGTCGTCGGACGGCGCGGCCGCGAGCGCGGCGACGTCGGGAAAGCGCTCGAGAAAGCGCGCGTAATACGGGACGACGGTCGAGACCTGCGTCTGCTGCAGCATGATTTCCGACAGCCAGATCCAGTAGGGATCGCGGGTGTTCTGCCACGGCAGGTCGTGGCGGCCGTGCACGCGCTGCCACGCGATCAGGCGCGTGGCGAACATGCGATGCAGCGGCGTGACGGGGAACGGAGCGGGTGCAATGCGGGGCGGCTTCAAGTGTTCGAATCTTTGGAAAGTGGTTGCAACGCGCGACTCAACGCTGACAGGTCGGGCAGAAATAGGTCGAGCGCTGCCCCTGCACGATCTGGCGGATCGGCGTGCCGCATGCGCGACAAGGCAGCCCTGCACGATCGTAGACGAAGCAGTCGAGCTGGAAATAGCCGCTTTCGCCGTTGCTGCCGACGAAATCGCGCAGCGTGCTGCCGCCGCGCTCGATCGCGTCGGCGAGAGTCGCGCGCACCGCGTCGGCCAGCCGCTCGTAGCGCGGCAGCGACACCTTGCCGGCGGCGGTCGTCGGCCGGATGCCCGCGCGAAACAGGCTCTCCGACGCATAGATGTTGCCGACGCCGACGACCATGTCGCCCGCGAGCAGCGCCTGCTTGACCGACACCGTGCGGCCGCGCGTGCGCGCGTGCAGCAGCGCGCCGGTGAACGCCGGCGAGAACGGCTCGACGCCGAGGCTCGCGAGCAGCGGATGCGCATGCACGTCGCCCGCTTCGCGCGGATGCCACAGCACCGCGCCGAAACGGCGCGGATCGCGGAACCGCAGCACGAATTCGTCGAAGATCCAGTCGATGTGATCGTGTTTGGCAGCGACCGGCACGCCGGCCGCGGGCAGCACGCGCAATGTGCCCGTCATCCCGAGATGAACGATGAACCAGCCCGCGTCGACCTCGAACAGCAGATACTTGCCGCGACGCTCGACGGCGAGCACCTCGCGCGCGCGCAATTGCTCGGCGAGCCCCGCCGGCACGGGCCAGCGCAGCATCGCGGTACGGACGTCGACACGCTCGACGCGGCGGCCCGCGACAAAGGGCTCGATGCCCCGGCGCGTGACTTCGACTTCTGGCAACTCTGGCATGTTTTGCGGGTCTGAGACTGGATTCACGATCGTGCGTGTATTGTAGCGAGCGCGTTACAATCGGTTGAAACATCGAACGGATTTCCATGACCTTGCCCTCGAAGCTGCTTCTGAAGCGCCCCGCCGCCGTGCGCGGCGCGCGCGCCTTCCCGGTCCGCCGTGCGCTCGGCGCCGCGCTGTTCGCCGCGTGGACCCTCACCGCCTTCCCGGCTCACGCGCAGAATCCGGCATCGGACGACGCGGAGCCGCAGGGCGCGTTCGAGCACGTGTTGCCGGACGAGAAAAAGGATCTCCCGGGCGTCCCGCTGACGAGCCAGATCGTCTACCAGGTGCTGGCCGCCGAGGTCGCGCTCCAGCGCAACCAGCCTGCGCCGGCCTACCAGACCTACCTCGCGCTCGCCCGCGACACGCGCGACCCGCGCATGGCGCAGCGTGCGACCGAAATCGCGCTCGGCGCGCAAAGCCCGGCCGACGCGCTGTCCGCGGCCGATCTGTGGCGCCAGTACGCCCCCGGTTCGAACCGCGCATCGCAAGTCGACGCCGCGCTGCTCGTGCTCGCCGGCAAGCCGGCCGACGCACAGCCGCTGCTCGCGCGCGAACTGGCCCGCGCGACCGGCGAAACGCGCGGCCCCGCGATCCTCGCGCTGCAGGCACTGCTGGTGCGCGGCTCCGACCGCGTCGGCGGCCTCGCGGTGTTGAAGGACATGCTGAAGAACGACATGAACCGCCCCGAGGCGCAGCTCGCGATCGCGCGGCAGCAACTCGCGGTCGACGACAAGGAAGGCGCGGCGCAGTCGCTGAAGCAGGCGCTGCAGATCCGCCCCGACTATCTGCCGGCGGCGCTGATGCTGTCGCAGATGGGGCCGGCCGAGCGCAAGGCCGGCATCGCGTCGTTCGAGAAATATGTTCAGCAGAATCCGAAGTCGCGCGATGCGCGCCTCGCGCTGTCGCAGCTCTATCTCGCCGACGACCGTCTCGACGACGCGCAGAAGCAGTTCGAGACGATGCGCAAGCTCGACTCGAAGGACCCGACGCCGCTGATGGCGCTCGCGCTGATTAAAATTCAGCAGAAGAAACTCGACGACGCGACCGCGTACCTGAAGCAGTACGTGCAGCTCGGCGACAAGCAGCCGAACCTCGACGTCGGTCAGGGCTACATCTACCTCGCGCAGATCTCGATCGAGCAGGGCAACGACGCGCAGGCATCGCAATGGCTCGACAAGGTCGACCAGACGAGCCAGCACTACCTGCCCGCGCAGATCACGCGCGCGCAGCTGCTGCAGAAACAGGGCAAGACCGACGAGGCGCGCAAGGTGCTCGACGACCTGCCGATCAGCGATCCGCGCGATGCGGCCGTGGTCGCACGCACCGATGCGTCGATCCTGTTCACCGCGAAGCGCTATCCGGAAGCCGAGGCGCGACTGGCGCAGGCGGTCCAGGATTTCCCGGACGATCCCGACCTGCGCTACGACTACGCCATGGCGGCCGAGAAGACCGGCCACTACGCGGCGATGGAAAAGCAGCTGCGCGAGCTGATCCGCACGCAGCCCGACAACCCGCAGGCGTACAACGCGCTCGGCTATTCGCTGGCCGATCGTAACCAGCGCCTGCCCGAGGCGAGCAAGCTTATCGACAAGGCGCTGTCGCTCGCGCCGAACGACGCGTACATCATGGACAGCCTCGGCTGGGTGAAGTACCGGATGGGCGACACGGCCGGCGCGACGAAGGTGCTGCGGCGCGCGTACGAGCTGCAACCCAACGCCGAGATCGGCGCGCACCTCGGCGAAGTGCTGTGGAAGAGCGGCGCGCAGGAAGACGCGCGCGTCGCGTGGCGTGCCGCGCAGAAGCTCGAACCCGACAACGACACGCTCGTGCAGACGCTCAAGCGCCTGCAGATCAACGGCCTTTGATGCGGATGTTCCCGATGTTTTCCTCGTCTTCCCGCGCGCTGCGCACGCTGGCCGCGGCCGGCGCCGCGCTCGCGCTCGTCGGCTGCGCGAGCACGCCGCCGTCGGCGAATGCGCCGTCGGGCGCCGTGCTGCAGACGGCCGCGACACACGCGTATCACGGCCGCTTCGCGGTGCAGTACAGCGACCGCCTCGGCCGACCGCAGAACGTGTACGGCAACTTCGACTGGCAGGAAAACGGCGACGACGTGTCGCTCGAACTGCGCAGCCCGCTCGGCCAGACGCTCGCGGTCGTGAAATCGACGCCGCAGGCCGCATCGCTCGAACTGCCGAACCGCCAACCGCAATACGCGACCGACGTCGGCGAACTGATGCAGAACGCGCTCGGCTTCTCGCTGCCGCTGGCCGGTCTGCGCTATTGGCTGCTGCCGACGCCCGCGCCCGCAACGCCCGCGCAGACGGTGCGCGACCCGGCGGACACGACGCACGTCAAGCAGATTCGCCAGGACGGCTGGACGATCGACTATCTCGCCTACGCGGACGCCCCGGCCACGGGCGTCAAACGCGTCAACCTCGTGCGCGCGACGCCGCCGCTCGACATCAAGCTCGTGCTCGACCAGTAAGCACGTGAACCTAGCCCCGACATACGCATGACCGATTCGACCCGCTCGCTGCGCAACTGCCTTGCGCCCGCGAAACTCAACCTGTTCCTGCACATCACCGGCCGTCGACCGAACGGCTATCACGATCTGCAGAGCGTGTTCCAGCTGCTGAACTGGGGCGATACACTGCACTTCACGCTGCGCGACGACGGTCGCGTCGCACGCGTCACCGACGTGCCGGGCGTGCCCGAGGAGAGCGATCTCGTCGTGCGCGCAGCCAACCTGCTGAAAACGCACACGGGCACCGCGGCCGGCGTCGACATCGAGATCGACAAGCGCCTGCCGATGGGCGCGGGCCTTGGCGGCGGCAGCTCCGACGCGGCGACGACGCTGCTCGCGCTGAACCGCCTGTGGCAGCTCGATCTGCCGCGTGCGGAACTGCAGTCGCTCGCGGTGAAACTCGGCGCGGACGTCCCGTTTTTTGTTTTTGGAAAAAATGCGTTCGCAGAGGGTATCGGAGAAGAATTAGCTGAGGTAGAATTGCCGACTCGCTGGTTCTTGGTTGTGACGCCACGCGTTCATGTCCCAACCGCTGAAATTTTTTCAGACGAGTTGTTGACAAGAGATACGAAGCGCGTCACAATTACGGACTTTCTTGCACAGCAAAACAGCGATGCGGGATGGCCAGACAGTTTCGGCCGGAACGACATGCAGCAAGTTGTGACAAGTAAGTACGCGGAAGTTGCGCAGGTGGTCAAATGGTTGTATGATGTGACCCCCGCGAGGATGACCGGCTCCGGAGCAAGCGTGTTTGCAGCGTTTCATAGCAGGCACGAGGCAGAAGCGGCGAAAGCCAAGCTGCCCACCGGTTGGAACGGTGCAGTTGCCGAGAGTCTGAACGAGCATCCGCTCTTCGCTTTCGCGTCATGAAGTTTTGCTTTATCGGATGGCCTACAAGTCCGGTAAAGTTATCAGTTGAGTGTAGGGGAGTCGCCAAGTTGGTCAAGGCACCGGATTTTGATTCCGGCATGCGAGGGTTCGAGTCCTTCCTCCCCTGCCAAAAATTTTCCCGCATTTCCCGCCTAAGCCTGAAGCAGGTGCACGATGAGCAGCCACAGCCATGATGGCTTGATGGTCTTTACTGGCAACGCGAATCCCGCGCTCGCCCAGGAAGTCGTCAATATCCTTGGAATCCCCCTCGGCAAAGCAATGGTCAGCCGTTTCTCCGACGGCGAGATCCAGGTCGAGATCCAGGAAAACGTGCGCGGCAAGGACGTCTTCGTCCTGCAATCCACGTGCGCGCCGACGAACGACAACCTGATGGAACTGATGATCATGGTCGACGCGCTCAAGCGTGCGTCCGCCGGTCGGATCACCGCCGCCATCCCCTACTTCGGCTATGCCCGCCAGGACCGTCGCCCGCGCTCGGCGCGCGTCGCGATCTCGGCGAAGGTCATCGCGAACATGCTGGAAATCGCCGGCGTCGAGCGGATCATCACGATGGATCTGCACGCCGACCAGATTCAAGGCTTCTTCGACATCCCGGTCGACAACATCTACGCAACGCCGATCCTGCTGGGCGACCTGCGCAAGCAGAACTACTCGGATCTGCTCGTCGTGTCGCCGGACGTTGGCGGCGTGGTCCGTGCCCGGGCACTCGCGAAGCAGCTCAACTGCGATCTCGCAATCATCGACAAGCGTCGTCCGAAGGCGAACGTCGCCGAAGTGATGAACATCATCGGTGAAGTCGAAGGCCGCACCTGCGTGATCATGGACGACATGGTCGATACGGCCGGCACGCTCTGCAAGGCAGCGCAAGTGCTGAAGGATCGCGGTGCGAAGCAGGTGTTCGCGTACGCGACGCACCCGGTTCTGTCGGGTGGCGCCGCCGAGCGTATCGCCGCATCGGCACTCGACGAGCTGGTCGTCACCGATACGATCCCGCTGTCGGCCGAATCGCTCGGCTGCTCGAAGATCCGCTCGCTGACGAGCGCGAGCCTGCTGGCCGAAACGTTCTCGCGGATTCGCCGCGGCGACTCGGTGATGTCGCTGTTCGCGGAATCCTGATCGCGGAACGACACGACAAAGTATGCGCGGAAAGCGAAGCGGCAACGCTTCGCTTTTTGCACAATCGGACGGGATAGACGAAACCCCGTCCGTTTCATCGGGGGCCGCCATTTCGCCGGCCCCGTTTTACTGCCTGGTCGCGGGCAGCTAATGGAGAATCACATGAAAGTCGTCGCTTTCGAGCGCCAAGAGCAAGGTACGGGTGCGAGCCGCCGCCTGCGCAACGCCGGTAAGACCACGGGTATCGTCTACGGTGGCGAAGCAGCCCCGCAAAAGATCGAACTCGATCACAACGCGCTGTGGCACGCGCTGAAGAAGGAAGCCTTCCACTCGTCAATCCTCGACCTCGAAGTGGCTGGCCAGTCGCAACAGGTTCTGCTGCGCGACGTGCAATACCACCCGTTCAAGCAACTCGTGCTGCACGTGGACTTCCAGCGCGTCGACGCGAAGAAGAAGCTGCACACGAAGGTGCCGCTGCACTTCCTGAACGCTGAAGTCAGCCCGGCAGTGAAGCTGTCGAGCGCCATCGTCTCGCACGTCGCGACGGAAATCGAAGTCGAGTGCCTGCCGTCGGCTCTGCCGGAATTCCTCGAAGTCGATCTGTCGAAGATCGAAGCAGGTCAGTCGCTGCACGCGAAGGACATCGCACTGCCGAAGGGCGTGACGCTGGTCGCGCACGTCGACGCGGAAAACCCGGTTGTCGCCTCGGCGACGGTCCCGGCTGGCGCCGTGTCGGACGCAGCAGGCGAAGGCGAAACGCCGGCTGCCTAAGCGGCCGCCTACGCGCCCGTTCGATCCGTTTCAAGAAACGGTCGACGCAACCCGCCGCGGCTTGCCCGGCGGGTTTTTCTTTTTCTGCGCCCAGGCGGGCGCTGCCGCCTACGAAACGTCATGATCAAACTGATCGTCGGCCTCGGCAATCCCGGGGCGGAATATACTGCGACGCGCCACAACGCCGGCTTCTGGCTGATCGACCAGCTCGCCCGCGAAGCCGGCGCGACGCTGCGCGACGAGCGCCGCTTCCATGGCTTCTACGCGAAAGCGCGCCTGCACGGCGAGGAAGTCCACCTGCTCCAGCCGCAAACCTACATGAACCGCTCCGGCCAGTCGGTCGTCGCGCTCGCGAGTTTCTTCAAGATCCTGCCCGACCAGATCCTCGTCGCACACGACGAACTCGATCTGCCGCCCGGCACGGTGAAGCTGAAGCTCGGCGGCGGCAGCGGCGGTCACAACGGCCTGAAGGACATCACCGCGCATCTGTCATCGCAGCAGTACTGGCGCCTGCGCATCGGCATCGGCCATCCGCGCGACCTGATCCCGGAAGGCGCGCGCGCCGGCGCAAAGCCCGACGTCGCGAACTTCGTGCTGAAGCCGCCGCGCCGCGAGGAGCAGGACGTGATCGACGCATCGATCGAGCGCGCGCTCGCCGTGATGCCGATGGTCGTCAAAGGCGAACTCGACCGCGCGACGATGCAACTGCATCGCAACTGACTCCCACCGCACCGGCATGGTGCGACGTGCCGTCCGGCTGCGCCGGGCGGTATCTCCGTCGTGCGCAATCGCGCACCGCAGCGTCCACATGCGGTAATCTGATCGTTTTTGCCCGTCAGGAGCCAAGCGGTGAGCCGTTACTGGAGCGACGTCGTTGAGCAACTCGTGCCTTACGTGCCGGGCGAACAGCCCGCGCTCGCACACCCCGTCAAGCTGAACACCAACGAGAATCCCTATCCGCCTTCGCCGCGCGTCGTCGCGGCGATCGCACGCGAACTCGGCGACACCGGCGACACGCTGCGCCGCTATCCCGACCCGCTCGCGCGCGCACTGCGCGAGACGGTCGCGGCCCATCATCGCATCAAGCCCGAGCAGGTCTTCGCCGGCAACGGCTCCGACGAAGTGCTGGCGCATGCGTTCCAGGCACTGCTCAAGCATGACCGGCCGCTGCGCTTTCCCGACATCTCGTACAGCTTCTACCCGACCTACGCGCGCCTGTACGGTGTAGAGACTACGGTCGTGCCGCTCGCGGACGATTTTTCGATCCGTGTCGAAGACTATCTCGACGATGCGGGTGGCGTGCTGTTTCCGAATCCGAACGCGCCGACCGGGCGCGCGCTGCCGCTCGCGGACATCGAACGGATCGCGGCCGCAAACCCGTCGTCGGTCGTGCTGATCGACGAGGCGTACGTCGATTTCGGCGCGCAATCCGCGATCACGCTGATCGACCGCCATCCGAACCTGCTCGTCGTGCACACGACGTCGAAGGCGCGCTCGCTCGCGGGCATGCGCGTCGGCTTCGCGTTCGGCGATGCCGCGTTGATCGACGCACTGAATCGTGTGAAGGACAGCTTCAATTCCTATCCGCTCGACCGGCTCGCGCAGGTCGCCGCGCAGGCGGCATACGAAGACACCGACTACTTCGGTGCGACCTGCCGACGCGTGATCGACAGCCGTGTGCGGCTCACGCACGCGCTGGAGGCACTCGGTTTCGACGTCGTGCCGTCGGCCGCGAATTTCGTGTTCGCGCGCCATCCCGCGCACGATGCGGGCACGATCGCGGCAAAGCTGAAGGATCGGGAAATTTTCGTACGGCACTTCCGGGCGCCACGCATCGACCAGCATTTGCGCATCACCATCGGCACCGACGCCGAGTGCGACATGCTCGTCGCGGCATTGCGCGACCTGATCGGCTGAAGCGAAGGGAGAAGTGGAACCGGCGCCAGGCGGCGCCGGCCAAGCAATTCGCGACGCGCGCGCGTCACTGCGCGTCGTTGCTTTTCGCGGCAGTCAACGCGTGATACTTCGCCATCAACTGCGCATGTGATTCGTCGTGCTGCGGATCGCGCGGAATGCACTCGACCGGACACACCTGCTGGCACTGCGGTTCGTCGAAATGGCCGACGCATTCGGTGCACTTGTTGGGGTCGATCACGTAGATATCCGGGCCCATCGAAATCGCGCCGTTCGGGCACTCTGGCTCGCACACGTCGCAATTGATGCACTCGTCGGTAATCATCAAAGACATACTGATCTCACTTCTTCAGGCCGGCGGCCGGCTTCGCGATGAAACCGGCCGGCGCCGCGTCACGCGGCCGGGCCTCCCATCGCGGCGACTTTCTCGGTCAGCCACTTCTCCACGGACGGAAACACGAACTTGCTGACATCGCCGCCCAACTGCGCGATTTCGCGCACGATCGTCCCCGAGATGAACTGATACTGATCGGACGGCGTCATGAACATCGTCTCGACGTCGGGCAGCAGATAGCGGTTCATCCCCGCCATCTGGAACTCATATTCGAAATCGGACACGGCACGCAGGCCGCGCACGATCACGCGCGCGTTGTTGGTGCGGACGAAGTCCTTCAACAGGCCCTTGAACCCCATCACCTTCACGTTCGGATAATGGCCGAGCACCTCGTTCGCAATCTTCAGACGTTCTTCCAGCGAGAAAAACGGCTTCTTCGCGCGGCTGTCGGCAACACCGACCACCAGCGTATCAAAAATGCTCGACGCACGCCGCACGAGGTCTTCGTGCCCGCGCGTCAGCGGATCGAACGTACCGGGATACACGGCGACTACCATGTCGCTCCTCCTGTCATCACGCAAACGGGGTGGCAGCCGTGCGACGCGCACGCCACTGCCGAGATGGGCATGCGTCGCCTTTGCGGTGCGCCGCCTCGTATGGAACGCGCATTATTCATCATTTTCGCGCCGCAGCAAATGATAGTGAACCGCACCCGCCTTGCCGTGCTTCACCACCTGCCAACCGGCCAGCGCTTCGTGCGCGGCCGGGTCGAGCTCCGCGCCCGTCTCGACGTACAGCGCGCCATCCGGCGCGACGAGCGGCGCCGCCAGCGCAATCGAGCGATCGAGCACGGCCGGCTCACCGAACGGCGGATCGAGGAACACGACGTCGAACGCGCCCGGGGTCAGCCCGGCAGCGAGCCGCAGCGCGTCGGCTTCCGCGACCTCGACCGAGCGTGCACCGAGCTTGTCCTTGATCGCGCGCAGCTGCTGCGCCGCGCGCGGGTGGCGCTCGACCATCACGACGCTCGTCGCGCCGCGCGACGCAGCCTCGAATCCGAGCGCGCCGGTGCCCGCGAACAGGTCGAGGCAGCGCCGGCCTTCGAGATCCTGGCCGAGCCAGTTGAACAGCGTCTCGCGCACGCGATCGGGCGTCGGCCGCAGGCCGTCGAGATCGAGCACGGCGAGCGGCGTGCGCTTCCAGTCACCGCCGATGATGCGGATCGTGTGCGGCTTGCCGCGACCAGGGGGGGCCGTCGGGCGGCCGGAAGAGGAACGGGACATACGGAATATCGACGACGGGGGGACCGGGTGCGCGGGAGGGCGCACCGCCAAACAGGCGCACGTTACCACAGCGGCGGCACCGGCTGACGCGAGTGGGCCGCCGCACTGATAAAATGCAGGGTTTCGGCCGCCGTGCGCACGCATGACGGCCCCTCCGGCGCTCCGCCCTGGCGGCGCCCCGCCCTCTTCCCGACGTCAGACCATGTTCAGCTTCTTCAAACGGTTCAAGAAAACGCAGGAGCCCGACTCCGCGGAATCGCAATCGATCGATGCGCCGCAACCGGACGAACCGTCCGACTCGCCCGCCGCCGACGCGCGCCAGGCGATCGAAGCGCCGCCAGCGCCCGCGCAACCGCAGCCGGCCGCGCCGGCTGTCGTGATGACGGTCACGCCGACCAACGACGGCAGCGACGAAGTCGTCGAAGCGGTCGAGATCGTGCCGCCGCCGACGCAGGACGCCTCCGCGAAGAAATCGTGGCTCGCGCGCCTGAAGTCGGGCCTCGCGAAGACGGGCTCGAGCATTACCGGCGTGTTCGTCAACACGAAGATCGACGAGGACTTGTACGAAGAGCTCGAAGCCGCGCTGCTGATGGCCGACGCCGGCGTCGATGCGACCGAGTACCTGCTCGGCGCGCTGCGCGAGAAGGTGCGCGCGGGTCGGCTGACCGATCCGCAGCAGGTGAAGGGCGCGCTGCACGACCTGCTCGTCGAACTGCTGAAACCGCTCGAGAAATCGCTGATGCTCGGCCGCGCGCAGCCGCTCGTGATGATGATCACGGGCGTGAACGGCGCAGGCAAGACCACCAGCATCGGC
Source organism: Burkholderia sp. RF2-non_BP3 (assembly GCF_001522185.1). Taxonomy (NCBI): domain Bacteria; kingdom Pseudomonadati; phylum Pseudomonadota; class Betaproteobacteria; order Burkholderiales; family Burkholderiaceae; genus Burkholderia; species Burkholderia sp. RF2-non_BP3. The sequence continues at coordinate 192,249 of NZ_LOSU01000070.1, read as the reverse complement.
AAGCTCGCGAAGCACCTGCAGAGCTTCGACCAGTCGGTGCTGCTGGCCGCGGGCGACACGTTCCGCGCAGCCGCGCGCGAACAACTGGCGGTCTGGGGTGAGCGCAACAACGTGACGGTCGTCCAGCAGGAAAGCGGCGACCCGGCCGCGGTGATCTTCGACGCGGTCAGCGCCGCGCGCGCGCGCAGGATCGACGTGATGATGGCCGACACGGCCGGCCGCCTGCCGACGCAGCTGCACCTGATGGAAGAGCTGAAGAAGGTGAAGCGCGTGATCTCGAAGGCACACGATGGCGCGCCGCACGAGGTGCTGCTCGTGATCGACGCGAACACGGGCCAGAACGCGCTCACGCAGGTGAAGGCATTCGACGATGCGCTCGGCCTCACAGGCCTGATCGTCACGAAGCTCGACGGCACCGCGAAGGGCGGCATTCTCGCCGCAATCGCACGGCAGCGCCCGGTGCCCGTCTACTTCATCGGCGTCGGCGAGAAGGTCGAGGATCTGCAGCCGTTCAGCGCAGTGGAATTCGCGGACGCGCTGCTCGGCTGAACGTCGCCGGCCCGCACCGCACGGGGCGCCTTCGGGCGCCCTTTTTTGATGCGCGTCCGGAAGCCGTCAGCCGGTGGCTGACAGCCGCGCGACGTCATTCGGCGTCGGGCTGCACGCCGGGCTCGGCGGCCTTGAACGCGTCGAGCGTCGACGCATGATCGGCGATCCGCTGGATCGTCGGAAAGCGCGTCGTGTCGATCGAGAAACGGTTCGCGTTGAACACCTGCGGCACGATGCAGATATCGGCGAGCGTCGGCGTGTCGCCGAAGCACAGCTTGCCGGTGCGCGGATCGTTCGCGAGGCGCGTCTCGAGCGATGCGAAACCCGCCTCGATCCAGTGCCGGTACCAGTCGTTCTTCGCTTCCTCCGACACCTTCAGCGTGTGCTTCAGGTACTTGAGCACGCGCAGGTTGTTCAGCGGATGGATCTCGCACGCCACCTGCAGCGCGATCGCCCGCACATACGCGCGGTCGACCGGCTGCGTCGGCAACAGCGCCGGTTCGGGATGCGTTTCCTCGAGATATTCGATGATCGCGAGCGACTGCTGCAGCGTGGCATCGCCGTCGATCAGCGTCGGCACGACCGCATCCGGATTCACCGCGCGGTAGGCGTCCTTCAATTGCTCGCCGCCGTCGCGCAGCATGTGCACGGGAACCGTGTCGTACGGCAGCTGCTTCAGGTTCAGGGCGATCCGCACGCGGTACGACGCGGAACTGCGGAAATAGCTGTAGAGCTTCATGGGATGTCTCTCTGGAATTCGTATTCGGCCGGCGACGGCGTCCGCGGCGCACGCGGCACCGCCGGGAACCCGAGTTTAGCGCGCCGCGCCGCGTCGGCGCGCGCAGCCGCGCCCGTGCGATACTCGGGGCATTCCTTACCGCTCACCGCGCGGCCCGATGCCAGCCGCCCGCCCCACGCCCCGATGACCGCTTCCCTCGACCCCGCAGCCTCGCCGTTCCCTTGCGCCCGCTTCATCAAGGAAATCGGCCGCGGCCCGCACGGCGCACGCGCGCTGTCCGCCGAAGACACGTTCGAGCTTTATCGCGCGATGCTCGACGCGCGCGTGTCGGACCTCGAACTCGGCGCGATCCTGATCGCCTATCGTCTGAAGGGTGAAAGCGCCGACGAACTGGCCGCGATGCTCGCCGCCGCGCAGGCGTCGTTCGAACCCGTGCACGTGCAGGACGCCGCGTTCCGCCCGGTGTCGATCCCGAGCTACAACGGCGCGCGCAAGCAGCCGAACCTGGTGCCGCTGCTCGCACTGCTGCTCGCGCGCGAAGGCGTGCCGGTGCTCGTGCACGGTGTCGAGCGCGATCCGGGCCGCGTGACGAGCGCGGAGATCTTCTCGGCGCTGTCGATCCCGCCATCGACGTCGCACGACGCGATCGAGGACATGCTCGCGGAACGCCGCGTCGCGTTCGCGCCCATCGCCGCGCTGGCGCCGCGCATCGCGCGTCTGCTGTCGCTGCGCGGCGTGCTCGGCGTGCGCAACTCGACGCACACGCTCGTGAAGATCCTGCAGCCGTTCGCGCCGGCCGGGTTGCGGCTCGTCAACTACACGCATCCGCCGTACCGCGACAGCCTCGCGCAACTGTTCCGCGATCATCCGGACGCCGCACTCGGCGGCGCGCTGCTCGCGCGCGGCACGGAAGGCGAAGCGGTGGCCGACACGCGGCGTCAGGTGCAGGTCGACTGGCTGCACGACGGCGTATGCGACACGATGATCGAGCCCGAGCGCTCGTCGAGCGACGCGCCGCCCGTCGCGCTGCCCGAATCGCGCGACGCGGCAACCACGGCCGCGTGGACGGACGCCGTGTTGCGCGGCGAAATTCCGGTACCCGACGCGCTTGCGCGGCAGGTCGAGACGATCGTACGAATCGCCCGGCTCGCACCGTGACCGGCATCCCGGGCCGGCACGCCGCCGCACCGGCCTTTCAACCGACCATTTGACACGCGCACGCATCCTGGCATAGAGTTGTCGCCATGCGTTCCTTTCCGAACACCCTCCGAATTACCTCCGGCCGCCTAGCGCGGTCGCTATCGCTACGACTAGCCTAAGGCTGTCTTAGCGCCGTGTGCTGTCCGCACGGTCCCTCCCTGCAGTTCCTCGCAGCACCCTTCTCGCAGTTTTTACAACCCGAAGTCGTCAGCATTCGTCCGTCCATCCGTCGGCCGATTCGCGAAGATCATCCGCATCCGCAGCGCGTTTGCCGCGCCACGGTGCGAGGCAGCGCCACCCGTCGCCCATGCCGCCCGTCTTCGCTCGCGACTTGAGACCCGAGGTCCAGAAGATGAAGCGCAACCCGCAAGACAAGTACCGTCCGTTCGAGCCCGTCCGCATCAATGGCCGCCGCTGGCCGACCCGCACCATCGAGCGTGCGCCGGTCTGGATGAGCACCGACCTGCGCGACGGCAACCAGTCGCTGATCGAGCCGATGAGCATCGAACAGAAGCTGGAATTCTTCGACATGCTGGTCGCGATCGGTTTCAAGGAGATCGAAGTCGGTTTTCCGTCGGCGTCGCAAACCGACTTCGATTTCGTCCGCAAGCTGATCGACGACAAGCGCATTCCCGACGATGTGACGATCGAAGTGCTCGTGCAGTCGCGCGAAGACCTGATCGCGCGCACCTTCGATGCGCTCGAAGGCGTGCCGCGCGCGATCGTGCACCTGTACAACGCGATCTGCCCGTCGTTCCGGCGCATCGTGTTCGGGATGTCGAAGGACGACGTGAAGGCGCTCGCGGTCGAGGGCACGCGACTCATCAAGGAACACGCGGCGGCCCGCCCCGACACGCACTGGACCTACCAGTACTCGCCGGAAACCTTCAGCATGACCGAGCTGACGTTCGCGCGCGAAGTGTGCGACGCGGTCGCGCAGGCGTGGCGGCCGACCCGCGATCACAAGATGATCGTCAACCTGCCGGCGACCGTCGAAGCCGCGAGCCCGAACGTGTTCGCCGACCAGATCGAGTGGATGGACCGCAACCTCGCGTATCGCGACAGCATCGTGCTGTCCGTGCATCCGCACAACGATCGCGGCACCGCGGTCGCGGCCGCGGAACTCGCGCTGCTCGCGGGCGCCGACCGCATCGAAGGCTGCCTGTTCGGCAACGGCGAGCGCACCGGCAACGTCGATCTCGTCACGCTCGCGCTGAACCTCTATACGCAGGGCATCGATCCGGGCCTCGATTTTTCCGACATCGACGCGGTGCGCCGCGTAGTCGAGCGCTGCAACCAGATTCCGGTGCATCCGCGTCATCCGTACGCGGGCGACCTCGTGTTCACCGCGTTCTCGGGCTCGCACCAGGATGCGATCCGCAAGGGCTTTGCGCAGCAGCGCCCCGACGCGGTGTGGGAAGTGCCGTATCTGCCGATCGACCCCGCCGACCTCGGTCGCAGCTATGACGCGGTCATTCGCGTGAACAGCCAGTCCGGCAAGGGCGGCGCGACGTTCCTGCTCGAACGCGGGATGGGCTTCACGCCGACGCGGCGCGTGCAGATCGAATTCAGCCACGCGGTGCAGACGCTCGCCGACACGTCCGGCGAGGAAGTGACCGGCGACGCGATCTGCGCGCTGTTCGCCCGCGAATTCTTCGAGACCGACGGCCCGGCCGCGCGCCACGGCGACGCCGCACGCTGGCAGAACCGCGACATCGCGGGCGCGCCGCCGGCCGGCGCGACACCCGAAAACGTCGTGCAACGCACGGCCGCGGCCTTCGCGACGGCGGCCGGCGCGACGATCGACGTCGCCTCGTGCGAACACGCGCGCACGACGGACGGACGAATTGCGGTATCGGTCGGCTGCCGGGTCGGCGATGCACCGCTGCGGCATGGCGTCGGCGTGCACGCCGATGCGGCAAGCGCCGCGCTCGACGCGGTCGTCAGCGCGATCAACCGCTCGGCCTGGCAGTGCGCCGACCGCCGTGCGGCAGCCTGATCGGCAGATTTTCGTTTCAGGGTTCGAACGTCAGCGAGCGGTGCGTGACCGCCCGTGCGCCGCGCAATCCGCGTCGCACGGGCAATGAAAAGCGGCCCAGAAGGCCGCCTCGGTCGGGACACGAAAAGGAGCGCCACGCGCGCTCATGTCTCGGTCGCGCACCGCGTCGCCTGCCACGCCAGCAGGCGCCACTGCCCCTGCTCATGGGTATGGACGGCGGTATAGGCGATCGGAAACACCAGCCCGCCGTTGTTCGTTTCCATCTCGATCAGTGCGCGCCCGGTGACGACGCAGGTTGCGTCGCCGACGGGCAGCAGGTCCTGCGACTGGATTTCGATCTGACGATAGCGGCGGCGGCCGGCGACGATGGCGTCGATGAACTGCTGCTTGGTTTCGCGTTTGCCGTTGGTGTGCACGAAGAACACCTTGTCCGACAATTGCGCCTCGAGCGCCTCGCCGTCCCCGTCGACCATCGCCCGGAACCGATCGCGCTCGAGCGCGCGAATCGCATCGACCACCTTCGCCATCGCCTGACTCCTCGGCAACGCGCCCGCCGTGCGCGGGCGTGCGGATCAGAAGTTGTACTGCACGTAGAACTGGTGGAAATTTATACCAGGATTCGGCTCTTTGATACCCGCGTTAGACACATGTTGAAAACGGTAGCCGAGCTGATACTGTTGCCGTTCTCCGAACTGCGCGCCGACGCCGACGACGTCCACGAACTGGAACGACGTCGCCAGCGACAGTTTGTTGGAGATCGTCGGGGACGTCAGGAAGCGGATGCCGGCGCCGGCCTCGATGAACGGCCGCACCTGGCCCGCGCTCTTGATGAAGCGGAACATCGGCGTCGCACCGAATTCGCCGATGCTGCCGTGAACATTGCCTCCCGTGTGCCAGTAGCCGGCGTGGCCTTCCATCACGAACGCGAAGTGCCAGCCGCCGATTTCCCACCAGTTCCAGCCCGGATCCCACACGACGCCGAGATCGGCCTTGTCGATCCCGTGGCGATCGGAAAATCCGCCGCCCGCCTGGATTCCCCATCGATCCGCGAACGCGGCACCCGATCCGCCCAGCAGCGACGCCGCCAGCAGCGCATGCAGCGCAAGCCGACTACGGGGCCGGCAATTCTTCTTATTGTTCATCAGACACTCCAACTTCGTGGGTTGAATGGAGCCTTGCCGCAGCGGCCGGGCCCGAGCGAACTGAATGGTATGGTAAAGGACTTTTCGAATCGGCATCACGAAGCGAAATTGTTTGCTTCCAAAACTACAAAAATCGAAACCGTCTACTGATTACTATCAGAAACAACAACTTACGGAACTTCCACCGGCCAGTCCGGTCGCAAATTAGACTATCGACTCGACAAGTTCGATAGAGAACCGGGAACTTGGATGCCCGCACCCCCTCTAAGTAATTAGCACTCGGATTACGGGAGTGCTAAGATGGGCCCCGGAATCTCATCCGAGACCAGGGGTTTGTCCCTGATTCCAAAGGAGTTTTTAGTGAGCCACGCCCTGACCCTTCCGAACACCCTGAGCCCGACGCCGGCCAAGGCCGAATCGGCAGGCTCGCTGGCGCTCGCGACTCAATCGATGTTGTCGGGCCAGCTCGGCAACATCGACGCGTACATCCAGGCCGTCAACCGGATCCCGCTCCTGACCGCCGAAGAGGAACGCCAGTACGCGACCGAATTCCGCGAAGACAACAACCTCGACTCGGCACGCCGCCTCGTGCTGTCGCACCTGCGGCTCGTCGTGTCGATCGCGCGCAATTACCTCGGCTACGGCCTGCCGCACGGCGACCTGATCCAGGAAGGCAACATCGGCCTGATGAAGGCTGTGAAACGTTTCGACCCGGCGCAAAACGTGCGCCTGGTGTCGTATGCGATCCACTGGATCAAGGCCGAGATCCATGAGTACATCCTGCGCAACTGGCGGATGGTGAAGGTCGCGACGACGAAGGCCCAGCGCAAGCTGTTCTTCAACCTGCGCAGCCACAAGAAGAGCATGCAGGCGATGACGCCCGAGGAAATCGACGGCCTCGCGCAGGAGCTCAACGTCAAGCGCGAAGACGTGACCGAGATGGAGACGCGTCTGTCGGGCGGCGACATCGCGCTCGAGGGCCAAGTGGAAGACGGCGAGGAGTCGTACGCACCGATCGCCTATCTGGCCGATTCGCACAACGAGCCGACCGCCGTGCTCGCCGCGCGTCAGCGCGACATGCTGCAGACGGACGGCATCGCGCAGGCGCTCGAGGCACTCGACGCGCGCAGCCGCCGGATCATCGAGGCGCGCTGGCTGAACGTCGACGACGACGGCTCGGGCGGCTCGACGCTGCACGATCTCGCGGCCGAGTTCGGCGTATCGGCGGAACGCATCCGCCAGATCGAAGCGAGCGCCATGAAGAAGATGCGCACGGCACTCGCCGAATACGCGTAACTCCGCGATTTAGAGCGCTTTACCCAAAACCGCTGCCCACCCGGCAGCGGTTTTTTTTCGTCTATGTTTTGGCCTCGATCACCCCGTATTAATCGACCTTATTGATCGGGTATCGAGCGAATTCCGCCCCCTTCCGCATAACCTTGATCTGCATCAAGTCTCGACACGTGCTTCGCGACGGTCTGCCGCAGCGCAACACTCGGCATCGGAAAGCCGGCATTTTAAAATTGGCATGTCGGCTTAAAAGGATTAAAACAGCTTAACTGCCGTCATAAATCCGACGTAGAGTCGCCCCAAAACCCACGTAAATCGATTCAGGATAATCGCCTTGATCTCGATCAATAAAGAGCCTGCGCCGCCTCCCCCGCAGGCCGCCGGCACGCTCGGCTGGCGCGCACGCATCGCCGCGTGGGCGCGCGGGCCGACCCTCATGCGCGACATCACGCTGGTGGTGATCGTCAAGCTGATCCTCCTGATGTCGCTCAAATACGCATTCTTCAATCATCCGCAGGCCAAGCACATGTCGCTGCCGCCTGCCGTCGTCGCCGAGAAGCTGCTCTCGGTGCCGGCGCCTGCATCTACCGAGGGAGACCACCATGATAAGTAGCGAAGTCGTCGATCTGTCGCGTCTGCAGTTCGGCATCACGGCGCTCTACCACTTCCTGTTCGTGCCGCTGACGCTCGGCCTGTCCTGGCTGCTCGTCATCATGGAAGCCGTCTACGTGATGACCGGCAAACAGGTCTATAAGGACATGACCCAGTTCTGGGGCAAGTTGTTCGGGATCAACTTCGCGATGGGCGTGACGACCGGCATCACGCTCGAATTCCAGTTCGGCACGAACTGGTCGTACTACTCGCACTACGTCGGCGACATCTTCGGCGTGCCGCTCGCGGTCGAAGGCCTGATGGCGTTCTTCCTCGAATCGACGTTCGTCGGCCTGTTCTTCTTCGGCTGGAACCGCCTGTCGAAGGTCAAGCACCTGCTGGTCACGTTCCTCGTCGCGCTGGGTTCGAACCTGTCCGCGCTCTGGATCCTCGTCGCGAACGGCTGGATGAACAATCCGGTCGGCGCCGAGTTCAACTATCAGACGATGCGCATGGAGCTGACGAACCTGTTCGACGTGCTGTTCAACCCGGTCGCCCAGGTGAAGTTCGTGCACACCGTGTCGGCCGGCTACGTGACGGCCGCGATGTTCGTGCTCGGCATCTCGTCGTGGTATCTGCTGAAGAAGCGCGACACCGACTTCGCGCTGCGCTCGTTCGCGGTCGCGGCAGGCTTCGGTCTCGCGTCGACGCTCTGCGTGATCGTGCTCGGCGACGAATCGGGCTACACGACCGGCGAAGTGCAGAAGATGAAGCTCGCCGCGATCGAATCGGAATGGGAAACCCAGCCGGCACCCGCATCGTTCACGCTGATCGGCATCCCGAACCAGAAGGAAGAGCGCACCGACTACGCGATCAAGATCCCGTACGCGCTCGGCCTGATCGCGACACGCTCGATCGACGAACCGGTGATCGGCCTGCGCGAGCTCGCGAAGCACAGCGAGGAACACATCCAGAGCGGGATGGTCGCGTACGGCGCCTTGCAGAAGATCAAGGAAGGCGACAAGAGCGACGCGACCCGCGCGCTGTTCGATCAGCACAAGCAGTATCTCGGCTACGGGCTGATGCTCAAGCAGTTCACGCCGAACGTGGTCGATGCGACGCCGGAGCAGATCAAGGCCGCCGCGAAGAAGACAATCCCGCCGGTCGCGCCCGTGTTCTTCTCGTTCCGGATCATGGTGTTCCTCGGCTTCCTGTTCCTCGCGACCTTCGTCGCCGCGTTCTGGTTCTGCGCGCGCCGGCAGTTGCTGCAGGACAACCGTCGCTGGTTCCTGCGCTATGCAGTGTGGGCGATCCCGCTGCCGTGGCTCGCCGCGGAATTCGGCTGGGTCGTCGCCGAGCTCGGCCGCCAGCCGTGGACGATCGCGGGCATCCTGCCGACGCATCTGTCCGCGTCCAGCCTGACGTCGACGGACCTGTACCTGAGCCTCGCCGGTTTCATCGCGTTCTACACGGCACTGTTCGTCATCGAGATCAAGCTGATGTTCAAGTACGCGCGTCTCGGCCCGTCCTCGCTGCATACCGGCCGCTATCACCACGAGCTGGCGGCCGCCGGCGAGCACGCGTCGGCCTGAGCGCGCACCTGAAACCGAACAAGGAATCGCTATGGACTATGCAACTCTCAAGCTGATCTGGTGGCTGCTCGTCGGCGTGCTGCTGATCGGCTTCGCCGTCACCGACGGCTTCGACATGGGCGCGACCGCGCTGCTGCCGTTCCTCGGCAAGACCGACGAGGAACGCCGCATCATCGTCAACACGGTCGGCGCGACGTGGGAAGGCAACCAGGTGTGGCTGATCACGGCCGGCGGCGCGATGTTCGCCGCCTGGCCGCTCGTCTATGCCGCGTCGTTCTCCGGCTTCTACTTCGCGATGCTGCTCGTGCTGTTCGCGCTGTTCTTCCGGCCGGTCGGATTCGACTATCGCAGCAAGCGGCCCGACCCGCGCTGGCGCGCCGGCTGGGACTGGGGCCTGTTCGTCGGCGGCTTCGTGCCGGCGCTGGTGTTCGGCGTCGCGTTCGGCAACCTGCTGCAGGGCGTGCCGTTCAAGTTCGACAGCGACCTGCGCGTGACCTACTACGGCGGCTTCTGGGCGTTGCTGAACCCGTTCGCGCTGCTCTGCGGGCTCGTCAGCCTCACGATGCTCGTCGCGCACGGCGCCGCGTTCATCAAGATGAAGACCGACGGCGTGATCGCACGCCGCGCGTCGATCGCGCTGCGCGTGTCGGCGCTCCTCGCGGTCGTGCTGTTCGTGCTGGCCGGCGTGCTGATCGCGTCGACCATCGGCGGCTTCCACATCACGCACGCCGCGCCGACCGATACGGTCGCGAACCCGCTGCTCAAGGACGTCGCCGCCGGCTCGGGCCTGTGGCTCGCGAATTACGGCGAGTATCCGTGGATGATCGCGGCACCCGTCGTCGGGATCGCGGGCGGCCTGCTCGCGCTGCTGCTCGCCGGCTCGAAGCAGGAAAAGACGGCGTTCTTCTGCACCGGCCTGATGATCACCGGCGTGATCCTGACCGCGGGCTTCTCGATGTTCCCGTTCATCATGCCGTCGTCGCTCGACCCGCGCAGCAGCCTGACCGTGTGGGACTCGACGTCGAGCCACATGACGCTGCAGGTGATGCTGTTCGCGGTGATCGTGTTCCTGCCGATCGTCCTGCTCTACACGAGCTGGGTGTACCGCGTGATGCGCGGCAAGGTCACGCATCAGTCGCTCGAAGAGAACAAGCACTCGATGTATTGAACCCGGCCGGGGCGCGCACGCGCCCCTGCCCACCGTTTCGCAAGGAGTCGGATCATGTAGTATTTCAGCTGGATTCTCGGTATCGGCGTCGCGCTGTCGTTCGGCATCGTCAACGCGATGTGGCTCGAAGCGCGGCAGAAGCCGCAGGAAGCGCCGGTGCGCGCACGCCGCGGCTGATCGCACGCGGGAAGGCGGCTCGCACCGCCCCTCCCGTCCGGAACGAACCTCGCGTCACGCGAGGTTTTTTTTCGTCCGTACCATCGGCGGCCCCGCGATTCCCCGATGCCAATTTAGCGCCAGATTGATACCACTTGAATACCAATCAAAGGTTTCATAAGATCATTGGACACGGCCGCCGACAGGCCGAATCCATCTGGTGGGGGAGACATGCGAATCCCGTGTCCGGCGCGCGCCCGCGCGCCGAGTTGCCATGCGTATGCGGCAGCGGCCGCCGTTGCGATCGTGCGCGGCCGGTCGAACCCACTCCGCCGCGATCGCATCGTTGCCGCGGCGATTGCCGTGCGCCGCCAATGAGCACGCATCCGCCACCCCGCGGATCCGATCGGCACGGGTGCCCGCCTCCCGTTCCGTAACGCACGCCCCCGCGTGCCGAATGCGCGCGGTGCGGCCGCATCGCCCCGTGCGCGGGTATCTCCCGCAGCTCCATTGAAAGACCCGATCGCGGCGACGTCGCCCCCAACGACGCCGCCACGCCCACTTTTTTCTCAGGAGTTCGAATGAAGCAGACCTTGCCATCCTTCGTTGCCGCCCTGTTGATCGCGGCGCTGCCGCCTGTCGCGATCGGCGCGCAGCCGACGCCGACCGCCGCCGTCGCGGCTGCCGGCATCGCACAACCGGCCGCGCAAGCGGCCAGTCTCGCGACGCTTCTGTCGAACGGCCTCGCGCTGCGCGTCGCCGTTGACAACAACCACGCGGCCGCGGCCGGCGTGCCGTGCGCCGATCTCGGCGCCGACGGCGCGGCCTGCGCGACCGGCCGCCTGATCCTGCAGAACCGCGGCCACCAGACGATCGCCGACGGCGGCTGGAAGCTGTACCTGCACAGCATCCGGCGGCTGCTGCGGATCGATCGTCCGGGCTTCGCGCTGCGGCGGCTCACCGGCGACCTGTACGAGCTGACGCCGCAGCCGGGCTCGGTGCGGCTCGCGCCCGGCGAACGCATCGAACTGCCGTTCGTCGCCGAATACTGGCTGCTGCGCTACAGCGACGTGATTCCGCGCCCGTATGTCGTTGTCGACGGCGCACCGCCCGCCGTGCTCCGCTACAACGACACCGACGACGAGCTCCGCTATGTCGAATCGCTGCCGGCCGACGCGCAAAACAATTCGACCGGCAACGCGCCGCCCGTGGCGGCACGCCCCGACGCGAGCCGCGCCCTGCCGAGCGTGAAACGCGACCAGCCGCTGCCCGGCACGCTCGACCTGCGCGGCGTCGAGCTCGCGCTGCCGGACCTGCCGGATGGGCAAATCGCGGCGCTGCGCGAACGTGCGACGACACTCGGGCTCGACGGCGCGCGCGTGCCGGTCCGTGGTGCCGTCGCACCGCGCCGGCTGCCGGCCGACATTGCGGTGCCGGGCGGCTACCGGCTCGCGATCGGGCCGCGCGGCGTGCTGATCGAAGGCTACGATCGCGCGGGCCTCTACTACGGCGTGCAGACGCTCTACTCGCTCGCGCCCGCCGGCGGTGGCCCGATCCCGGCGATGCTCGTCGAGGATGCACCGCGCTTCACGCATCGCGGGATGCACGTCGACCTCGCGCGCAACTTCAAGCACCCGGCGACGCTGCGCCGCCTGATCGACCAGATGAGCGCGTACAAGCTCAACCGCCTGCACCTGCATCTGTCCGACGACGAAGGCTGGCGCATCGAGATTCCCGGCCTGCCGGAGCTGACCGATATCGGTTCGCGCCGCTGTCACGACCCGAGCGAGACGCGCTGCCTGCTGCCGCAACTCGGCTCGGGCCCCGACAACCGCTCGGGCGGCGGCTACCTGACGCGCGACGACTACGTGGCGCTCGTGCGCTACGCGGCTGCCCGCTTCGTCAGAATCATCCCCGAGATCGACATGCCCGCGCATGCGCGCGCGGCCGTCGTGACGATGGAGGCACGCTACCGGCGGCTGCACGCGGCCGGCCGCGAGCAGGAAGCGAACGCGTACCGGCTGCTCGATCCGCAGGACACGACGAACCTGACGACGGTGCAGTTCTACGATCGGCGCAGCGACCTGAATCCGTGCGTGCCGGGCGCGCTCAATTTCGCGTCGAAGGTGATCCGCGAGATCGCGGCGATGCATGCGGACGCGCAAGCGCCGCTGCACACCTGGCACTACGGCGGCGACGAGGCGAAGAACATCTTCCTCGGCGGGGGCTTCCAGCCGCTGAACGGCACCGACCCGAACAAGGGGCGCATCGATGTCGCCGCGCAGGACAAGCCGTGGGCGCGTTCGCCCGCGTGCACGGCGCTGCTCCAGCGCGGCGAGATCAAGTCGATCGACGAGCTGCCGACGCGTTTCGCGAAACAGGTGAGCGCGGCGGTCGACGCGAACGGGATCGACACGATGGCCGCGTGGCAGGACGGCATCAAGCATGCGAACGGGCCGCAGGACTTCAGCACGCGCCACGTGATGGTGTCGCTGTGGGACACGATCTTCTGGGGCGCGTCGGACAGCGCACGCGACCTGAGCGGCAAGGGTTACCTGACGGTGCTCGCGCTGCCCGACTACCTGTACTTCGACTTCCCGTACACGCTCAACCCGCGCGAGCGCGGCTATTACTGGGGCTCACACGCGACGGACGAGTACAAGGTGTTCTCGTTCGCGCCCGAGAACCTGCCGCAGAACGCCGAAGTGATGGGCGATCGTGACGGCAACGCGTTCGAGGTGACGGGCACCGGCCCCGCGCCGCGCATCGAAGGCATGCAGGGGCAGGCGTGGGGCGAGGTGATGCGCAACGACACGTTCCTCGAATACATGGCCTATCCGCGGCTGCTCGCGCTCGCCGAACGCGCGTGGCACCGGGCCGACTGGGAGCTGCCGTATGCGGCCGGCGTGCGCTTCAAGCGCGGCGACACGCATCACGTCGACCTGGCCGCGCTGCAGCGCGACTGGGCCGGCTTCGCGACGCTGCTCACGCAGCGCGAATTGCCGAAGCTCGACCGGGCCGGCATCGGCTACCGGAAGCCGACCTTCACGCTGACGAACCCGTGAACGATTGAGCGGTTGCAGATCCGCGCAAGCGGTGCGCGATGCGGACGATTGCATCGCGCCCACGCCCCGCCAAAGCAAAACGGCTTGCGACGTATCGCAAGCCGTTTTCGTTTTACCGACCGGCGGCCCGAACCCGCCACGCGGATCGGGCCCACCTCATCGCATCGTGCCGGATCAGGCCGGTTGCGGCGCCGCCCCGCCGCCCGTCGACGTCAGGCGCGCGCCGAGCTGTTCCGCGTAGCGTGCCGCCGCGTTGCCGCAGACGATGTGGAACGTGTCCGGCGACACCCATGCGACGTCGAGCGCGCCGAGTCGATCGCGATCGACCGCCGATGCGTCACGCACGACGACGCGCAGGCGCGTGGTCGCGATCGCGTCGAGCGAAGCGACGTTGGTCGCCCCGCCGAACACCGCGAGCCAGCGCAGCGGATCGGGATCGAGCGGACCGGCGGCCGCGCCCGTGACCGGCTGAGCCGCAGCGGCCGTGGCCGTGGTCGTCACGGCGGCGCCGGTCGCGCCGCTGCCGATCGCCGAGCGCATCTCGTCGGCAATGATGTCGGCCTCGGGCCCGATGATCACCTGCACGCTGTTGCCGCCGCGCTTGAGCACGCCGCGCGCGCCGATCGACTTCAGTTCCGGCTCCGACACCTTCTCCGGATCGACGACGGTCAGGCGCAGGCGCGTCGTGCATGCGTCGACGACCGTCAGGTTGCCTGCACCGCCGAGCGCGGCGATGTAGCGCTGCGCACGCGGTGCTGCCGCGGCGGCGCCGGCCGCCGGCGCGACGAAGCCGCCCGATGCGTACGACTCGGCCGCCGCATCGGCCGAGGCCGGCTCGCGGCCCGGCGTCGCCATGTTGAACTTGCGGATGAAGAAGCGGAACAGTCCGTAATACGCGACGCCGTATGCGATACCGAGCGGCACCGCGATCCAGCCCTTCGTCGACAGCCCGTAGTTCAGCACGTAGTCGATCGCGCCGGCCGAGAACGTGAAGCCGAGCTTCACGCCGAGGATCTGGCAGACCGCGAGCGACAGCCCCGTGAGCACCGCGTGGATCACGTACAGCACCGGTGCGAGGAACATGAAGCTGAATTCGATCGGCTCGGTCACCCCGGTCAGGAACGACGTGAGCGCCATCGAGAACAGCAGGCCGCCGACCATCGCGCGGCGCTCCTTCGGCGCTTCATGCAGCATCGCGAGACACGCGGCCGGCAGGCCGAACATCATGATCGGGAAGAAGCCGGCCATGAAGGTGCCCGCGGTCGGATCGCCCGCGAAGAAGCGGTGCAGGTCGCCGTGCACGAGCTCGCCGCCGGCCGGCGGCGTGAAGTTGCCGAACACGAACCACGCGAGCGAGTTGATGATGTGGTGCAGGCCCGTGACGAGCAACAGGCGGTTCAGGAAGCCGAACACGAACGCACCGATCGCGCCCGCCGTCGTCAGCCACTGGCCGGCCGCGTCGATCGCATGCTGGATCGGCTGCCACACGTACCCGAACGCGATGCCGAGCACCACGCACACCAACCCCGTGATGATCGGCACGAACCGCTTGCCGCCGAAGAACGCGAGGTAGTCCGGCAGCTTGATGTCCTTGTAGCGGTTGTACAGCAAGCCCGCGACCACGCCCGCGATGATCCCGGACAGCACGCCCATGTTCAGCTTGGGATCGATATCCTTCATGATCGCGGTTTCGATCAGGTAACCGATCGCGCCCGCGAGCGCCGCCACGCCGTTGTTGTCCTTCGCGAAACCGACCGCCACGCCGATCGCGAACAGCAGCGGCAGGTTGTCGAAGATCGCGCCGCCGGCGTCGGCGATCATCTTGATGTTTAACACGTCCGGCTGTCCGAGCCGCAGCAGGATGCCGGCGACCGGCAACACCGCGATCGGCAGCATCAGCGCTCGACCCAGGCCCTGTATCTTCAGAAACGGATTCCCGTCCATTCAGTCCTCCAATCCATGTCTCGTCATTAATCGTCGTTGACCTAATTGCTTGCGTGGTGAAACGCTCGCGCGCCCGCCGTCGACGTTCAGTCGAGCGGCCAGACCTCGCGGCTTGCTGCCCTTACCGCCTGTGCCGAGTCGAGTGCGAGCAGATCCTGCGCACGCTGGCGACACAGCTGGTAATCGAGACGGCGCACGCGCGCCTTGATGCCCGGCACCGACACCGGATCGACCGACAGTTCGGTCACGCCGAGGCCGACGAGGATCGGCACCGCGAGCGGATCGCCGCCGAGCGCGCCGCACACGCCCACCCACTTGCCGTGCTTCGCCGCGCCACGCACCGCGATGTCGATCAGGCGCAGCACGGCCGGATGCAGGCCGTCGGATTGCGCGGCGAGATCGGCCTGGCAGCGGTCCATCGCGAGCGTGTATTGCGTCAGGTCGTTGGTGCCGATCGACAGGAAATCCGCGTGCTGCGCGAGCTGGTCGGCGAGCAGCGCCGCCGACGGCACCTCGATCATCACGCCGACTTCGATCGGCTCGGTGCGGCCCTGCGCACGCGCGAATTCGTCGATACGCGCGCGCAGCCGCACGAGCTCGCCCGCATCGGTCACCATCGGCAGCAGGATCCGCACCGCGCCGAACGGCTTCACCGCGAGCAGGCCCTGCAGCTGATCGTCGAGCAGGTCGGGGCGCACCTGCGCGAGGCGAATGCCGCGCAGGCCGAGCGCCGGATTCGGTTCGGGCGGCAGCGTCAGGTAGTCGACTTCCTTGTCGGCGCCGACGTCGAGCGTGCGGATGATCGCGGTGCGGCCCTGCAGCGCGTCGACGATCGACTGGTAGCTCTGCTGGTGTTCGACGACGCTCGGCGCGGCCTGACGGTGGATGAACATCAGCTCGGTGCGCAGCAGGCCGACCGCATCCGCGCCGTTGTCGACCGCGGTGTTCGCGTCGTCGAGCGTCGCGATGTTCGCGGCGACCTCGATCGCGCGGCCGTCGGTGGTCGCGGCGGCGGCGCCGGCCAGTTGCCGGTTCGCTTCGCGCACGCCGTCCAGGCGCTGGCGTTCGTGGCGCGCGCGTTCGACGTCGAGCGCGGTCGGCGCGTGTTCGAGACGGCCCGCGCTCGCATCGACGACGACCTGCGTGCCGTCCGGAATCGCGTACAGCGCGTCGCCGACCGCGACGAGCGCTGGAATGCCGAGTTGGCGCGCGATGATCGCCGCATGCGACGTCGCGCCGCCGCGCGCCATCACGAGCGCGGTCACGCGCTGGCGATCGAGCGACGACAGGTCCGACGGCGTGAATTCCTCGGCGGCGAGCACGGCCTCGTCGGGCAGCGTGCGCGTCGCGCCGCTCGTGTGGCCGAGCGCGCGCAGCACGCGCTTCTCGATGTCGCGGAGGTCCGCCGCGCGCTCGGCGAGCAGTGCGTCGTCGAGCTTCGACAGCGTATCGATCTGCGCGCGGATCGTCGCGCGCCACGCGAAGCCCGCGCTCTTGCCGAGGCTGATCTGGTCGCGCGCCGCGTCGACCAGCGTCGGGTCCTCGAGCAGCACGCGATGCACCGCGAAGATTCCCGCCTCGCCGACCGCGCCGCGCGCCGATGCGTTGCGCACCGTTTCGTCGAGTTCGGCATCGACCGTCGTCAGCGCCTGGTCGAGCCGGCGGCTTTCCGACGCGGGCGTGCCGGTCGCCTGTTCGGGCGGCACGATGTCCGCATCGTCGAGACGCACCAGCGTGCCGACCGCGATGCCGGGCGCCGCGCACACGCCCGCGAGCGTGTTCGGATCGAGTGTTGCGCCGGTGTTGCGCACGATCGGCTGCGGTGCGGGCGACTTGAGCCGCGCCGGCCGTTCCTCGACCTCGCCGTGCGCTTCGCGCAGCAACTCACGCTCGACCGCGTCGACGGCTTCCCGCGCGTGCGCCCCGCGGCCGACCAGTTCGATCGTCGCGCCTTCGCCGGCGCCGAGGCCGAGCAGGCCGACCACGCTTGCGATCGGCGCCTTGCGGCCGTCGAAAAGCACGTCGACATGTGCGTCGAGCCCGCGCGCGGCTTCGCGCGCCCGCGCGGCCGGGCGCGCATGCAGGCCGCCGGGCTGCGTCAGCACGACCGCGCGGCGCACTTCGTTCATCGCCGCCGCGCCGGCCTGCGCCGCCTGCGCGGCGGCTTCGCCCTTGCCGCGCAGCGTCAGCAGCGGCGTCTCGCCGGCCGTCGCGAAACCGCTCGCGCGCTCGACGACGTCGAACGCGTCGGAGTTCGCGATCGCGATCACCGAAACCAGCGAATGCGCGCTGCGCGCGACCGCGTCCTGGTCGAACTCGATCAACAGGTCGCCCGCCGCGACACGCGCGCCGGCTTCGACGCGCGCGGTAAAGCCCTGCCCGTTCAGCTCGACGGTGTCGATGCCGATGTGCAGCAGCACTTCCGCGCCTTGCGGCGTCGTGATCGTCACCGCATGGCCGGTGCGCGCGAGATGCGACACGATGCCGGCACACGGCGCGACGAGCCGGCCCGCGAGCGGATCGATGCCGATGCCGTCGCCGAACATCCCGCCGGAGAACACCGGATCGGGCACGTCGGCCAGCGCGACGATCGGCCCGGTCAGCGGGGCAAGCAGGACGATCTGATCATGGGTGGAACTCTTCAACTGGGACTCCTCGGCGCGTCTCATCGGCTGTCTCGGCTATCAGTGCGTTTCGGTGACTTTGTTCAGGTGGCGCGGCGTGTCGGGATTGCGGCCGCGCGCGACGGCGAGATCCGCCGCCATCACGTAGAACGAAAGAATGGCGGCGATCGGGTCGAGCGCCGAATGGGCGGACTGCGCGAGCGGCAAGGTCGCACCGGGCGTGCCGGCGGGCGCCGCGAGCAGCACGGCCGCGCCGCGTGCGCGCATGTCCTGCGCGAGCTGCAGCAGCCCGGCCTGCTCCGGGCCCGGCGGCACGAACACGAGCAGCGGATAGTCGCGGTCGATCAGCTCCATCGGGCCGTGACGGACTTCGGCGCTCGAGAACGCCTCGGCCTGGATGCCGGAGGTTTCCTTCAGTTTCAGCGCGGCTTCCTGCGCGATCGCAAGACCGAGGCCGCGGCCGATCACGATCATCCGCTCGATACCCGCGAGCGCGGCGACGGCCGGCGACCAGTCGAGCCGGCCCGCCTGCGCGAGCACGTCGGGCAGGCCGCGCAGTGCCGTGATCAGCGCGGCGTCGCGCTGCCAGTACGCGACGATCTGCGCGGACAGCGACAGCATCGCGATGTAGCTCTTGGTCGCGGCGACCGACAGTTCGGGGCCGGCCAGCAGCGGCAGCTGATGCTCGCACGCGTCGGCGAGCGGCGACGGCAGCACGTTGACGGCGGCGACGGTGCGCGCGCCGGCTTCGCGCAGCGCGGCCATCGTGTTGACGAGGTCGGGGCTCTTGCCCGACTGGGAAAATGCCAGCGCGAGCTGGTCCTGCACCTTCAGCGGCGCCTGCTGCAGCGTCGCGACCGACATCGGCAGCGACGCGACGGGCACGCCGAGGCGGCTCATCGTCAGGCTCGCGAAATAGCTGGCGGCGTGATCCGAGCTGCCGCGCGCGACCGTCAGCGCGACGGCCGGCGGGTGATCGAGGAGTTGGCCGGCGAGCGCTTCGACGCGCGTGGTGTCGGCGAGTTGCGCGGCGACGACCTGGGCGGATTCGCGCGCTTCCTTAAGCATATTCGACAATCGATTCTCCTTCGACGTAGGTCGCGGTGAGGTTCAGGTCGCGATCGAACACGGCGAGGTCGGCCCATGCGCCTCGCTCGAGGCGGCCGCGATCGGTGACGCCGAGGTAGTCGGCCGCATAGCGCGACATCCGGTTCGACACGTCGGCGATCGGCAGGCCGAGCGACACGAGGTTGCGCAGCGCCTGGTCCATCGTCAGCGTGCTGCCGGCGAGCGTGCCGTCGGCGAGCCGCACGCCGCCGAGGCACTTGGTCACGTGCTGGCTGCCGAGCCGGTATTCGCCGTCGGGCATGCCGGTGGCGGACGTGCTGTCGGTCACGACGTACAGGCGCGGGATCGCGCGCAACGCCGCACGAATCGCGCCCGGATGCACGTGCAGCAGGTCGGGGATGATTTCCGCGTATTCGGCATGCGCGAGTGCGGCGCCGACGAGGCCCGGGTTGCGGTGATGCAGCGGCGACATCGCGTTGAACAGGTGCGTGAAGCCGCATGCGCCGTGCTTGAGCGCGGCGACGGCGTCGTCGTAGGTCGCGAGCGAGTGGCCGAGCTGCACGCGCACGCCGCGCGCGGCCATCTCGCCGATGATCTCGATGTGACCGGCGATTTCCGGCGCGAGCGTGACGACCCGGATCGGCGCGATCGACAGGTACTTCAGCACTTCGTCGAGCACGGCCGACACGGCCGCGTCCGGCTGCGCGCCGAGCTTGCCGGGGTTGATGTACGGCCCTTCGAGATGCACGCCGAGCACGCGCGCGCCGCCGGGCGTGCGGGTGCGCGCGACGGTGCCGAGATTCGCGACGACCTGCATCAGTTCGTCGCGCGGCGCGGTCATCGTCGTCGCGAGCAGGCTCGTCGTGCCGAACTGCGCGTGCGTGCGCGCGATCGTCTCGATCGCGTCGCCGCCTTCCATCACGTCGGCGCCGCCGCCGCCGTGCACGTGCAGGTCGATGAAGCCGGGCAGGATGTACGGCGCGTCGTTCTTCGCGGGATCGGCGGGCGTGCCGTCGAGCGTGGTGATGCGGCCGTTCTCGCTGTCGAGCGAGCCGAGAATCCAGCCGTCGGGGGTGAGGATGTTTCCAGTCAGCATGACGTTTCTCTTGATGATCTGGTGACGCGGACATCCGCGTCGCGATTTGCAAATCCGTTGTGCTTCGTTGCGCTCCGCCGCGCGTGGCGCACGGGCAGTCTCGCGCGTCAGCGTTTCAGTTCGGCGACGAAGTCGTAATAGTCGTCGCGGCAATACGTTTCGGACACTTCGATCGCGCGCTGGTCGACACCGTAGCCGATGCGCGTGATCACGAGCAGGGCCGAGCCCGGCTTCACTGACATCCACTTCGCGATCTCGTGCGTCGCGTTCGCCGCGCGAAAGTGCTGCAGCGCGCGCACGACGGTCATCCCGCGTGCGTCGAGGTATTCGTACAGCGACGCGCCGAGCGCCTGCGGATCGGGCACCACGGCGGCCGGCAGCGTCGAATGCTCGACGGCCATCACGATGCCGTCCGCGCGGCGCAGCCGCTCGAGCCGCGCGACCGTCGCGCCCGGCGCGAGGCCGAGACGCGTGATCTCGTCGCGGCTCGCGGTGCGCAGCGTGCGCGACAGCCACACCGAATCGGGCACGAAACCGCGCTGCCGCATCTTCGCGGTGAAGCCGACGAGACGCGACAGCGGATCGGCAACGCGCGGCGTGATGAAGCTGCCCGCCCCGCGCGCCCGCTTGATCAGCCCCTGCTCGACCAGCAGCGCGAGCGCACGGCGGGCCGTGATCCGCGACACGCCGACCGACCCCGACAGCAGCCGCTCCGACGGCAGCGCCTCGCCGGCCCGCCACGCGCCGGCGTGAATCGCGCTCGCCAGGTTGCGGGCGAGCTGCAGATACAGCGGCGTGTCGTCGAGGGGATCGGGCGCCAGTTCGGACCAGCCGGTTTCCATGTGCCTCCGGGTGTCGGACGACGATCTCGGACCGTCGAAAGTGAACGCATTATATAACCACCATAATACCAGTCAACGAACTGGTATTAGCGGCATGAAAATCGCCGAGAGCCTTGCCCGACAAGCGTTTTAGTTGCCGGAAAGCCTTTGTTTACAATGCGATGCGGGATAGGGATTTACCCGGATTGGTATGCAAGGGGACAGTTCCCGGGCCGGATTTACCAGGCTTGGGAAGCCGAAAACGATACCGGAATAGAACCAGTTCGGCCGACTGGTATGCATCCGGCGGCGGCACGCGGGCGGCATGCCGGCGCACAGCGTCAGTGGAACTCGCGGCTCGACGTGCGCAGGCCGCCGAGCAGTGGCGTCAGATCCTCGAAATGCTGCGCGACGAGATGCCTCACGTCGCTGACGACCTGCCACACGCCCGACGCCGCGAGCAGTCGCGAATCGAGCGTTTCGCGGCGCTGCCGCGCGAGCAGCTCGGGCCGCACGATCACGTTCACGCAGCCCGTCTCGTCCTCGAGCGTCATGAACATCACGCCCTTCGCGGTGCCCGGCATCTGCCGCGCGATCACGAGCCCGCACGCACGCGCGAGCCGGCCGTCGGGACGGTCGCGCAACTCGGCCGCGGACGACAGTCGCTGCGCGCGCAACGCGGGCCGCAGCAGCGCGACCGGGTGGCGGTTCAGCGTGAGGCCGGTGGTGTGATAGTCGGCGAGGATGTCGTCGGCTTCCGACGGCGCGCCGAGCACCGGCTGCTCCGTTTCGTCGATCGGCGCGGCGGCGAGCAGGTCGCGCTCCGGTGCCGCGGCGACGGCCTGCCACAATGCATCGCGCCGATGGCCGGCGAGCGTCGCGAGCGCGTTCGCGGCGGCGAGCGCTTCGAGATCGCGCCGTTCGAGCTGCGCGCGGCGCGCGAGCGCATCGACGTTCTCGAACGGGCCGGCCGCGCGCGCGGCCTCGATGCGCCGCGCGGCAGCCTCGCCGAGGCCGCGCACGAGCGACAGGCCGAGCCGCACCGCGGGCTGGCCGTGCGGCGGCGGCTGGCCGGGCAGCGCTTCGAGCGACGCTTCCCAGCCGCTTCGCGTGACGTCGGCCGGAAAGACCTTCACGCCGTGGCGCTTCGCGTCCTGCACGAGCTGCGCGGGTGCGTAGAAGCCCATCGGCTGGCTGTTCAGCAGCGACGCGACGAAGATCGCGGGCTCGTGGCATTTGAGCCAACTGCTCGCGTACGCGAGTTTCGCGAAGCTGGCCGCGTGGCTCTCGGGAAAGCCGTATTCGCCGAAGCCCTTGATCTGCTCGAAGATCTGCTCGGCGAATTCGCGCGTGTAGCCGCGTTCGAGCATGCCGTCGATGATCTTGTCGTGATACTTCTCGAGGTTGCCCTTGCGCTTCCACGCGGCCATCGCGCGGCGCAGTTCGTCGGCCTCGCCGGGCGTGAAGCCCGCCGCGACGATCGCGATCTGCATCACCTGCTCCTGGAAGATCGGCACGCCGAGCGTGCGAACGAGCACTTCCTTGAGCGCCTCGCTCGGATACGTGACCTCGCCCTCCTCCTCACCGGCCACGATCCTGCGCCGCTTCAGATACGGATGCACGGCGCCGCCCTGGATCGGCCCGGGCCGCACGATCGACACCTGGACGACGAGATCGTAGTAGTTGCGCGGCCTCAGCCGCGGCAGCATCGACATCTGCGCACGCGATTCGATCTGGAATACGCCGACCGTATCCGCCCGGCAGATCATGTCGTAGGTTGGTTCGTCATCCTGCGGAATATGCTTCAGCGTGAACGGCTGGCCGTCCTCCTGCGGCCCGCGCCACGCGGTGCGCATGTCGAAGGCGCGATGCAGCGCCGACAGCATGCCGAGCGCGAGCACGTCGACCTTCATCAGCCCGAGCGCCTCGAGATCGTCCTTGTCCCACTGGATCACGCGCCGCCCGTCCATCGCCGCGTTCTCGACCGGCACGAGCCGCGTGAGCTTGCCGCGGCTGATCACGAAGCCGCCCGAATGCTGCGACAGGTGGCGCGGAAAGTTGAGCAAGCGCCCCGCGAGTTCGGCCCATGCGCGAATGATCGGCGTGGCCGGATCGAGCCCGGTCGTCGCGAATTGCTGCAGCAGGTCGCGGCTGCCGTCGAACCAGCGATGCCCCTTCGCGACGCGGTCGACCAGCATCGGATCGACGCCGAGCGCCTTGCCGGTTTCGCGCAGCACGCCGCGCGGACGATACGTCGAGACCGCCGCCGCGAGTGCCGCGCGATCCTTGCCGTATTTTTCGTAGATATGCTGAATGACCTCTTCCCGGCGCTGATGCTCGAAGTCGACGTCGATGTCCGGCGGCTCGCCGCGCTCCTCGCTGATGAAGCGCTCGAACAGCATCGTGCTCTGGTCGGGATCGACCTCGGTGATGCCGAGGCAGTAGCAGACGACCGAGTTCGCGGCCGAGCCGCGGCCCTGGCACAGGATGTTCTGGCTGCGCGCGTATTTGACGATGTCGTAGACGGTCAGGAAGAACGGTTCGTAGCTCAGCCTCGCGATCAGGTCGAGTTCATGGCGGATCTGCCTCTCGACCTTCTCCGGAATGCCTTGCGGATAACGCCCCGCCGCCCCCGCGAAGGTTTCCTGTTCCAGATAGCGCGTCGGCGTCAGCCCATGCGGCACGATCTCGTCGGGATACTCGTAGCGCAGCGAGCCGAGGTCGAAATCGCACGCGTCGAGAATCGCGCAGGTCTCCGCGATTTCGTCCGGCGCGTACAACTGTCCGATCCGCTGCCGCAACCGCAGGTGCTGCTCCGCATTCGGCGCCAGCGCATACCCGCACTCGGCAACCGGCATCCCGACCCGGATCGCCGTCATCACGTCCTGCAATGCCTTGCACGAGCGCCGGTGCATCGTCACGTCGCCGAGTGCGACGATACGCACGCCGCGCCGCTCGCCGGCCGCGCGAATCTCCTCGCGCTGCGCGCCATCGAGCGCGCGCTGCAGTTGCACGAGCCCGAGCCGCGCGCGTTCGCCGAAGGTCGCGCGAAACCATGCGACCTGCGCATCGAGCACGTCCGCGCGCACCGGATACGCGGGCACGAGGATCGCAAAGCAGTCGGGCATGCCGCGCAGGTGCGCAAACGCCGCGGGCGGGGCCGACAGCATCCGCGACGTCAACGTGTAGGTACCCTTCGGCGCGGCCATCCGCCGCCACGAGATCAGCTCGGAAAGATTGCCGTAACCCTCGCGGTTCTGCGCGAGCAGCACGAGGCCGAACGCGCCGGGGCCCGGATCGTGGCCCGGTGCGACTTCATCCGGCGTGACTTCGAAATACGAACCGATGACGAGCGGCAGCCCTTGCGCCTGCGCCGCGACATGCATGCGCGGCGCGCCGGCCAGCGAGCATTCGTCGGTGATCGCGATCCCGCGATAGCCGAGTTCGGCCGCGCGCTCGACCAGTTCGTCCGCATGCGACGCGCCATGCAGGAACGAAAAGTTCGATCGGCAGAACAACTCCGCGTAATCGGGCAGCCAGCTGAATTCCGCACTCATTTCGACTCACCCGAACAAGCCATGCAGGAACCAGCGCGGCTCGGCCTGGCTTCCCGAGCGCTCCAGGAACACCCAGTAGCACGCACCGACCTCGTCTTGCGCGACGTAGTAATCGCGTGCGGCCAGTTGCCCGTCGAACCACCCGGCTTCGATCCGCTCGGCCGACGACATCATCCTGAGCGGCGTATGGAACACCGGCCGGTTCTCGCGCATCAGGAGCGGCTGCGGCTCGGCCAGCAGCCACGCGGGGCGCGGCGGCACGGCGGGCGGCCCGCCGGCCGGCCTGCCCGCTTGCGCATCGAGCGGCAGCCAGCGGTTCGCAGCCTCCGGACGGTGATCGGCGACGGGTGCCGCGCGCAGCACGTTCTCCGCGCCGAGCCGCGCGACCAGCAGTTCGAACAGCCGCGCACGCGTCTCGCGCGTGCCGCCCGGCTCGGGAAAGAGATCGTCGGCCGGCGGCGCGACCGATTCGACGCGCGTAGCCTTCAGCCGCACCGCGATCACCGCGGCCGGCAATTCGACGCGCGCGAGCCGCTCGCCGAGCAGCCGCATGAAGTGCGTCTCGTCGCGCACGGGCGCGGCGAACGCGAGTTCGAGCGGTGTCGGCGGCACGGCCTGACGGCCGCGCTCGTGCTCGAGATCGAACGTCATCGCGGCCAGCGACAGCTGCCGCGCGGCCAGCCACCCGCAGAGCTGCACGACGAGCCGCCGCGCGGCGAACAGCACGGCTTCCGCGTATTCGACGCGCTCCGGCAATTCGAGCCGCACGTCGAACACGGGCGGCACCGCCATCCACGCAAGCGGCTCGACCGCATCGCCGTACGCGCGATCGAGCGCGGCGAGCAGCGCCGGACCGCAGCGGCGCTGCAGCCCCGCGCGCGGCAGGCCGCGCAGATCGGCGAGCGTGCGGCAGCCGAGGCCGTCGAACCAGCCCGCATACGCGCGCGCGTCGGGCAGCAACGCGCACGGCAGACGATCGAGCGTACGGACGAGCGAAGCCGGCCCGGCCACGCGGCGCCGGATGCGCGCACGCGCCGACATGCGCGCGAGCAGCCACGCGCCGCGCCCGGTCGGGGCGACGGACAGGCGCGCCGCATAACCGAGCGCCGCGAGCGTCGCGCGCACCTGGCGGCACAGCGACGGCAGGCCGCCGAACAGGCGCAGGCTCGGGCCGACGTCGACGATCAGCGTCGCTTCGTCGTCGAGCGCGACGCACGGCGAGAAGCGCAGCAATGCGAGCGCGACCGCGCGCAGCGCATCGGCTTCGCGGGCGGGATCGCGTTCGACGAGCCGTGTGTCGGGCGCGAGCGTCAGCACGCCGCCGCGCTTCATGCCCGCGCGCACGCCCTGCCGGCGCGCGGGCGCATCGGCAATCAGCACGACACCTTGCTCGAGCACCGCGCAGCCTGCGTCGCCTGCGTCGTCCGCCGCGCCGTCAGACGGCGGCGGGGCGCACACGTCGAGCGGCAGGCGCGGCAGATGGATGCCGAGCAAGACGCGCATAGCGGCTCTCCACGATGGGCGACGGCAAATCGAGCGCGAGCGGCTCGCTGCGCGCGGGCCCGCGGCGCTTGACGATGTCGAGCGACACGCCGCCCGGCACCGGATGCAGCGCGACGCGCAGCACGGCCGGCGACGGCTGCCGCGCGGCCGACAGCGGGCGCAGCATCACGAACAGCGTGTCGCCGGTGCGCGCGGCCGCGAGATGCAGGCGCCGCAGCGCATCGGGCCGCGCGTCCTGCCAGAGCAGCAGCGCACCGCAGCAGCCCGTCCTGAGCGCCTGCTCGGCGGCCCACAAGGCATCCGTGCGGCTGCCGGCGCGCAGCCACAGCAGTGCGTCGGCCGGCACGCCGAGACCGGCGAGCGCCGTCGCATGCGGCGACTGAGGCGGCGCGACGAGCGCGAGCGGACGCCGCGCGCTGACGGCGCGCGCGAGCGCGGGCGCGAGCAGCCGCATCTCGCCGCAGCCCGGCTGAGCGGCCAGCAACTCGACGAGCCCGCCGACCGGCCAGCCGCCGCCCGGCAGCTCGGCGGACAGCGGCGCGAAACCCGTGTCGATCGTGCGCGAACCGCCGCGCGCGAGCTGCGAGCCGCGCCAGAGCGACGGATGAAGGGATTCGGGAGAAATGGAGGATGCGAGCATGACGCCACCCACAACTGTATGGATATACAGTATATGGCAATGCGCGTGCGTCGCACAGTACCGGGGCGAAACCGGTTTTTCGTCAGAGGAAAAACGACGGGAAATCCAGCGCGACCGTCATGTTACGCCGCACCGGAGCGGCGGGCCGGATCGTGTCGCCCGAATCGCCGGGCCGACACGCCAACCGCCGGGCGAACCGGCACGATGCGGCACCCCGCACCGCGCCGGCCCGCCCGCCGCGCGTCAGCCGAGCAACAACGCGTCGTCGTCGAGCTGCTCGTGCCGCACCTTCTCGAACATCTGCAGCAGGTCCGGCACGTCGAGCCCGCGGCGCTGGTCGCCCGACACGTCGAGCACGACCTGCCCCTGGTGCAGCATCACCGTGCGGTCGCCGTAGTCGAGCGCCTGGCGCATGCTGTGCGTGACCATCATCGTCGTCAGCCTGCTCTCGGCGACGATGCGCGCGGTCAGCTCCAGCACGAACGCGGCCGTCTTCGGGTCGAGCGCGGCCGTGTGCTCGTCGAGCAGCAGGATCCGCGACGGCCGCAGCGACGCCATCAACAGGCTCACCGCCTGCCGCTGACCGCCCGACAGCAGCCCGATCCGATCGGTCAGCCGGTTTTCCAGCCCGAGGTTCAGCAGACGCAGCTTGTCGCGGAACAGCTCGCGCGACGGCCGGTCGAGCGCCGCCCGAAAGCCGCGCCGGGCGCCGCGCGCCATCGCGAGCGCCATGTTTTCCTCGATCGTCAGCGCCTCGCAGGTGCCGGCCATCGGATCCTGGAACACGCGCGCGACGAGGTGCGCGCGGTCCCATGCCGGCTGGCGCGTGACGTCCGTGCCGTCGATCGCGATGCGTCCTGCATCGACGCGCTGGTCGCCGCTGATCGCGTTGAGGAAAGTCGACTTGCCGGCGCCGTTCGAGCCGATCACCGCGACGAACTGGCCGTCGGGAATCTCGAGCGACAGCCCGCGCAGCGCGCGCGTCTCGATCGGCGTGCCGGGGTTGAACGTGAGTTTCAGGTCGTGTGCGGACAGCATGTCAGGCCCCTCCGTTCTTGCGCGCGAACAGCTTCTTGCGCGTCGCCGGCAGCACCAGCGCGATCGTGACGAGCGCGGCCGTCACGAGGTTCAGGTCCTGCGCCTTCAGGCCGATGAATTCGCTGTTCAGCGCAAGCGCGATGAAGAAGCGGTAGACGATCGCGCCGAGCACGACGGCGAGCGTCGTCAGCACGAGTCGGCGCGCGGGCAGCAGCGTCTCGCCGATGATCACCGCGGCCAGCCCGATCACGATCGTGCCGATCCCCATCGAGATGTCGGCGCCGCCCTGCGTCTGCGCGAACAGCGCACCGGCGAGCGCGACGAGCGCGTTCGACAGCGCCATCCCGGCGAGCGTCGCGCGGCCCGTCGCGATGCCCTGCGCGCGCGCCATCCGCGGGTTCGCGCCGGTCGCGCGCATCGCGAGGCCGAGCTGCGACGAGAAGAACCAGTCGAGGCCGAGCTTCGCGACCACGACGACGATCGCGAGCAGCGCCGGGCGCAGCACGTAGTCGGGCATCCAGTCGGGCTGCAGCACGGTGAAGATCGTCGGCTCGGTGATGAGCGGCACGTTCGGCCGACCCATGATCCGCAGGTTCACCGAGTAGAGCGCGATCATCATCAGGATGCTGGCGAGCAGGTCCATGATCTTCAGGCGCACGTTGAGCCAGCCGGTGACGAAGCCGGCCAGCGCGCCCGCGACGATCGCGATCACCGTCGACGTGAACGGGTCGTGGCCGGCGGAAATCAGCGTCGCGGCGACGGCGCCGCCGAGCGGAAAGCTGCCGTCGACGGTCAGGTCGGGGAAGTTGAGGATGCGGAATGAAATCAGCACCCCGAGGGCGACGAGACTGAAGATCAGGCCGATCTCCAGCGCGCCCAGAAACGAGAACAGAGACATGATGGGGAAATCCTGTTGCTTCCCGGCCGGACGTGTACGGCCGGGCGAAGCGGACGGGCGGCCCCGGGTGGGAGCCGCCCGCCCGGCGGTTTCGTTCGGGCCCGGATCGGGCCTGCAAGCGCGGCGCTCGGGCCGCGGCTTACTTGATGACCGTCTTCGCTTCCTTGAGCAGATCCGGCGACAGCGTCACGCCCTGCTTCGCGGCCGCGCCCGTGTTCGCGAACAATTCGAGGTTGCTGCTCGTCTCCGACGCGATCGCGCCCGGCTTCTCGCCCTTCAGGATGCGCGCGACGACCTTGCCGGTCTGCCGGCCGAGGTCGCCGTAGTTGATGCCGAGCGCCGCGATGCCGCCGCGCTTCACGCTGTCGGTGTCGCCGGCGACGAGCGGGATCTTCGCTTCGTTCGCGACCTTCACGAGCGCTTCGTACGCGGACACGACGTTGTTGTCGGTGTTCGTGTAGATCACGTCGACCTTGCCGATCAGGCTCTTCGCGGCCGGGCCGATGTCGACGGTGCGCGGCGCGGCCGCTTCCTTCAGCGTCATCCCCTGCTTCGCGAGAAGCTCCTTGAGCTCCTTCACGACCACGACCGAGTTCGCCTCGCCCGGGTTGTAGACCATGCCGACCGTCTTCGCCTTCGGCACGACGCGCTTGATCAGCGCGACCTGGCGGTCGAGCGGCAGCTTGTCGGACACGCCCGTCACGTTGGTGCCCGACGCGCCCCAGCCCTTCACGAGCTGGGCTGCGACCGGATCGGTCACGCCCGAATAGACGACCGGCACGCTCTTCGTCGACGCAACCACCGCCTGCGCGGCCGGCGTCGCGATCGCGACGATCACGTCGGGCTGGTCGCCGACGAACTTGCGCGCGATCTGCGCGGCCGTGCCCGTGTTGCCCTGCGCGCTCTGGTATTCCCACTTGAGCTTGTCGTCGCCGTAGCCTTCCGCCTTCAGTTCGGCGCGCACGCCGTCGCGGATCGCATCGAGCGCCGGGTGGTCGACGATCGACAGCACCTTGACCGTCTGGGCGTGCGCGGCGCCTGCCAGCGCGAATGCGGCGACGCCGGCCGTGATCGAACGGATCGCGAAAGTCTTGAAACGCTTCATGGGTGAGTCTCCCCCGTATTTGTGTCGGTTCTGGATAATGGATTCCCGCCGCCGTCATGCAGGTGCCGATGCGCGCGCAACCGGATGACGGCGCGGGCGGCAGTGGCCCCGCGCGGGCCCCGGGAAGGCGCGCGGCGGCGAACGCACGAGGATACCATTTCCGCAGACCACCGCCTGACTCCGCGCTTTCGGCCAAGCGGGCGGCACACGCGGCCGCCGCACCGCCGCGAAACGCTCGGGAAGCCCGGCCGGCGGCGCTCCGCGCCGGTCCCGGCGCAACGCGTCAGCCGCATTCACAGCTTTACGTTATGCTGTCCGCCGACCCAATCCACACCATCGGAGGGTGCATGAAACGGGGACTCCACGCGATCGCGTGCGCGGCCGTCGCGCTGGTGCTGCCAGGCGCGGCATTCGCGCTGACCGACGGCAGCGCGCAATACGACGACTGCATGCTGGGCGCGCTGCGCGAGAGCCGCAACGGCGCGGCCGCGCAACTGATCCAGCGCTCGTGCGACGCGCTGTACCGCAACAACGCGATGCTGCTGCCGCGCGAGCGGCGCTTTCACGAGTGCGTCGTGCAGTCGTTGCCGGGCGTGCGCGACAACTACGCGATCCAGCAGATCATGGCGATCTGCTCGCGGCGCGGCGAGATGTGAGCCGGCGCTGAACGCCGGGCGCCGCGCTGCCGGCGGCGCCAACGAAAAAGGGCCTGCGCGATGCAGGCCCTTTCGTTTCAGCGGTCCGACCAGTGTGCGGCGTTCAGAACGACGCGACCATCGAGCCCTTGAACTGCTTCTTGATGAATTCCCGTACTTCCGCCGACTGGTACGCCTTCACCAGCTTCTTCACCCACGGCTGATCCTTGTCCTTCGCGCGCACGGCGATCAGGTTCGCATACGGGCTCGTCAGCGATTCGAGCGCGATCGCGTCCTTGGTCGGCTGCAGGTTCGCGGCGAGCGCGTAGTTCGTGTTGATCACGGCGGCGTCGACATCCGACAGCACGCGCGGCAGTTGCGCGGCGTCGAGCTCGGAGATCTTCAGCTTCTTCGGGTTCTCGGCGATGTCGAGCACCGTCGCGTTGTTGCCGCCCGTGCCGGCGCCGGCCTTCAGCTTGATCACGCCTTGCGTCTGCAGCAGCAGCAGCGCGCGGTTCTCGTTGGACGGATCGTTCGGCACCGCGACCTTCGCGCCTTGCGGCAGGTCCTTCAGCGCCTTGAACTTCTTCGAATACACGCCGATCGGCGAGATGTAGGTCAGGCCCGCGCTGACGATCTTGTAGCCGCGCTGCTTCACCTGGCTGTCGAGGTAGGGCTGGTGCTGGAAGCTGTTCGCGTCGAGGTCGCCCGCATCGAGCGCCGCGTTCGGCTGCACGTAGTCGTTAAACTCGATGACCTTCACGTTCAGGCCTTCCTTCTCCTTCGCGACCTTCTGCACGAGCTGCCACACTTCCGCATCCGGGCCGGCGACCGTGCCGACCTTGATGACCTTGTCTTCGGCGTGCGCGCCCGCCGACAGCGTCAGCGCGGCACCGGTGGCCAGCACGGAAAATACCTTCAGGAGACTGCGACGCTTCATCTGTTTCTCGCTTGCTTGCTAACTAAAAATGGGGCGCGATACGGGTATCCCCGAACTCGCAGGAAGGGGCAAATGGTGTCACAGGATCGGCCGGAAGTGAAATACATCCCGCTCATATGGGTATGCACCGCGGCAGTGCCGGCAGACGATGCACGGCTCGGCCGTTAGTTGCGTTCAGTGCACGCGGGCACCGGCATCGGCGACCCGGAACGCGCCGATCGCGTCGCGCAGCCGCCCGGCCTGCTCCTGCAGCGACGCCGCGGCCGCGGTGGCCTCCTCGACGAGCGCCGCGTTCTGCTGCGTGACCTGATCCATCTGCGTGACTGCGCGCCCGACCTGCGTGATGCCGCTCGCCTGCTCTTCGGACGCCGCCGCGATCTCGCCCATGATGTCAGTCACGCGCGCGACCGCCTGCAGGATCTCGCCCATCGTCGTGCCGGCCTGGCCGACCAGCGTCGAGCCGTTGCGCACGCGCTCGACCGAATTGACGATCAGTTCGCGGATCTCCTTCGCCGCCGTCGCGCTGCGCTGCGCGAGCGATCGCACCTCGCCCGCGACCACCGCGAAGCCGCGCCCCTGCTCGCCGGCCCGCGCGGCCTCGACCGCCGCGTTCAGCGCGAGGATGTTGGTCTGGAACGCGATGCCCTCGATCACGCCGATGATGTCGGCGATCTTGCGCGAGCTGTCGTCGATCTCGCCCATCGTGCCGATCACGCGACTGACGACGTCGTTGCCCGCCCGCGCGATCTCCGATGCGTTGTTCGCGAGCCCGCTCGCCTGCCGCGCGTTGTCGGCGTTCTGCTTCACCGTCGCGGTCAGCTGCTCCATGCTCGCGGCCGTTTCCTCGAGCGATGCGGCCTGCTCCTCGGTGCGCTGCGACAGGTCGTCGTTGCCGGACGCGATCTCGCGGCTCGCCGACGCAATCGACTCGGCCGACTGGCGGATTCCGCCGATCGTCGCCTGCAGGCGCGCCTGCATGTCGCGCATCGCCGCCATCATGCTCGTGTCGTCGCCCGCACGCACCGGCACCGGCCGCGTGAGGTCGCCCTGCGCGATGCGCGTTGCCAGCGCGGCCGCTTCGTCCGGCTCGCCGCCGAGGCTGCCGCGAACGTTGCGAATGATCACGAGCATCGCGGCGCTGATCACGAAGCCGATCACGAACACGACCGCGAGGTGGCCGAACAGCGTCCGGTAATAGACGGTATCGATGTCCTTGAGGAACACGCCGCTCGAGATGTTCCAGTCCCACGGCGCGAAGCGCGTGACGTAGCTGATCTTCGGCACCGCGGTCTCGCTGTGCGGCAACCGCCCGCGATACTCGGCGAAGCCGCTGCCGGTCGCCTTCGCCGCGTTCAGGATCGTGACGAACAGCGGCTTGCCGTCCGAGTCGAGATAGTCGCCGACCTGGGTGCCGACCAGCTTCGGCAGCGTCGGGTGCATCAGCACGACGGGTTTCGAATCCATCACGAACACATAGCCCGACTCGCCGTAGCGCATCGCGGCCAGGCTCGCGAGCGCGTCGCGCTTCGCGTCGGCCTCGGACAGCGTGCCGCTCT
The DNA here is from genome assembly GCF_001522185.1 of Burkholderia sp. RF2-non_BP3. Taxonomy (NCBI): domain Bacteria; kingdom Pseudomonadati; phylum Pseudomonadota; class Betaproteobacteria; order Burkholderiales; family Burkholderiaceae; genus Burkholderia; species Burkholderia sp. RF2-non_BP3. Next base: position 159,333 of record NZ_LOSU01000070.1, on the reverse strand, counting down.
GCGCGAGCGCGTGATATGCGTTGACGATGCCGGTCGCCGAGTCGACCAGGTTGGCGATGCCGGCCTTGCGTTCGGCGAGCATCGTCGCGCGCGTCTCGTATGCGCTCCATGCGCCGACGCCGAGCAAGCCGATCCATACCAGCGCAAGCGCGAGCCACAGCTTGCGATTCAAACTCATTCTGCTCATCTGCGTGCCTCGTTGTCGAAGTCGATTCCCGCATACGCGCGAACGGCCGGTCGCGCGCAAACGGTTGCCCCCGTATTTACGGCAGCGAGACTTACAACTTGAATACACGCGCGACGGCCGGCACGACACGGGACGGCCGCTGTGCTAAAAAGACCGGCTGACCGGCACACGACGCGCCGGCGACATTCCAGGGCCATCCATGTACGTCATCGACATCCACTACAACGCGTCGCTCGAGCGCATCGACGATGCGCTCGAACGCCACCGTGCGTATCTGCAGCCGCTGTTCGAGCGCGGCATCTTCATCGCGGCGGGGCCGAAGGTGCCGCGCGAAGGCGGCGTGATCCTCGCGGCCCGCATCGACCGCGACGAACTGGACGCGATCCTCGAGACCGATCCGTTCGTGACCGAAGGGCTCGCGACGTACCGCGTGACGGAATTCCGGATCACGCGTGCCGCGCAGGGCTTCAACGTGCCGGCACTGCCGTAACGCGCGCCGGCGCGCGAATACGCGCACGCACGCCGCCTCGCGAGGCGGCGAATGCAGATCGAGGGGAAACGGGAGGAATGCGTGACGGCGCGTCGCGGCCGTCACGCGTTTCGCCGGGCGACCGCCCGGGCGAACATGCGGCGCACGCCGCTCAGTCGACCAGCAGCTTCAGGTCGTGGACCCACGGGCCGGGGCCCTGGCCGTCGCGCACGAACAGGCGCAGCTTGCCGTCGCGGTCGAACACGTAGCTCGCGGCGGTGTGATCCATCGTGTAGCTGCCGGGCGTCTTGCCGGGCACCTTCGCGTAGTACACGCGGAAATCCTTCGTGACCTTCTTGAGCGCCGCTTCGTCGGCCGGCCGCAGGCCGATGAACGACGGATCGAACGCGGGCACATACTGGCCGAGCAGCGCGGGCGTGTCGCGCTCCGGATCGACGGTGACGAACAGCACCTGCACGCGTTTCGCGGCATCGGGCCCGAGCTGCTTCAGTGCCTCGGACAGTTCGGCCATCGTCGTCGGGCAAACATCCGGACAGTGCGTATAGCCGAAGAACATCACGACCGCACGGCCCTTGAAGTCGGCGAGCGTGCGCACCTTGCCCGTCGTGTCGGGCAGCGAGAAATCGCTGCCGAACTGCGTGTTGCCGGTGATGTCGAGATTCTGGAATTTCGGCGCGTTGTCGCAACCGGCGAGCAGCGTGGCTGCCGCGAATGCGCACGCGAGCATCCAGCCTTGGCGCGCGCGGCGCCCGAACCATGAATGGAGCATTGCGTTCAAACCGTGCGGTTACACGCCGAGCAGCGGGCGTGCATAGTGATCGACGAGCAGCGCGGCGAACAGCAGCGACAGGTAGACGATCGAGTAACGGAAAGCCTTGCGGGCGAGTTCGTCCGAATAGTCGCGGTGGATCTTCCATGCATACGCGAGGAACACCGCGCCGAGCAGCACCGCGCTCGTCAGGTAGACGGCCCCGCTCATCCCGGAGATGAACGGCATCAGCGTGACCGCGAACAGGATCACCGTGTACAGCAGGATGTGCAGCCGCGTGAATTTCTCGCCGTGCGTGACGGGCAGCATCGGCAGGCCCGCGTTTTCGTAATCCTTGCGGCGATACAGCGCGAGCACCCAGAAATGCGGCGGCGTCCACACGAAGATGATCAGCACGAGGATCCATGCATCGCCGGGCACCGCGCCGGTGACCGCGGCCCAGCCGAGCGCCGGCGGCATCGCGCCCGATGCACCGCCGATCACGATGTTCTGCGGCGTCATCGGCTTGAGCAGCAGCGTGTAGATCACCGCGTAGCCGACGAACGTCGCGATCGTCAGCCACATCGTCAGCGGATTCGTGAACGTATAGAGCGTCCATGCGCCGACGCTGCCGAGCACGGCCGAGAACAGCAGGATCTGCGGGGTCGTGATCTCGCCGCGCGCGGACGGACGCCATGCGGTGCGCCGCATCATCGCGTCGATTTTCTGTTCGACGAGGCAGTTGATCGCGAACGCCGCGCCGGCCAGCAGCCAGATGCCGACGGTGCCGCCGATCAGCACATGCCACGGCACCATGCCCGGCGTCGCGAGAAACATGCCGATCACCGCACAGAACACCGCGAGCTGCGTGACACGCGGCTTCGTCAGCGCCATGTACTGCGAGAACCGGCTACCGGGCGATTGGGAGAGGGTGCTTTGCATGGGGACGGTCACGCCGGGGCGGCGTCGCGCGCGGGCTGCACGACACGGCCGGGGCGGCTTGAAAGGATGCGAAAGTTTAACATGACGACGAGCAGCAGCAGGATCGCGGCGCCGCCGTTGTGCGCGACGGCGACCGGCAGCGGCCACTGCAGCACGATGTTGGTCAGGCCCGTCAGGAACTGCAGCAGGACCACCAGCAGCACGCCGTTCGCGGGCCGGCGCAACGACTCGAAGCGGCGCATCTTCAGCGCGAACGCGACCAGGTATGCGACGACGACGAACGCGAACGTGCGGTGGGTCCAGTGGATCGCGACCAGCGCGTCCTGCGTGATCGCATCGCCATCCTTCGTCATGCCGAGCGCGCGCCACAGATGGAAGCCCTGCTCGAAGTTCATCGGCGGAATCCACTGGCCGTTGCAGGTGGGGAAGTCGGTACACGCGAGCACCGCGTAGTTGGTGCTCACCCAGCCGCCGAGCGCGATCTGCACGACCAGCAGCACCAGCGCCGCGAGCGCGGCCGCGCGGTAGCGGCCGGCCTCCGGGTCATGCGACGGCAGCGGCGTCTGCCGCGCCGCGAGCCAGCCGAGCGTGCCGAGCAGCGTGAGGCCGAGCAGCAGGTGGGTCGTGACGATCACCGGCTGCAGCTTCATCGTGACCGTCCACGCGCCGAACACGCCCTGCACGACGATCAGGAGCAGCAGGCTCGTCGGCCACCACGGCGACACGTGCAGCGGGCGGCGGCGCAGCCGCGCGGACCACGCAATCACGACCTGCGCGATGATCAGCACGCCGATCGCCATCGCGAAATAGCGGTGGATCATCTCGATCCACGCCTTCGTCATGCTGACGGGGCCGGTCGGCATCGCCTGGTGCGCGGCCGTGATCGCGGCGTGCGCGATGAACGGCGACGACGTGCCGTAGCAGCCGGGCCAGTCCGGGCAGCCGAGGCCCGAATCGGTCAGCCGCGTGAAGCCGCCGAACATCACCAGGTCGAGGGTCAGGAACGTGGTGATCCACACCAGCTTGCGGAACTTGTCGTCGTCGGCCTTCACCCATACGTACGACAGCGGCAGCAGCGCGATGCAGAGGCCGATCAGGCCGAGTTGCAGTAGATACGACATCGAATGGTTGCCTCGCCGTCTCGCCTTAGCCGATGCTCGACCACTTCAGCAGCTTCGTGACGTCCGTCTTGATCTTGCTGGGGTTCGGGTTCTTCGGGAAACGCATCATCAGGTTGCCGCTCGGATCGACCATGTAGATGTGGTCGCTGTCCGTGGTGCCGGCTTCTGCCGGCAGCCACGCAGCGACCGCGGCCGGATCGGCGACCAGCCGGCGCGTGTCCGGGTAGGCCTCCAGCACCTTCGGCGGCACCGCGCCCGCATCGCTGCGCAGCCACACCATCGTGATCCGGTGCCGCTCGCCCGCCTGCGTGACGCGGATCTGGCGCATGAAGTAGAGTTTTTGCGCGCAGGCGTCGTCGCACGCGCTGCGGTCGGTCATCACGAACAGCCACACGCCGCGCAGCGACGACAGCGGCACCGTCTTGCCGGTTTCGTCGGTCACCTGCAGGTCGGCCGGAATCGGCCGCTGCGGCTCGATCAGCGTGCCGTAGTTGGTCGAACCGCCCTTCGGCTTGATCACGTAATAGGTGAAGTACGACGCGATGATCGGCGCTGCGCACACGAGACCCAGCAGCACGAGCATCCAGCGGCCGCGCTTGCGGGCCGCGGGCGAGATCGGCGCTGCGGCCGGACCCTGACGGGAAGATTGCATGGACAAATCAGACCTCTCGAAACGAACCCGCGGCGCTTGCGCCGCGTCCTGGCATGGCGCTCACGCACCGGCCGACTTCTTCGCCGCACGCCGCGCGGCGTACAGGCCGAAACCGAGCGCGGCCGCCGCCATGGCCCACCACTGAAACATGTAACCGTAATTGCGCTCGACGCCGGTCGTCGCCGCCGGCCAGTCGCGCACGAGCTTGTCGCCGTCGTCGCTCGTCTGCTGGATCACGAACGGCTGCAGCGGCAGCCCCGTTTCCTTCGCATACGCGGCGACGTCCAGGTTCTGCCGGATCTTCTGGTGCGCGGCCGAGCCGCCTTCGCCAAGCTCGAACGCGCGCGACGCATCGGCGCGCGCGATGCCTTCGATCTCGATGTCGCCGTCCGGCGTCGAAAACGGCTCGATCGCCGTGCGATCGGCGATGTTGCGCGGCAGCCAGCCGCGGTTCACCAGTACGACGCCGCCGCCCGAGAGTTTAAACGGCATCACGACGTAAAAACCCGGCTGGTCGTTATACGGCCGATTGTCGAGAAACACCGCCTGCTCCGGCAGGAAGCGGCCCCGTGCCCGCACGCGGTGGAACTCGATCGACGCGAGCGGAATCGGCTGCGCACCGACGTCGACCGGCACCGCGTGCTCGTAGCGCACGATGCTCGCCTGCAGCGCTTCCTTCTGGTGCGCGCGGTCGCGCTGCCAGAACCCGAGGCGAATCGTGATCGCGACGACGACGAGAATCAGCAGCGCAGGCAGCCAGCGGATCTTCATCGGGCCACCCGCGAGGCGCATTCGCGAAAGCGAAGTGCGATAATTATCCTCTTCCTTTCGAATTGCCGTCGTCCGGTTCGCGTCATGCACATCCTCGTTCCCATCGCCTTCGTCCTCATCGTCGCCAGCATGGGCTCGGCGCTCTACTTCATGATGCAAGACCGCGGCCATACGAAACGCATGGTGTGGTCGCTTGCCACCCGCGTCGGGCTGTCGATCTCGCTGTTCCTGTTCATCCTGTTCGCGAACTGGATGGGCTGGATCCATTCGACCGGCCTGCCGATCGGGCGTTGATGCATTCGTTCGTGCCGGCGGTCGCCGCGACCGCTGTGACATTTCGCCGCACAACGGCACCACCAAGCAAAAGCGCCGCCTGACGGAGTCGCGGCGGCGCCGGGTTGGCGTTGAGTGCAGGCAACCAGCCGCTGCCCCGTCCCCGCCAATGAAAACGGCCCGCGCATCGCTGCGCGGGCCGTTCCTGCATTTACAGCCAGTAGACGACGACGTACAGGCCGAGCCAGACGACGTCGACGAAGTGCCAGTACCACGCGGCGCCTTCGAATGCGAAGTGGTGATCCGGCTTGAAGTGGCCGCGGATCATTCGCACCAGCACCACCGCGAGCATCGTGCCGCCAAGGAACACGTGGAAGCCGTGGAAGCCCGTCAGCAGGAAGAACGTCGAGCCGTACACGCCCGAGTTCAGCGTCAGGTTCAGTTCGTTGTACGCGTGGTAGTACTCGAAGCCCTGCATGAACAGGAAGCAGACACCGAGCACGAGCGTCGCGGCCAGCCAGGCGATCGCCTTGTTGCGGTGATCGTCGCGCAGCGCGTGGTGCGACACCGTCAGCGTCGCGCCCGACGCCAGCAGGAATGCGGTGTTCAGCGTCGGGACCGGCCACGGGCCCATCGTCTTGAAGTGACCGGCGAGCGCAGCGGGGCCTTCGTTCGGCCACACGGCGGAGAAGTCCGGCCAGATCAGCTTGTAGTCGAGGCTGCCGAGCTGGTGCAGCGCGATTTCACGCGCATAGAACAGCGCGCCGAAGAATGCGCCGAAGAACATGACTTCGGAGAAGATGAACCAGCTCATGCTCCAGCGGTACGACTTGTCGACGTTCTTGCCGTAATGACCGCCTTCCGACTCGGCGATCGCGTCGCCGAACCAGTGATACAGCGTGAAGAGCAACCACAGCAGGCCAAGCAGCGCCGTGTACGGAGCCCAGTCGTGACCGTTGATCCACAGCGCCACCGACGCGAGCATGACCAGCAGGCCGATGGCCGCGCTGATCGGATGCTGCGACGGATGCGGCACGAAATAGTACGGGGTCTGGTTTTGACCGCTCATGCTTGATTCTCCACTTCAGTCCAATTTGTGTACCGGAAACCGCTCCGGCTGTATTTCTTGCACGGCGCGTGCCGCCGCCGCGCTTTCCCGCACGCGGCGCCCGGGCGCCACGCGCTGCATTCTTTCGTGGCCGCGGGCCGCGGGCCTCAGCCCACGACCGCGCGCACGATCAGGATCAGCACGCCGATGAACACACCGGCCGCGATCAACGCGACGATCAGCACGTGCAGCGGATTGAGCTGCGTCGCATCGGCCTCCAGGTCGCGCCGCTTGCGCACCCCGAAGAACGACCACAACACTGCTCGCAACGCCTGGCCGAACGACCCGCTCCGCTTGGTCTCTGTCACCGCCCCGTCTCCATCGTCATGCGTCCGGCTTCGCCGCGCCCTGCGCCGCCGTCTTGCGCGGTGCCGGCGCCGGCGCGGCCGGCGTGTTCAGCTCGAAGAACGTGTACGACAGCGTGATCGTCTTCACGTCCTTCGGCAGCTTCGGATCGATCACGAACACCACCGGCATCTTGCGCGACTCGTTCGCGGCCAGCGTCTGTTGCGTGAAGCAAAAACACTCGATCTTCTTGAAGAATTCCGTTGCCTGCTTCGGCGCGTAGCTCGGAATCGCCTGCGCCACCATCGGCCGGCCCTGCCCGTTGGTCACGTCGTACACGATCGTCGTCAGTTCGCCCGGATGCACGTCGAGGCTGTTGTGCTCCGGCTTGAACCCGAGCGGGCCGCGCGCATTCGCATCGAACTCGACCGACACCGTGCGGCTGTAGTCGACCTGCGTGTTCTTCGCCTCGCGTTCGCTGACATCGCGCTGCACCAGGTTGTTGATACCGGTGATCTGGCAAATCGCGCGATACATCGGAATCAGCGCGAAGCCGAAGCCGAACATCAGCCCGGCCACGACGAAGAGCTTCATCAGCATCGAACGATTGAACGCGCGATCGACGGCGCCCTCTTCCGGCTTCGACATACGACTACTTCCTCGCTACTGCGTCAGTTGCTGCATCAGTGAGTGGACAGCCACCACTGCTTGATCACGACACCCACGAAAAAAACGGCGGCGATGACGAGCAGGGTGAGGCCGAGCCGCTTGTTGCCCGCGCGAATCTGCTCGGGCGTTCGTCTTTCTTGTGGATTCCGGTTCATCTGAAACTTCGGTTCCGCGCCCGCCGCGCCTGCCTGCGCGGCAGGCAACGGCGAAACGCTGGGTGAAACTTATTCGACGTGCGGCGGTTGCTCGAACGTGTGGAAGGGAGCCGGGCTCGGCACCGTCCACTCGAGGCCCGTCGCGCCATCCCACGGCTTGTCCGACGCCTTTTCCAGCTCGCCGCCGCCACGGTAGGCCGGCAGCGCGACCGCGAACAGGAAGTACACCTGCGCGAGGCCGAAGCCGAATGCACCGATCGTCGCCACCTGGTTGAAGTCCGTGAACTGCGCCGGGTAGTCCGCATAGCGGCGCGGCATGCCCGCGAGACCGACGAAGTGCATCGGGAAGAACGTCAGGTTGAAGAAGATCATCGACGACCAGAAGTGGATCTTGCCGCGCGTCTCGTTGTACATCCAGCCCGTCCACTTCGGCGCCCAGTAGTACCAGCCCGCGAACAGCGCGAACAGCGACCCGGCCACGAGCACGTAGTGGAAGTGCGCCACCACGAAGTAGGTGCCGTGGTACTGGATGTCGAGCGGCGCCATCGCCAGCATCAGGCCCGTCAGACCGCCGAACGTGAACACGAACAGGAAGCCGATCGCGAACAGCATCGGGGTTTCGAACGTCATCGAGCCGCGCCACATCGTCGCGAGCCAGTTGAACACCTTCACGCCCGTCGGCACCGCGATCAGCATCGTCGCGTACATGAAGAACAGCTGACCGGTGACCGGCATGCCCGTTGCGAACATGTGGTGCGCCCAGACCATGAACGACAGGATCGCGATCGAAGCCGTCGCGTACACCATCGAGCTATAGCCGAACAGCGTCTTGCGTGCGAACGCCGGGATCACCTGCGACACGATCCCGAACGCCGGCAGAATCATGATGTACACCTCGGGGTGGCCGAAGAACCAGAAGATGTGCTGGTACATCACCGGGTCGCCGCCGCCTGCCGCGTTGAAGAACGACGTGCCGAAGTGGCGGTCGAACAGCACCATCGTGATCGCGCCTGCCAGAACCGGCATCACGGCGATCAGCAGGTACGCGGTGATCAGCCAGGTCCATGCGAACATCGGCATCTTCATCAGCGTCATGCCCGGTGCGCGCATGTTCAGGATCGTCACGACGATGTTGATCCCGCCCATGATCGACGAAGCGCCCATGATGTGGACCGCGAAGATCGCGAAGTCCATGCCCGGGCCCATCTGCGTCGACAGCGGTGCGTACAGCGTCCAGCCGGCGGCCGTCGCGCCGCCCGGCGCGAAGAACGAACCGACCAGCAGCACGGCCGCGACCGGCAGCAGCCAGAAGCTGAAGTTGTTCATCCGCGCGAACGCCATGTCGGACGCGCCGATCTGCAGCGGAATCATCCAGTTCGCGAAGCCGACGAACGCCGGCATGATCGCGCCGAACACCATGATCAGGCCGTGCATCGTCGTGAGTTCGTTGAAGAACTCCGGACGCATGATCTGCAGGCCCGGCTCGAACAGCTCGGCACGGATGCCGAGTGCCATCACGCCGCCCGACAGGAACATGATGAACGAGAACAGCAGGTACAGCGTACCGATGTCCTTGTGGTTGGTGGCGAACAGCCAGCGACGCCAGCCGTGCGGGGCTTCGTGCGCGTGGTCGTCGTGCGCGTGGTCCGCGGCTACGTCGTGCCCGATGCTAGACATGAGAATCTCCTAATGCGAATACGTCGACTAACTCAGCGACACGTCAAGCCGCCGGCCCGATCTCGACCCGCCGGGCTTCCTTGGCGTCAGCCCCGCCCGTGATCGTTTCCGGCTTTTTGAGAATAATGTGGTCTTCCGCCACGCCTGCTGCCTTCAGCGCGTCGCGCACGGCCTGTGCACGATGCTTGGCGAGTTCGGCGTTCGCGTCGGCCGAGCCCGACTTGTCGGTGAAACCCGACAGCGCGAGCTTCGCGTCCGGATGTGCCTTCGCATAGTCGGCCGCTGCGGCGATCGCCGCTTTCGCGTCGGCCGGCAGCACGCTCTTGCCGGTCTCGAAGTAGATCGTCGACAGCGCAGCCGATGCTGCCGCCGGTTCCGCGCCCGACGCGGCTTGCGCCGGTGCCGAGGCCGCTTCGGCCGGAGCCGCCGCGCCTGCCGCGTCTTCCGGCATCTTGCCGTTGCGCGCGTCAGCCACTTGCTTCGGCTGCAGCAGGTCGTTCTTGTGGTTGCCCCACGAATTGCGCTCGTACGTGATGACCGATGCGATGTCGAGGTCCGACAGCGATGCCCACGACGGCATTGCGCCCTTGCCGTGCAGCACGCGCTCGACGTGACCGGCGATCGGGCCGTTCACGATCTGGCTGCCGTCCATCGCCGGGAAGGCGCCGAGGCCCTTGCCGTTCACCTGGTGGCAGGCCGCGCAGTTCGCCTTGTAGACTTCCTCGCCGTGCGCGACGAGTTCGGCCATCGTGTAAACCTTGTTCGGATCGACCGAAGCGCTGGCCAGCTTGGCCTTCTGCGCGGCGACCCACTTCGCGTAGTCGTCGTCCGACAGCACGACGACCACGACCGGCATGAACGCGTGTTCCTTGCCGCACAGTTCGGTACAGAAGCCGCGGAACGTGCCGACCTTGTCGGCCTTGAACCACGTGTCGCGCACGAAGCCGGGAATCGCATCCTGCTTCACGCCGAACGCGGGCACGTACCACGAGTGAACGACGTCGTTCGCGGTCGTGATGATGCGGATCTTCTTGTTGACCGGCACGACGAGCGGATTGTCGACTTCCTGCAGGTACGTCTCGGTGATCGGCTTCTTGCCCATCACTTCGTCACGCGGGGTGCTGAGCGTCGACAGGAAGCTGATGCCCTCGCCCGGGCCCTTCACGTAGTCGTAGCCCCACTTCCACTGGTAGCCGGTGACCTTGATCGTGAGATCGGCGTTGGTCGTGTCCTTCATCGCGACGACGGCCTTCGTGGCCGGCAGCGCCATCAGCACGACGATGATGAACGGCACGATCGTCCAGATGATTTCGACGGTCGTGCTTTCATGGAAATTGGCGGCCTTGTGGCCCTTGGATTTGCGGTGCGCGAAGATCGAATAGAACATCACGCCGAACACGCCGACGAAGATCAGCGTACACAGGATCAGCATCATCGTGTGGAGATCGTAGAGCTCCTCGGCGATCTTCGTGACCGGCGGCTGAAAGTTGATCTCGTTGACGCGGGGGCCGCCCGGGCTATCACCGACCGCCAGAGCAGCGCCGGCAAAGAGCAATCCGCTGCATGCCAGCACGCCCGTGAGGGCTCGCTTGATTGTTTTCATAGCATCCTTACCCAAAATTTCCATTCAAACCCTCCCCCGTCGCAAGCCGTCGACCCGTTCCGGTCGATGCCCGCGCCTCGTCAGCCGCAGCGCCTGAGCGATACGCGCAGTTCGTCGGCGAACTGCGCACGCTTGTGCTGCGCGAGATGCTGCCCAATTACGACGGTCTGCCCGCGCGATACCAGTCGAATCGGATCGCGTGGCGTCGCACCCGGCTCGACCCGCACCCAGCGCGGGTTGAATTCGATCTGCGTGAACCGCTCCGCATCCATCCGCTCGATCACGAGCCGGTGCGGAAACAGCCTGATGCGCTCGTAATCGACCGCATGACGGGCGTAGACCGCAAACGCGACGCCTACCGCCAGCAATTCGATTCCGGTGAAGGGCATGACGAGCCAGGCCCCCCGCCACATCAGCAATGCCGCGATCACCAGCGAGAAGCCCGCGAGCGACGCGTAAAACAGCACGAACTGGCGCGGCGACACCGAACAGTTGCGTTTCATGAGCCAGTCTTCGAGGACCGGCTCACCGTTCGTCGTCTCCGCCAAAACCCTCGCTGCTTCCATCGCCGCCTCACGCGAATGGCATGCGATGCATGCCTGCATCGGGCTCGCCGGCCCGTATTGCGGGGACCCCGGGACGACAAGCTGACGCATTATAGGCGGGTTCAATGGCATCCACAAGCAAGCGGCTATCGGCCCGCGAGCCAAGCGCCACAAGCTTCCCGGCCGTTTTTCGCGTCAATTCGACCCCGCTTTGCGCCGCTAATTTCGGACATAACAAAACCCCTCTTTACCGCTTCACCGATTCTTCGGACGCCCCTTTCCGATATCTTCGATGCGCACGATCCCGTGCCCCTCGGCGGTCGTGCGCGGCACGGCCTTCCACGCGTGGCCGTAAATCACTTCGAACGTCAGCGGAATCGTGCCGTCCGCACGCCGGCGCGCTTCCAGCGCGTCGCCGAGCGCCGCGCGAAAGCGCCGCGCCGCATGCTGCGGCACCGCGCGGTCGAACGGATAGGCGCCCCAGCGGCGCACGTCGGCCAGCAGGGAATCGGTGGTCTTGTACGTGACGGTCAGCACTTCCTGGTCCATCACCGGAATCTCGAAGCCGCTCTCGACGAGCATGTCGCCGAGGTCGTGCATGTCGACGAAATCGACGACGCGCGCGGCGTGCGGCGCGACGCCGAGCGCCGCTTCGGCGTCCGCGCAGGCCGCGCGCAGTTCGCGCAGCGTGTCGGGGCCGAGCGTGCTGAACATCAGCAGGCCGTTCACGCGCAGCACGCGCTGCCATTCAGGGAACACCGTATCGGGACGCGAATGCCAGTGCAGCGCGAGATTCGACCAGATCAGGTCGAACGCGCCGGCCGCGAACGGCAGCATCGAGAAGTCGGCCTGCGCGACGCGCGGGCCGCGCTGGCCCAGCGCCCGGCCGAGCGACGCGGGCAGCCAGCGGCGCCAGCTCGTCTGCTCGACCTCGCGCTGGCCCGCCCGCGCGAGCATCGCGCCGGACAGGTCGACACCGAACACCGGCGCTTCGGGAAAGCGCGCGCGCAGCGCCGGCAGGTCGTCGCCCGGACCGCAGCCCGCGTCGAGCACGGCCGCGGGGCTCACCTTGATGTATTCGAGGCGCTCGTTCATCCGCTGCGCGATCTCGCGCGGCAGGAACGCGACCGCGTCGAACGCGGCGGCGCGGCGATCGAAGATCCGCCGCAAACGCCGGGCGTCATTGGCCGGACGGCCGGTTGAAGTCGAAGCTGGGGACATGTCAGGCACACTGGCGAAGAGCCCGAAGTATACTCGCTCGCCTCGCTGCCTTCAGCGAGACGGGGCCGCCAGGAGTGTTCGCGATGGATCGCCGTTTCGCCCCGCGCCCAATGCGCGTCGTTTTGTCGCAGGTTCGTGCACTGGCCGTGCGCGTCGTCGCACTCGCGTTGCCGAATCGGTGCGCACTGTGCGGCAATTTGTCACATACGGTGATGTGCAGCGCCTGCGACGCCGCGTACTGGAACGAAGCGCGGCTGCGCTGCGACGTCTGCGCGGTGCCGCTGGGTGCCGGGCAGCCGCGGCCGCGGCGAGCGCGCGGCCGGCACGGTGGCGCCGGTTCCGCGTCCGCGTACCGGTGCGACGCATGCCGCGCGACTCCGCCGCCGTTCGATGCGACGCTCGCGCTCGCCGATTACCGCGCCCCGCTCGACGGGCTCGCGCGCGGCCTGAAGTTTCATGCGCGGCTCGCGCTGGGTGCGGAATTCGCGGCCCGGCTCGCGCAGCGGATCGACGACACGGACGCGATGCATGCCGCCGGCCGCTTCGACGTGATCGCACCGGTGCCGCTGTCGCGCGGACGGCTCGTCGCGCGCGGCTACAACCAGGCGTGGGCGATCGCGCGGCCGCTCGCGCGCCGGCTCGGCGTGCGTGCCGACGCGGCGCTGCTTGCACGCGTGACCGAAACCGCGCCGCAGTCGCGGCTCGACCGGCGTGCGCGGCGCGACAACGTGCAGGCGGCGTTCGTGGCGGCGGGCGACCTCACCGGCTGCCATGTGGCGCTCGTCGACGACGTGATGACGTCCGGTGCGACGCTCGCGGCAGCCGCGAATGCATTGAAGGCGGCGGGTGCCGCGCGCGTGACGAATCTGGTTGCGCTGCGCACCGCCAGGGATTAATTAGTTAGAGAGGCCGGCCGCCCACACGCGGCGACGGCCGTCACGAACCGGCCGGCCGGGACGGAATGCACGCTGCTCCGCCCCGGCCGGCCCAGCCAGACCCAACCATGTTCAACGTCGTCCTCGTCGCCCCAGAAATTCCGCCGAACACCGGCAACGTGATCCGCCTGTGCGCCAATACCGGCGCGCGCCTGCATCTGATCGAGCCGCTCGGCTTTCCGCTCGACGACGCGAAGATGCGCCGCGCGGGCCTCGACTATCACGAGTACGCGGAAATGCGCGTGCACCGCGACTGGGACGCGTTCGTCGCTACCGAAGCGCCCGATCCCGCGCGGATGTTCGCGTTCACGACCCGCGGCTCGGGCCGCTTCCACGACCACGCGTTCGTGCCCGGCGACTGGTTCGTGTTCGGCTCCGAGACGCGCGGCCTGCCGGCCGAATTGCTCGAACGCTTCCCGAACGAACAGCGCGTGCGCCTGCCGATGCGGCCAGGCAACCGCAGCCTGAATCTGTCGAATACGGTGGCCGTGGTCGTGTTCGAGGCGTGGCGCCAGGCCGGTTTCGAAGGTGGCGCCTGACGCGCGTCCGGCCCGAACCGCATCGCGCAGCGCGGCCACGCAACGTTAGCTGCGCGCGAGCCGCGCGCGATACAGGTCGTAGATATCGGATGAAAAACACGCGAATACCACGCGTGCGAGGTTCGGCGCCTGCGGCAGCATTTCGGCGATCGTGCCGACGGCGATGTCGACGGCCTCCTCGGCCGGATAGCGGTACACGCCGCAGCTGATCGCCGGGAATGCGATCGAGGTCGCCGCCACTTCCTCGGCCAGCTCGATCGCGCGCCGGTAGCATGCGGCGAGCAGTTCGGGCTCGCCGCGCCCGCCGCCGTGCCACACCGGGCCGACCGCATGAATCACGTACCTCGCCGGCAACGCGTGGCCGCGCGTGAGCTTCGCGTCGCCGGTCTCGCAGCCGCCGAGCGTGCGGCACTCGGCCAAGAGGCCCGGGCCGGCCGCGCGATGGATCGCGCCGTCGACCCCGCCACCGCCGAGCAGCGAACCGTTCGCGGCGTTGACGATCGCGTCGACGTCGAGCGTCGTGATGTCGACGCGTTGCGCGTCGAACGTGGTGGAACCGATCTGCAGCATGACACCCTCCCGAAACGCCGGAGACTGTTCAAGCGTAGTGCGCTTTGGCGCCGCCCGCTTTGCGCGAGCGCGCCCGGCCGCAAAAATCGGTGTGATTCGTCAGTGTTATTCGGCGCGCGCGTCGCGCCGCAGCAGGCCGCTGACCGCATCGCGCGGTGCGACGCCGTCGAACAGCACGCCGCACACGGCTTCGGTGATCGGCATTTCGATCGCTTGCGCGCGCGCGAGCGCGAGCACGGCCTGCGCGCAGCGCACGCCTTCGGCCACGTGGCCGAGCGCGCCGAGGATGTCGTTCAGCGAGCGGCCGGCCGCCAGTTGCAGGCCGACCGTGCGATTGCGCGACAGGTCGCCCGTCGCGGTGAGGATCAGGTCGCCGAGGCCCGTGAGGCCCGTGAAGGTTTCCGCACGGCCGCCGAGCGCGACGCCGAGCCGCGACATTTCGGCGAGGCCGCGCGTGACCAGCGCGGCGCGCGCGTTCAGCCCGAGCCCGAGGCCGTCGGAGATGCCCGTCGCGATCGCCAGCACGTTCTTCACCGCGCCGCCGACCTCGACGCCGACCACGTCGTCACCCGTATAGATCCGCATCGCGCCGTGATGGAACGCGGCGAGCGTGCGCTCGCGACATTCGGCGGAGGTGCTTGCGACCGTCAGCGCGACGGGCAGCGCGAGCCCGACCTCGCGGGCGAAGCTCGGCCCCGACAGCACGCCGTTGCTGTGCTGCTCCGGCAACTCGGCCGCGATCACCTGATGCGGCAGCAGGTGCGTGTCGGCCTCGAAACCCTTGCAGACCCACACGATGTGCGCAGGCACGCAGCCGGCGTCGCGCATCGCGCCGAACAGCGTGCGCAGCCCGGCCACGGGCGCGGCGATCACGCACAGCGCGTCGTCCGCGGCGCCGTGCGCGAGCGCGGCGCCGAGATCGGCGTCGTAGCGCAGCGCATCGGGCAGCGCGATGCCGTCCAGATAGCGGGAATTTTCGTGCCGGGCCTGCAGCCCGGCGATCAGCGCGGCGTCGCGCGCCCAGAGAAGCGTATCGTGCCGCGCGGCCAGATGGCCCGCGAGCGCGGTGCCCCAGGCACCGGCGCCGAGAACGGCTACTTTCATACCCAGCACCGGTCCGGAGTGAAACGTCAGTTCAGCGTCGTGCCGTTCGGCGCGCCTGCCGCACCGGCCTGCTGCTGCTGAAGCTGCGCGAGACGCTGCTCGTACAGCGCCTGGAAGTTGATTTCCGCCAGGTGGATCGGCGGGAAGCCCGCACGCGTGATCGCGTCGGCGATGTTCGAGCGCAGGTACGGGAACAGGATCGTCGGGCAGGCGATGCCGACGAGCGGGTCGAGCTGTTCGTCGGGAATGTTGCGAATGTCGAAAATGCCGGCCTGCTTCGCTTCGATCAGGAACGCGACCTTGTCCTTCACCTTCGCGGTGACGGTGCCCGACACGACAACCTCGAACACGCTTTCCGCGAGGCGTTCGGCCTTGACGTCGACTTCGACTTCAACCGACGGCATGTCCTGCTCGAGGAAGATCGCCGGCGAATTCGGCTGCTCGAGCGACATATCCTTCAGGTAGACGCGCTGGATGTTGAAGAACGGTTGGTTTTCGACGTCGGACATGGTGTTTCCCTAAAAGTGGTGACGGGGCGGCCCGGCTTCACGCCGGCCGCCTCGGTTGAATCCTGCGCGCTCGAGCCGCGGCGCGACCGGCGGCCATTCTGCCCTAATCAGGCCGCTTGCAGAAGCGGCAAGAGGCCGCCTTCGCGGTCGAGCTTCGACAGATCGTCGTAACCGCCGACGTGCGTATCGCCGATGTAGATCTGCGGCACCGTGCGTCGGCCCGTGCGCGTCATCATTTCGTCACGGCGGGCCGGATCGCGGTCGATCAGCACCTTTTCGATCTGCTCGACGCCGCGCAGCTTCAGCAGGCGCTCGGCCTGAATGCAATACGGACACACCTGTGTGCTGTACATCAAAACCTTGCTCACTTCGCCACTCCTTGTTTGACGACCGGCATCCCGGCCTGCTGCCAGGCGGCGACGCCGCCCTCGAGCACGTGCACCTCGGCATAGCCCGCCGCCTCGACCTCGCGCGCCGCCTTCTGCGACTGCTGGCCATTCTGGCAGACGAGCAGCACGGGAGTGCTCTTGTTTTTCGCGATCTGCGCGATCTTCGCGCCGATCTCGCCGGCGGCGACCTGACGCGCCGACGGCAGATGGCCGGCGGCGAAGTCGGACGCGGTACGCAGGTCGATCACGATCGCGTTGCGGCGATTGATGAGCTGCGTCGCCTCCGCGGCTGACAGGCCGCCACGGCCGCGGCGCAGGGCCGGCCATGCGAGCAGGCCGCCGGAAACCAGCAGGATCGCGATAAGGGCCAGGTTCGTGTAATTGGTAAAGAACGTCACGGAATGCCGCCGGAAAAAGAGAAATCGGAAAAGGACAATCTTGCCATTATAAAATAACCGTCTTGCGCGATGGCGGACCCGGACCGGGTACCGCGCGACGCGCCCCGCTTCCCTATCACTACCGACCGCAAGATCCATGTACAAACTCGTTCTCATCCGCCACGGCGAATCGACGTGGAACAAGGAAAACCGCTTCACCGGCTGGGTCGACGTCGACCTGACCGAACAGGGTCGCAACGAGGCCTACCAGGCCGGCGAATTGCTCAAGGAGGCAGGCTACACGTTCGACATCGCGTACACGTCGGTACTCAAGCGCGCGATCCGCACGTTGTGGCACGTGCAGGACAAGATGGACCTGATGTATCTGCCGGTCGTCCACTCGTGGCGCCTGAACGAACGCCACTACGGTGCGCTGTCGGGCCTGAACAAGGCGGAAACGGCCGCCAAGTTCGGCGACGACCAGGTGCTCGTGTGGCGCCGCAGCTACGACACGCCGCCGCCGGCGCTCGAGCCGACCGACGAACGCGCGCCGTTCGCCGACCCGCGCTACGCGAAGGTGCCGCGCGAACAGCTGCCGCTCACCGAATGCCTGAAGGACACGGTCGCGCGCGTGCTGCCACTGTGGAACGAATCGATCGCGCCGGCCGTCCGTGCGGGCAAGCAGGTGCTGATCGCCGCGCACGGCAACTCGCTGCGCGCACTGATCAAGTACCTCGACGGCATCTCGGACAGCGACATCGTCGGCCTGAACATCCCGAACGGCGTGCCGCTCGTGTATGAACTCGACGAGAACCTGAAGCCGATCCAGCACTACTACCTGGGCGACCAGGACGCGATCGCGAAGGCACAGGCCGCCGTCGCGAAACAGGGCAAGGCGGGCTGATACCCGCGATGCCGGGCATGCCGCCGCGCGCGCGGCCTGCCCGGCCCAACCCGGCGTGCGGCGCGAACCTTCGCGGCCCCGGTGCGGTCGAATCCGCTTTCGAATCCGCTGCGCGTCCGGCGGCACCCCGCCGGGAACCAGGGCTCCGGGGCCAATTCGCACCGTTCCACTGGGCAATCGGACGAACAGTTATACTTGTCCGCTACATCCCCGCTACCGCCACGCGCTTCCCGACCGCACCAGACTCTCTATGCGAATGAAATTGAAGAACATCGGCCTGATTGCCGCGGGCCTCGCCACGGGCGTATTCGCCACGCTGCAGGTTTCGGCGTCGGCCGAGCAGACCGCCACGGCGCCGCTTCCCCTCGACCAGCTCCGCCTGTTCGCGGAAGTGTTCGGCCAGATCAAGCGCGAGTACGTCGAACCGGTCGACGACAAGAAGCTGCTGACGGCGGCGATCAAGGGCATGGTGTCGAGCCTCGACCCGCATTCGTCGTTCCTCGACAAGACCGACTATGACGAACTGCAGGAGCAGACCAAGGGTCGCTTCGCGGGTCTCGGCATCGAGATCTCGCAGGAAGACGGTCTCGTCAAGGTGATCTCCCCGATCGAAGATACCCCCGCGTTCCGCGCCGGCATCCGTCCGGGCGACCTGATCACGCGCATCAACGACAAGCCCGTGCGCGGCATGACGCTCGACAAGGCCGTCAAGCAAATGCGCGGCGAGCCGGGCACCAAGGTCACGCTGACGATCTTCCGCAAGAGCGACGACCGCACGTTCCCGATCACGGTCACGCGCGCGATCATCAGGGTCCAGAGCGTGAAGATGAAGTTGCTCGACCCGGGCTACGCATACATCCGGATCACGAGCTTCCAGGAGCGCACGACGCCCGATCTCGCCGCGAAGCTGCAGGACATCGCACGCCAGCAGCCGAATCTGAAGGGCCTGATCCTCGACCTGCGCAACAACGGCGGCGGCCTGCTGCAAAGCGCGGTCGGCGTCGCCGGCGCGTTCCTGCCGCCCGACTCCGTCGTCGTGTCGACCAACGGCCAGATCCCGGATTCGAAGCAGGTCTACCGCGACACCTACGACAACTACCGCCTGCCGTCCTTCGACGGCGATCCGCTGAAGAGCCTGCCGCCGGTCTTCAAGACCGTGCCGATGGTCGTGCTGACGAACGCGTATTCGGCGTCTGCGTCGGAAATCGTCGCCGGCGCGCTGCAGGATTCGAAGCGCGCGCAGATCATGGGCAAGACGACGTTCGGCAAGGGCTCGGTGCAGACGGTCCGTCCGATGACGGCCGACACCGCGCTGCGCCTGACGACGGCCTACTACTACACGCCGAGCGGCCGTTCGATCCAGAACAAGGGCATCACGCCCGACGTGCCGGTCGATCAGTACGCGGACGGCGATCCGGACGACGTGCTCGTGACGCGCGAGGTCGACTACACGAACCACCTCGCGAACACGCAGGATCCGAACGAGAAGAAGGAACAGGAAGAACGCGAGCAGCGCCGGAT
Source organism: Burkholderia sp. RF2-non_BP3 (assembly GCF_001522185.1). Lineage (NCBI taxonomy): Bacteria > Pseudomonadati > Pseudomonadota > Betaproteobacteria > Burkholderiales > Burkholderiaceae > Burkholderia > Burkholderia sp. RF2-non_BP3. The sequence continues at coordinate 140,038 of NZ_LOSU01000070.1, read as the reverse complement.
GGACCAGCTGCGCGTCCTCGAGGAGCAGAACGACAAGAAGACGCCGGAGCAGCGCCAGAAGGACCGCGATCGCAAGCCGATCGAGTTCGGCAGCACCGACGACTTCATGATGCAGCAGGCGCTCAACAAGCTCGAGGGCAAGCCGGTGCAGGAATCGAAGTCGCTGCTCGCCGAAAGCACGACGAAGAGCCCTGCAGCCAAGGCCGCGTCCACCACGAAGGCGTCGGGCGCGAAGGCGGCCGCACCGAAGCCCGCGTCGGCACCGCAGTAAGCGCCGGCCGGCATCCGACGGGCCATCGCGGGAAGACCGCGATGGCCCGTTTTTCATGTGCGCCTAGAATGAATCGATACGCCGGCGCTTCCGCCCCGCTCACGACTTCCCCATGAACGACGATCAACTCCTCCGCTACTCCCGCCACATCCTCGTCGACGAAATCGGCATCGAGGCGCAGCAGCGCTTTCTCGACGCGCATGCGATCGTCGTCGGCGCCGGCGGTCTCGGCTCGCCGGCCGCGATGTATCTCGCGGCGTCCGGGGTCGGCACGATCACGCTCGTCGACGCCGACACGGTCGACCTCACGAACCTGCAGCGGCAGATCCTCCACGCGACCGCATCGGTCGGCCGCAGCAAGGTCGAATCGGGGCGCGACGCGCTCGCGCGGCTGAACCCGGAAGTGACCGTGCATGCGGTCGCGGCGCGCGTCGACGATGCGTGGCTCGACGAACATGTGCCGCGGGCCACCGTCGTGCTCGACTGCACCGACAACTTCGCGACGCGCCATGCGATCAACCGCGCGTGCGTCGCGCACGGCGTGCCGCTCGTGTCGGGCGCCGCGCTGCGCTTCGACGGCCAGATCAGCACGTTCGATTTCCGCGACCCGGCCGCGCCCTGCTACGCGTGCGTGTTTCCGGAAGACCAGCCGTTCGAGGAAGTCGCGTGCGCGACGATGGGCGTGTTCGCGCCGACGGTCGGCATCATCGGTGCAATGCAGGCCGCCGAAGCGCTGCGCGTGATCGGCGCGATCGGCACGACGCTCAACGGCCGGCTGATGATGCTCGATTCGCTGCGGATGGAATGGACGACGATGAAGATCGCGCGCCAGGCCGACTGCCCCGTATGCCAGGGGCGGCACTGACGCGCGCGGGACGCATGCGCCGAACGACGCATGCGTGACGTTCGCAACCTTCGCGACGGTTCCGCGGTGCGGCCCGCGCCGCCTAGGCGGCCGCGTCCGCGCGCGGCTCCGCGACCGACAGGCGCTTGAGCGCCGCCTGCACCTCCTCCGGCTCGAATGCGGCCAGCACGTCGGCCGTGGGCTTCTCGAGTGCCTTCAGGTGCGCGCGCAGGATCTCCTGCTTCACCACCAGCAACTGGCTCGGGTGCATCGAGAACTCGGTGAGCCCCATCCCGAGCAACAGGCGCGTGAGCGCCGGATCGCCCGCCATCTCCCCGCACACCGACACCGACACGCCGGCCCGCTTCGCTTCGCGCAGCGTGTAGGCGATCAGGTGCAGCACCGCCGGATGCAGCGGGTCGTACAGGTGCGCGACCGCATTGTCCGCGCGGTCGATCGCGAGCGTGTACTGGATCAGGTCGTTCGTGCCGATCGACAGGAAATCGAAGCGCTTCAGGAACAGCGGCAGCGCGATCGCCGCGGCCGGAATCTCGATCATCGCGCCGATGCGCACGTTCGGATCGTACGCAAGCCCCGCGTCGTCGAGCTGGCGCTTCGCCTCGCGGATCAGGTCGAGCGTCTGGTCGATCTCCTGCGCGTGCGCGAGCATCGGGATCAGGATCTTCACCTGCCCGAACGCGGACGCGCGCAGGATCGCGCGCAGCTGCGTGAGGAACATCTGCGGCTCGGACAGGCTCCAGCGGATCGCACGCAGGCCGAGCGCCGGGTTCGGCGCCGTCTCGTAGCCTTCGTCGAGCGCCTCGAGCGGCTTGTCCGCGCCGACGTCGATCGTGCGGATCGTCACCGGCATGCCCTTCATCCACTCGACCGCGCGCTTGTACGCGGCGAACTGCTCCTCCTCCTCGGGCATCTCCTTCTGATGCATGAACAGGAACTCGGAGCGGAACAGCCCGACGCCGACCGCGCCGGCCTCGACCGCCGCCTTCGCGTCGTCGGGCAGCTCGATGTTCGCGTACAGCTCGATCTTCGTGCCGCACAGGGTTTGCGTCGGCGAAAACTTCAGCCGCTGCAGCTTGCGTTGCTCGAGCAGCTTCTCGGACTGACGGTACGAATATTCCTCGAGCACGATCGGCGCGGGATCGACGATCACGATCCCCTGGTCGCCGTCGACGATGATCAGGTCGTCCTGCCGGATCAGCGCGCTCGCATGCTGGACGCCGACCGCGGCGGGAATGCCGAGGCTGCGCGCGACGATCGCCGTGTGCGACGTGCGGCCGCCGAGATCGGTGACGAACGCCTGGAACGACTGCGACTTGAACTGCATCATGTCGGCCGGCGCGATGTCGTGCGCGACGACGATCATCTCGCTCTGACCTTGCGCGGCGGCGCCATCGAGCGCCTGCGACGCCGACGGCGCACCGGCGAGCGCTTTCAACACGCGCTCGACCACCTGCTCGATGTCGGCCTTGCGCTCGCGCAAGTATTCATCCTCGATGTCGTCGAAGTGGCGCGTGAGCAGCTCGAGCTGCTCGGTCAGCGCCCATTCGACGTTGTAGCGTCGCGTGCGGATCAGGTCGATGGTTTCCTGCACGAGCATCGCGTCGCTCAGGATCATCGCGTGGACGTCGATGAACGCGGCCACTTCGGTCGGGGTGTCGTCGGTCAGGTCGGCGCGCAGCGCCTCGAGCTCGTGATGCACGACCTCGCGCGCCGTGCTGAAACGCGCGACCTCGGCGTCGATCTGGTTCGCCTCGACCAGGTAATGGGCGACGTCGAGCGCCGCCGGCGCGATCAGGTATGCTCGCCCGATCGCGATACCACGTGAGACGGGAATGCCATGCAGCGTGAAGGACACGCGCACCTCCTCTGTACATGTAAAGCCGCGGCACACTGCTGCGATGCGCTTATGACCCCGGTTAGCGATTATAAATTCCGTACCTCCATGCTGACTGCGTGCAGCGCAGCATTGCCATTTCCGCATCAATGCCGCGGACGAAAAAAATGCCGCGACAAGCGCGGCATTCTGCTTCGAAACGACAACGATCCCGCGCGGGGATCACTGACCTTCGCCGAACTTGTCCGCGATCAGCTTGAGCAGCGCATCCATCGCCTCGCGTTCGTCGGGACCTTCGGTCTCGATCGTCACGGTGCTGCCGATGCCCGCCGCCAACATCATCACGCCCATGATGCTTTTTGCGTTGATCTTGCGTCCGTTGCGCGTCATCCAGACTTCCGACTGGAAGTTGCCGGCCAGTTGCGTAAGCTTGGCCGATGCGCGTGCATGGAGCCCCAATTTGTTGACGATGGTGGTTTCTTGTTGAAGCATGGTTCTCGGTCGGGTCGGTCGCGGCCGCCGGCGACGTGCGTCGGCGGGTCGGTCTAAAACGGAAAACGGGGCGGTTAGTGCGATTCGGTGCGCGGTTGCGGCTCGGGCGGAATCGGCGCGCACTGGCCGCAGCCGACTTCGGTCGGCGGCGGCGGTGTGCCGGCCGCCACTTCGTGGACGCCCTTCGCGCCGCCGGACAGCGCCTTGTCGACGAGCTTGTCGAGCGGCACGGTCCGGTAGCAGACGGCCCGCACCAGCATCGGCAGGTTCACGCCCGCCAGCACGCGCACGTTGTCGAGCTTCGCGAGCTGGCCCGCGATGTTCGCGGGCGTCGCGCCGTACATGTCGGTCAGCACGACGACGCCATTTTCTTCCCTGAGCCGCGCGAGCTCCGCGTGCGCGAACGCCATCACCTGGGTGGGATCGCTGTCCGCCAGCACGTCGATGCAGCCGATGCGCGCGGGCACGCCGCCGTAGATGTGCGCGATGCAGTCCCGCAGCGCGGTGGCGAGCGGTGCGTGCGCGATGATCAGAATCCCGGCCATGTCAGACTGCCCCCGGCCGCCCCTGGCGGGCCGACGCCCCGCAGCGGGGCAACGAGCGTAGCGAGTGAGGGAATCGTTTCATGTTCAGCCTTGCAACGGTTTCGGCCCGACCGCCGGGCCTTCGGCGCGCTGGTCGCGGCACCGGGCAAGCGGGCATTGTAGCAGGCCGGTCGAACCGCTCCGGCGACGGGGGACCTGCGCGGCCGCCGCCGGGCTTGCGCGGAAAGCGGGCTACGCGGCCGCCCGCTCCAGCGCGTCGATGAACATCGCGGCGACGTCGAAACCCGTCTGCTCCATGATTTCGCGGAAGCACGTCGGGCTCGTCACGTTCACCTCGGTCAGCCAGTCGCCGATCGCGTCGAGCCCGACCAGCAGCAGCCCGCGCGCGGCGAGCACCGGCCCGAGCGTCTCGGCGATCTCGCGGTCGCGCGCCGTCAGCGGCTGCGCGACGCCGAGCCCGCCCGCGGCGAGATTGCCGCGCACTTCGCTGCCTTGCGGAATCCGCGCGAGCGAATACGGCACCGGCTCGCCCGCGATCAGCAGAATGCGTTTGTCGCCGGCCGTGATCTCGGGGATGAACTTCTGGATCATCAGCGAGCGCGTGCCGTCGTGGCCGAGCATCTCGATGATCGCGCCGAGATTCATCCCGTCGGCCTTCACGCGGAACACGCCCATCCCGCCCATGCCGTCGAGCGGCTTCACGATCACGTCGCCATGCTCGGCGTGGAACGCACGCAAGCGCGCGGCGTCGCGCGTGACGAGCGTCGGCGCGACGAACTGCGGAAACTCGCCGATCGCCAGCTTCTCCGAATGGTCGCGGATCGACTGGGGCTTGTTGAACACGCGTGCGCCCGCGCGTTCGGCAAGCTCGAGCATCCAGGTGGCCGTCACATACTCCATGTCGAACGGCGGATCCTTGCGCATCAGCACCGCGCCGAACGACGTCAGCTGACGCGATTCGTGCGCGCCCGTCTCGTACCACGGATGGCGATGCAGGTCGGCCGTGTCGCCGACGATCGTCACGCGCTGCACGTCCGCCTCGACGCCCGAGCCCGTCCACGCGAGCTGGTGCGGCTGGCACGCGTATACCGCATGCCCGCGCCGCGCGGCCTCCGCCATCATCGCGTAGGTCGAATCCTTGTAGATCTTGAAGCGCTCGAGCGGGTCGGCGATAAAGAGAATGTCCATGCGGGTCCTGTACGTAGCGAAGCCGTTACACCTGGATGGCTTCGGGATCGGTCTTTTCCAGTTCGATCGACGACGCGATCAGCGACAGGCGCGCGACGACGCCGTACATGTAGAAACGGTTCGGCGGCGCGGCGCCCGGCTTCGCGCCGGCATCCGGCAGCGCGGTGTGCTCGAAGCCGAGCGGCACGTAGTGCATGCCGGGCGCGTTCAGGTTCTGGTCGCGCTCGCGGCCGCCGTGCGTGCGGTAGAAACCGCCAACCACGTAGCGGTCGATCATGTACACGACCGGCTCCGCGACTTCGTCGCCGACGCGCTCGAACGTGTAGACGCCTTCCTGCACGATCACGTCGCGCACCGCGAGGCCGGCCTTCGACTCGGCCATCTGCGCGCGCTCGGCCTTCGACATGCGGCCGATTTCGGCCGCGTCGTGCACGGTCATCACGCCGCGCCCGGCGGTGCCCGCGTCGGCCTTCACGACGACGTACGGCTTTTCGCTGATCCCGTATTCGCGATACTTGCGCGCGATCTTCTTCAGCACGCCGTCGATCGCGTCGGCGAGCGCCTGCTCGCCTTCATGGCCCTGCCAGTCGACGCCTTCGACGTGCGCGAAATACGGATTCACCATCCACGGATCGACGCCGACCATCTTCGCGAACTTCTTCGCGACGTCGTCGTAGCACGAAAAGTGCGTCGACTTGCGGCGCACGGCCCAGCCCGCGTGCAGCGGCGGCAGGAGGTACTGCTCGTGCAGGTTTTCCAGCACGGCGGGAATGCCGGCCGACAGGTCGTTGTTCAGCAGGATCGAGCACGGATCGAAATTCTTCAGGCCGAGACGGCGCTGCGAACGCTCGAGCGGTTCCAGCACGATCTTCTGGCCGTCGGCCAGCGTGATCGGCGTCATGTCGGTGATGCTCGGGTCGAGCGAGCCGAAGCGCACGTTCAGGCCGGCCTGGCGCATGATCGTCGCGAGCCGCGCGACGTTTTCCAGATAGAACGCGTTGCGGGTCGGCAGCTCGGGAATCACGAGCAGATTCTTCGCGTCCGGGCAGATCTTCTCGATCGCGGCCATCGCGGCCTGGACGGCGAGCGGCAGCACTTCGGACGGCAGATTATTGAACGCGCCGGGGAACAGGTTCGCGTCGACGGGCGCCAGCTTGAAACCGGCGTTGCGCAGGTCCACCGAACAATAGAACGGCGGGGTGTGTTCCTGCCATTCGAGCCTGAACCAGCGTTCGATCGCAGGCGTCGCGTCGAGGATCTTCTGCTCGAGCTCGAGCAGCGGACCGTTCAACGCGGTAACGAGGTGGGGAACCATGAATCACTCGCGAGCGGGAGAATGAAGATTGTAGAGCAATTGCCCCGCCCATTTGGGGATTGTTCCCGGCTTCGCAAGGGTTTGGAGGAAGTTTTCGGCTATTGACCCGATAGCGTGAAGGGTTATGCGCTACGGCAGCACGCGGCAGGAGAAAAAAAGCCCGCCGGGCGGGCGGGCCGAAGTCGCTGCGCTCATTCGGGGCGGGCGCCGTCTGCGCGGCGGCCCGCCGTCATCCGTACGACTTATTCGACGTGCTCGCCGTGCAGCACCACGTCGAGGCCTTCGCGCTCTTCCTCTTCGGTCACGCGCAGGCCGATCGTCAGGTCGATCAGCTTCAGCAGCACGAAGCTCAGCACGCCGCTGTACACCAGCGTGATCAGCACGCCCTTCGCCTGCAGCAGCAGGCTGCCGTCGGCGCCGCCGATGTCCTTGACCGCGAACACGCCCGTCAGCAGCGCGCCGAGAATCCCGCCGATGCCGTGCACGCCGAACGCGTCGAGCGAATCGTCGTAGCCGAGCTTCGACTTGAGCCACGTCGCCGACCAGAAGCACACGACGCCTGCCGCGATACCGATCACGAGCGCACCCGTCACGCCGACGAAGCCGGCGGCCGGGGTGATCGCGACGAGGCCCGCGACCGCGCCTGACACGATGCCGAGCACCGACGGCTTGCCGTGCGAGATCCATTCGGCAAACATCCAGCCGAGCGCCGCGCACGCCGTCGCGACTTGCGTCGTCAGCATCGCGAAGCCGGCACGGCCGTCGGCCGCGACCGCGGAACCCGCGTTGAAGCCGAACCAGCCCACCCACAGCATCGAGCCGCCGATCATCGTCAGCACGAGGTTGTGCGGCGCCATCGACTCACGACCGAAGCCGACGCGCTTGCCGAGCATCAGGCACGACACGAGGCCCGCGATACCGGCGTTGATGTGCACGACGGTGCCGCCCGCGAAGTCGAGCACGCCGTCGGCCGACAGCCAGCCGGTCGGCTCCCACACCATGTGCGCGATCGGCACATAGACGATCAGCGACCAGAGCGCCATGAACACGAGCATCGCCGAGAACTTCATCCGGTCGGCGAACGCGCCGCAGATCAGGGCCGGCGTGATGATCGCGAACGTCATCTGGTAGACGAAGTAGACCGATTCCGGAATCGTCGTCGCGAGGTGGCTGACGGTCAGCGTGGTCGCCTTGTCGCCCTTCACGTAGCTCATGCCGTGCAGGAACGCGCGCGACAGCCCGCCGATGAAGCCGTTGCCCGGCGTGAACGCGAGGCTGTAGCCGACCACCGTCCACAGCACCGTGATCACCGCGGTGATCGCGAAGCTCTGCATCACGGTCGCGAGCACGTTCTTCTTGCGGACCATGCCCGCGTAGAACAGCGCGAGGCCGGGGATCGTCATGAACAGCACGAGCGCGGTGGACGTCAGCATCCACGCGGTGTCGCCGGCACTGATCTTCGACGAATCGACGGAGAACGGCTCGGTCGGCGCGGCCGGTGCGGCCGGCGCGGACGCGGCGGCAGCGGCCGATGCGTCGGAGGCGGCGCCCGAAGCGGGTGCGGCGGCAGCGGCAGGTGCCGATGCGTCCGTGGCGGCCGGCGTCGAAGCGGCCGGAGCGGCGGCTGCCGACGCATCGGACGCCGTTGCGGCGGGCGCGGACGCAGCCGCGGCGGAAGCCGCGTCGTCGGCGAGCGCGGGGCCGACAGCGGCCGCGATCAGCGAACCGGCCATCAGCAGGGACATCAGAAGTTTGCGCATCTCGGGTTTCCTCTTGTCGCTTGTCTTTGTCTGTTACAGCGCGTCTGCGCCGGTCTCCCCGGTCCGGATCCGGATCACTTGCTCGATCGGCGTGACGAAGATCTTCCCGTCGCCGATCTTGCCGGTGCGGGCGGCCCGCTCGATCGCCTCGACCGCCTGGTCGACGAGATCGTCGGACACGGCCGCCTCGATCTTCATCTTCGGCAGGAAATCGACCACGTATTCGGCGCCCCGGTACAACTCGGTGTGCCCCTTCTGGCGCCCGAACCCTTTCACCTCAGTGACCGTGATGCCCGAGACGCCGAGCGCGGAGAGCGCTTCGCGCGTCTCATCGAGCTTGAACGGCTTGATGATTGCGGTAATCAGTTTCATGAAGTCCTCTCGCTGGGTGGTCCCGTCGAATTGGTTGGAATGGTGTAACGGTCTCTCCTCAGCAACTCGCATGCCATGTTCGTGCGAAGACCGCCTCGAACCGCTCTTAAACAGGGTCGCATCTGATGCTGAAAGGTGCGGAAGCCCGGCCGAATGGCCAACATGGCCCGGTTTGCTGGCGCGCCGAAAGGATCGTTGCTAGAGTGCACGCACGTCCCGGCTCACCGGGCCATTCACCCATGCGGGCGCCGTGCCCGGAAATCGCGCCGCGTGCGCACCATTTCCGGTCATGCGTGCATCATGGGCACGTATGCAACTGAATATGCACACTTTTTGTGCAAGGAAGGAAATCTCATGAAGCAACCCAGCGATGTTTTCAACGACCTGCAGTCGCGCGTCAGCGATCTGCTGAAAAACTCGCCGGCCAAGGATGTCGAGCGCAACGTGAAGGCCATGTTGTCGCAAGGCTTCTCGAAGCTCGATCTCGTCACGCGCGAGGAGTTCGACACGCAGGCACATGTGCTCGCCCGCACTCGCGTGCGTCTCGAGGAACTCGAGAAGCGCGTCGCGGAACTCGAGCAGAAGCTCGCAGCGTCCCAGGCCTGACGCCCCACCCGACCGACTGGTCCGGGCGCGGGCCGCCTCGTGCGGCCCGCGCCTGTCACCCGGAAATCAGCCAGTCGGCTAGCCGTTTCGTCGTTCTTCGCTGTTCCTCGCTCTTCGCAGTTCGTCGTTCCTCGTTCTTTCCCGCGCCACGCCGGCAGCGCGCACCGATTCCTCCGATTCCCGCGGCATGCGGCCCCGAACGGCCGTAGCCCGTCCGATTCATCTACAGGAGCCTCGCCATGTCGCTCGCCGTGGTGCGCAGTCGCGCGCCGGCGGCCGGCCGCGCGCCGGACGTCACCGTCGAAGTTCATCTTGCCAACGGGCTGCCGTCGTTCTCGATCGTCGGCCTGCCTGATCTCGAAGTCCGCGAAAGCCGCGAGCGCGTGCGCGCCGCGCTGCAGAACTGCGGATTCGATTTCCCCGTCAGGCGTATCACCGTCAATCTCGCGCCGGCCGACCTGCCGAAGGAATCGGGCCGCTTCGACCTGCCGATCGCGCTCGGCATCCTCGCCGCGAACGGCCAGCTCCCGGCCGACGCGCTGGCCGGCCGCGAATTCGCGGGCGAACTGTCGCTGACCGGCGCGCTGCGGCCGATGCGTGGTGCGTTCGCGATGGCGTGCGGCGCCGCGCGCGACTGGCGCGCGGGTCATGCCGCAGCGGACCTCGATTCCGGTCCCGGTTCCCGTTTCGATTCCAGCGGCCATTCCGGCGTCGATTGCGTCGCGATATCCGGCGTGTCAGCCCTGTCGCGCCCGCCCGAGCTGTATCTGCCGCTCGACAGCGCGGCCGAGGCGGCGCTGGTGCCGGGCGTCACCGTGTTCGGCGCGCCCGACCTCCCCGCGCTGTGCGCGCACCTGGCCGGCACGCCGGATGCCCGGCTCGCGCCGGTCGCGGCGCCCTGTCTCGACGGCATGCCGGCGCCCGTCGCGCCCGATCTCGCGGACGTCGTCGGCCAGCGCGGCGCCCGGCGCGCGCTCGAAGTCGCTGCCGCGGGCGGGCACCACATGCTGATGATCGGGCCGCCCGGCGCCGGCAAGTCGATGCTCGCCGCGCGGCTGCCCGGCCTCCTGCCGCCGCTGACCGACGACGAGGCGCTGACGTCTGCCGCGCTCCTTTCCGCGAGCCGCATCGGCTTCTCGCCCTCGCAGTGGCGGCGGCGCCCGTTCCGTTCGCCGCACCATTCGTCGAGCGCCGCCGCGCTGGTCGGCGGCCGCAACCCGCCTCAGCCGGGCGAGATCACGCTCGCGCACCTCGGCGTGCTGTTTCTCGACGAACTGCCCGAATTCGACCGGCACGTGCTGGAAATGCTGCGCGAGCCGCTCGAAGCGGGCCGCATCACGATCTCGCGCGCGGCGCAGCAGGCCGACTTCCCCGCCGCGTGCCAGCTGATCGCCGCGATGAACCCGTGCCCGTGCGGCTGGCACGGCGATCCGTCCGGGCGTTGCCGCTGCACGCCCGATGCCGCCGCGCGCTACCTGCGCAAGCTGTCGGGCCCGCTGCTCGACCGGATCGACATCCAGATCGACCTGCCCGCGCTGTCGCCGGCCGAACTCGCGTCGCGCGCGACGGCACCGGGCGAGCCGAGCGCGGCGGTCGCCGCACGGGTCGCCCAGGCGCGTGCGCTGCAACGCGACCGGCAAGGCAAGACCAATCACATGCTGAGCGGCCGAGAAACCGACGACCTGTGTCGGCCGACCGACGACGGCGAACGGCTGCTGCGCGAGGCCGGCGAGCGCTTCGGCTGGTCGGCGCGCGCGTATTTCCGCGTGCTGAAGGTCGCGCGCACGATCGCCGACCTCGCCGGCGACCCGTTGCCGACGGCCGCGCAGATCGCCGAAGCGATCCGCTACCGGCGTGCGCTCACGGCACTGTGAGCGCCTTCGGAGGACAAAATACGGCTGTCAAGACTTGACTTATGCACAATTTCACGAATCCGGCCCCGGATCACCCTGCATGGGCGCCCTTTCATCGCGAAATTCGTATCCCTTTGTTTTCATTGATTTTTCTCAAAGCGAGCGCGAGCTGTGAAATGCGCCGGAAGGCCGTCCGGCGCGGCTTTGCGGGAGATTCGATCAACTTTTCAACAAAGTTATCCACATGCACTGTGGATAGCCGAAAAATCCCCGCAAAATCCGGCGATTAGCGTCGAAAGCTGCGAATGAACTTTCAATTGTCACGGAGCGTCCAAGCGCCCTCGCCGGCCGCTGTCAGTCGAGTTTGAACGAACCGAAAAACTGGTCGAGCTGCTCCTGCGCGAGCGGCCGGTCGGCGATCGCGACGGCCTGATACGCGTGCCGGCCCCGCGCCACGAGCCGCGCGACGATCGTCTTGTGCGAATGGTCGCCGCCGCTGGCCGCGCCCGCGACGCGCAGTTCGAGCCCGTTCACCGCGCCGCCGGCCGCGAGCGGCACCGGCACCGAGGCCGTCTGCGGCGCGCCTTCGAGATTGCGCGACAACCCGGACCGCAGGAACTCGAGCGCCGCATGGCGCGTATCGTCGCGATCGTCGGGCAGCGTCAGCGTGCCGACCGCGAACACCGCACCGTCGACGTGCGCGGCCTGCATCCGCATCGGCATCGACGCGCCGCCGACCGCCACCGGCTGATCCTCGACGGTCGGCTTCGCCGGCAGGTCGATCGTGTAGCCGGCGTCGTTGTGCAGCGTGCGCCAGTCATACGACGGCGAGCACGCGGCCAGCGCCGCGCTCACGCATGCGAGCGCGGCGAAGTGTCGCAGCGGACGAAAAAGGGGGCGCAACGAATGGAGAACTTCCTTCGGCATGGCAGTGATGGGGACAGGCAAAAACGCCCATTATCCGCCGAAGCCGGCGCCCGGTATGCGTGGCGGCCGCCGGTGCGCGCGTCGCATTCGCGCTAAAATGAGCGCCGAATTTCGACGTCCTTTGCATCGATCCGCGTCATCGACCGACTCCGAGAGCACCGCAGATGAACACCACGCCTCCCGCCCAGCGCCGCACCGGCCCCGTCCGCTATATCGTGGCGGCCGTCGTCGTCGCGGCCATCGCCGTTGCCGGCTTCTTCGCGTTCAACGGCAAGTCCACCGTGCCGGATGCCACGTTCACGCTGCTGTCGGGCCAGAAGGTGTCGACGGCCGGCGACCTGAAGGGCAAGGTCTACCTCGTGAATTTCTGGGCGACGAGCTGCGCGACCTGCATGCAGGAAATGCCGCAGATGGTCGATACCTACAATCGCTTCAAGGGCCAGGGGCTGGAATTCGTCGCGGTCGCGATGAACTACGATCCGCCGATGTACGTCGCGAACTACGCGCAGACGCGTCAGCTGCCGTTCAAGGTCGCGCTCGACGACGGCAGCGTCGCGAAGCAGTTCGGCAACGTGCAGCTCACGCCGACGACCTTCGTCGTCGACAAGGACGGCAAGATCCTGAAGCGCTACGTCGGCGCCCCGCAATTCGCGGAACTCGACGCGCTGCTCAAGAAGGCGCTCGACGGCAACGCGGCCTGAGCGCCGCACGACAAGGCTCGCGGGCCGCCCACCGCGCCCTGCTCCGCACCACGGACCGCCCGACCGGCCAGCCCGGTTCCGCGGTCCGTCTCTTTTTCAGCGCTCGGTTTCGCCTTTCGCCGACAGCCCGTAGCGCTTCATCTTCTCGTACAGCGTCGCCTTGCCGACATGCAACCGGTCGGCCGTCGCGGCGACCGCGCCGCCCGTCTGGTTCAGCGCCTCGGCGATCACCGCGCGCTCGAATTGCTCGATGCGTTCCTTCAGCGTCTGGTCGCTCTCCGTATCGTCGCCGCCCGCGCCGGCTTCCTGCGGCATGTCGGCGACGCCGAGCACGAAGCGGTCGGCCGCGTTGCGCAGCTCGCGCACGTTGCCGGGCCAGTCGCGCTGCATCAGGCTCGCGCGTTGCCGGTCGGTCAGCACGGGGGCCGGCCGCCCGTAGCGCACGGCCGCGTCGAGCATGAAGTGCTCGAACAGCGGCACGATGTCCTCGCGGCGCTCGGCGAGCGGCGGCAGCGCGATCGTCACGACGTTGAGCCGGTACAGCAGGTCGCGCCGGAACGTGCCGGCCGCGACGAGTTCGCTCATGTCGCCCTTCGCGGCCGCGACGACGCGGCAGTTCACGCGGATCGGCTGGTTCGAGCCGAGCCGTTCGAGCACGCCGTCCTGCAGCACGCGCAAGAGCTTCACCTGCAGCGCGAGCGGCATGCTTTCGATTTCGTCGAGGAACAGCGTGCCGCCGGATGCGTATTCGAGCTTGCCGACGCGGCGCTTCGCGGCACCGGTGAACGCGCCGGGCTCGTAGCCGAACATCTCCGACTCGAACATCGGCTCGGGCAGCGCGCCGCAGTTCACCGCGATGAACGGCTTGTCGCGACGCGGCGACAGCTCGTGCAGGCTGCGCGCGATCAGCTCCTTGCCGGCGCCCGTGTCGCCGTTGATCAGCACCGATGCGTCGGTGGGCGCGACGTTCGCGATCAGCTTGCGCACCTGTTCGATCGCCGGGCTGCGGCCGATGATGCGCGGCGCGACGATGTTCTGCCCGGCCAGCTCGCGCCGCAGCGCATGGTTCTCGAGCACGAGCTCGCGCCGCTCGAGCGCGCGGCGCACGGTCTCGATCAGCCGCTCGGCCGCGAACGGCTTTTCGATGAAGTCGTACGCGCCGTCGCGCATCGCCTGCACGGCCATCGAGATGTCGCCGTGGCCGGTGACGAGGATCACCGGCACGTCGGGCACGCGCTCGCGGCACTGCGCGAGCAGGTCGAGCCCGCTCGCGCCGGGCAGCCGGATGTCGCTGACGATCGCGCCGGCGGTTTCCGCGACGATCGCCTTGTCGGCCGCCTCGGCCGATTCGAACCCGACGACGTCGAACCCCGCGAGCTGGAGGCTCTGCACGCTCGCCCGGCGAACGAGCGCATCGTCTTCGATATAGATCACTTGCAGCCGGTTGGCCATCTTGGTCACTTGCTCCTGACAGGCCGCGCGGCGCTGGTGCGCGCGGCCCTCGTTGATGCCGGTCGGCCCTAGTGCGAGCCCGCCGGTTCGGACACCGAGTCCGGATGATGCGTGCGCGCGCGCCGCAGCGTCAAGACGAACAGCGCGCCGCCGGACGGTGCATTGCGCGCGGTCAGCGCCCCGCCCGCGTCGCTCGCGATCGACGACGAGATCGCGAGGCCCAGCCCGAGCCCGCGCCCCATTTCCTTGGTCGTGAAGAACGGTTCGAACAGGCGCGGCAGCAAGTCGGGCGCGATGCCGGAGCCGTTGTCGCGCACCTCGATCGCGAGCGTCGCGACCGACACCGCGATCGTCACTTCGATCGCCGGTGCCGCGACGCCCGCGACCGCGTCGAGCGCGTTGCCGATCAGGTTGATCAGCACCTGTTCGAGGCGCAGGTCCTCGCAGCGGGCGACGAGTTCCGGATAGTCGCACGCGAGGTCGAGCGGGGCATCCTGCGCGGGCGACACGGTCGCATCCTGCAGCGTCAGCGTGAGCGCGACGCCGCGCAGCCGGTCGCCGAGCAGCGACAGCACGCTGCGCAGCGCGCGCACGACGAGCGCCCGTTCGTTGCGCGGCTTCGCGCGGCCGACGAACAGCTTCAGCTGATTGGTGATCTTGCCCATCCGCTCGGTCAGCGCGGCGATCGCCTCGAGGTTCTCGCGCGCGGCTGCCTGCTCGCCGCGATCGAGCAGCACGCGCGTGTTGTCCGAGAAGCTGCGCAGCGCCGCGAGCGGCTGGTTCAGTTCATGCGTGATGCCGGCCGCCATCTGGCCGAGCGCGGCGAGCTTGCTCGCCTGGATCAGTTCGTCGTGCGCGGCGCGCAATTCCTGTTCCGCGCGGATCCGGTCGCCGACCTCCTTCTGCAACTGCTCGTTCGCCTCCGACAGGTCTGCCGTGCGCTCCTCGACGCGCCGGTTCAGCTCCGCATACGCCTGCTGCAGCAATGCGCGGCCGCGGATCATCTCGCGCACGCGTGCGCGGCGCATGCGCCAGTAGAACGCGAGCAGCGCGACCGAGACGAAGCCGAAGCCGGTGACGATCGTCGCGTTGCGCGCGTCGGCGTCGATGGGCGCGATCGGCGCGAGCGTCACCAGCAGCCAGTCGGGTTCGCCGATCCGCCGCTTGCTCGCCAGGAAGCGCGGCGCGCGCAGGCCGGGACCGAGGCGCACGATCTCCGCGTCGGCGTCGAGCACCTGCTCGACGCGCAGCGGCAGCGGCGTGACGGGCTGCTGCGCGTACTGGCGCGTCTCGTAGATCGACGCGGCGACGGGCCCCGTCAACGGATGCAGCGTGTGATATTTCCACGCGGGCACGGACGACAGGAACACGACGCCGTGATCGTCCGCGACGACGAGCGGTTCGGACGCGTCGGCGCCCTGGAACCATTCGAGATTGAGCTTCACGACGACGACGCCCGCGATCCTGCCGTCGCGCCACACCGGCTGCGAGATGTAGTAGCCGGGATCGCGCGAAATCGTGCCGATCCCGAAGAAGCGGCCGACCTGGCCGCTCATCGCATCGATGAAATACGGACGAAACTGGTATCCGGTCCCGACGAAGCTGTCGGGCGCGCGCCAGTTGCTGGCGGCGACGCACAGGCCGTCCGCGCCGATCACGTAGGTGACGGTCGCGTGCGCGTGTTCGTTGAGGTCTTCGAGATAACGGTTCGCGCGCGCGGTGAAATCGGCGCGCTTCGGTTCGGCGAGCAGGTCCAGCACGTACGGGTGGCTGCCGAGCAGATAAGGCAGCGACTCGTAGCGGTCGAGCGTGCTCTTGAGCGCGTTGGTGGTGCGGTCGACGCGCACCGCGGCGTTGCGCTGCAGCTCGGCGACGCCGCGCCGCCACGTGACGGTCCACGTCAGCGCGCACGCCGCCGCGAGCGCGGCGGCAAGCACGACGAGGATGAGCAGGCGGCGCTTCACGGACGTGACTTCCTGGCGATGCGGATCGCCTATTGTGTCATAGGGCTCCGCATCTCCGCCCGGGCCGCCGCGCGGCGCACCGCCCGCGGGCGGTGCCGCCGCCTGCTCCTTCATGACGTCAGACGCCGGCCGTCTCGGTCGTCGTGACCTCGCCGCCGCCCTTCAGCGCCTGGCGCAGCTTGTTGCGGTCGAGTTCCTTTTCCCAGGCCGACACGACGACGGTCGCGACGCCGTTGCCGATGATGTTGGTCAGCGCGCGGCATTCGCTCATGAAGCGGTCGATGCCGAGGATCAGCACCATGCCCGACAGCGGGATCGTCGGCACGACGGCGAGCGTCGCGGCCAGCGTGATGAAGCCCGCGCCCGTGACGCCGCTCGCGCCCTTCGACGTCAGCATCGCGACCGCGAGCAGCGTGAGCTGCTGCATCCACGTCAGTTCGATGTTGGTCGCCTGCGCGATGAACAGCACGGCCATCGTCATGTAGATGTTGGTGCCGTCGAGGTTGAACGAGTAGCCGGTCGGCACGACGAGACCGACGACCGAGCGCGAGCAGCCGGCCTTCTCCAGCTTTTCCATCAGCTGCGGCAGCGCCGCTTCCGACGAGCTCGTGCCGAGCACGATCAGCAGCTCTTCCTTGATGTACGACACGAAGCGGATGATCGAGAAGCCCGTGGCGCGCGCGATCGCGCCGAGCACGACCAGCACGAACACGACCGAGGTCAGGTAGAACGTGCCGATCAGCTTGAGCAGCGGCACCAGCGAGCCGACGCCGTACTTGCCGATCGTGAACGCCATCGCGCCGAACGCGCCGATCGGCGCCAGCTTCGTGACGATGTGCACGATGCCGAACAGCACGCGCGTGAGGCCGTCGATGAAGTCGGTCACGACCTTGCCGCGCTCGCCGAGGTGCGCGAGCACGCTGCCGAACAGCAGCGCGATCAGCAGGATCTGCAGGATTTCGCCCTGCGCGAACGCATCGACCATCGTGTTCGGGATGATGTGCATCAGGAAGTCGACCGTCGACTGCCCGTGCGCCTTCGCCGCGTACGACGCGACTTCCTTGCCGTTCAGCGTCGCCGGATCGATGTTGAAGCCGACGCCCGGACGCAGGATGTGCGTGGCCGCGAGGCCGAGCAGCAGCGCGAAGGTCGACACGATCTCGAAGTACAGCAGCGCCTTGCCGCCGACGCGGCCGACCTTCTTCATGTCCTCCATGCCGGCGATGCCGGTGACGACCGTACAGAAGATGATCGGTCCGATCACCATCTTGATCAGCTTGATGAAGCCGTCGCCGAGCGGTTTCATGTCGGTGGCGAGCGCCGGGTAGAAGTGGCCGAGGATCACGCCGACGATGATGGCGAAGATCACCTGCACGTAGAGCACTTTGTAGAAGGGTTTCTTCTTCACGATGGTTCCTGCTGAAGTAGATGAGCCGGTGGAAACGGCGTCACGCGCGCGGACGAATGTCAGGGGAAGAGCCATTCGCCCGCGCGGCTGCCGTGCCGCAACAAGCGATGCCTCAGGACGTCCGGAGGGAGTGGAAGGCAGTGGTCATCGATTGTCTCCTTGGTTTAATAGTCAGGCCGGGGGGGATGGCCGTGCTTTTCATATCGCAAGGTCGATGCCAGGTTTCCGGAACCCCTCAAGCCATTGTTTTCATTGTATTTCTCATAATGCGGCAGGCAAGGAAATCCGGGATTCCGGATTTCCGGAAAATATCCGTCCGGCGATCCGGACGGAGGGATCGTTTCATCCGACGAATCAATGCTGCACGGCCTCACCGGCCAGCACGCCCGTCTGCGCGTAGAACTCCTGCCGCGCGAAGGCTTCGCGCTCGCGCCGCGCGCGCTCGCCGCGGTCCGCGAGCGAGCCGACGACGATCCCGACGAACGCGAGCGGCACCGACACGAGCGCGGGGTTGTCGAGGAACACCGGCGCGTGCGCGTGATGCAGCACGTCGACCCACACCGACTTCGACAGCACCGTGAGCGCCACCGCCGACGCGAGGCCCAGGCCGCCGCCGAGCACCGCGCCGCGCGTCGTCATCCCGCGCCAGAAGATCGACATCGCGAGCACCGGGAAATTCGCGCTGGCGGCCACCGCCGCGACGAGGCCGACCATGAACGCGACGTTCACGTGCTCGAACAGGATCGACAGCGCGATCGCGACCGCGGACAGCCCGATCGTCGCCGCGCGCGAGATGCGCATCTCCAGCCGCTCGTCGGGCTTGCCGCGCGCCCACATCTGCGCATACAGGTCGTGCGAGATCGTGGTCGCGCCGGCGAGCGTCAGCCCGGCGACCACCGCGAGGATCGTCGCGAACGTGACGGCCGCGATGAAGCCGTAGAACCAGTTGCCGCCGACCGCCTGCGCGAGCTTCACCGCGACCATGTTCGAGCCGCCGAGCAGGTCGTGCGTCAGGTTGAAGGTGCCGTTCGCGCCGAGCCGGAAGAATTCCGGATGCTGCGCGAGCAGCACGATCGCCGAGAAGCCGATCACGAACGTGAGCAGGTAGAAGTAGCCGATGAAGCCGGTCGCGTAGAGCACCGACTTGCGCGCCTCCTTCGCGTTCGGCACCGTGAAGAAGCGCATCAGGATGTGCGGGAAGCCGGCCGTGCCGAACATCAGCGCGATGCCGAGCGACAGCGCGTTGGCCGGATCGCGGATCAGCTTGCCGGGCCCCATGATCGACAGCGCGCCCGGATGCACGGCCACCGCGCGGCGGAACATCTCGTCGACGCTGAAGCCGAATTCGCCGAGCGCGAGCAACGCGAGCAGCGTCGCGCCGCACAGCAGCAGCACGGCCTTGATCACCTGCACCCAGGTGGTCGCGGTCATCCCGCCGAAGAACACGTACACGACCATCAGCACGCCGACGATCAGCTCGGCCGTGCCGTACGACAGCCCGAACAGCAACTGGATCAGCTTGCCCGCGCCGACCATCTGCACGACCAGGTACAGCACGACGATCGTCAGCGCGTTCGCGGACGTCAGCAGCCGGATCGGCCGCTGCGCGAAGCGGTACGCGACGACGTCGACGAACGTGAACCTGCCGAGGTTGCGCAGCGGCTCGGCGATCAGGAACATCACGAACGGCCAGCCGACCAGGAAGCCGATCGAATAGATCAGCCCGTCGAAGCCGAACATGAACACCATCCCCGACAGCCCGAGGAACGACGCGGCCGACATGTAGTCGCCCGCGATCGCGAGCCCGTTCTGCAGCCCGGTGATGCCGCCGCCGGCCGTGTAGAAGTCGCGTGTCGAGCGCGTGCGGCGCGCGGCCCAGCGCGTGAGCGCGAGCGTCGCGAACACGAACGCGAAGAACATCGCGATCGCGACCGGGTTCAATTCGACCTTGTCGGGCATCGGCCCCGCGACGGCGCTCGCGCGCGCGGCGGAGGTGAAGAAAACGAGAACGGCCAGCGCGCCGAGCGCGCGCGAGATGCGTCGCATGTCGGCCTCCGTCACGAACGTTGCAGGATCGCGTCGACGCGGCGGTCGAACGCACGGTTCGCGCGCAGCACGTAGCACGCGGTCAGGCCGATCGCGACCAGGATGATCGCGACGCCCGCGACGATCCCGACCGTGGTCGTCGCGCCGCGGTACAGCGGCGCGGCCAGCACGCGCGGCGCGAGCGCGACGAGCAGGATGAAGCCGTAGTAGGTGGCGATCATCAGCGCCGTCAGCGTGAAGCTGAAGCGGCGTCGCGCACGCACGAGCTGCTGGTAGTCACGGCGCGCCGTGACCGATTCGATGACGGAATGCTCCATGGTGTCTCCGATGTCCCCTCGTCGTTTCGCGAGGCGTGTCTTATGGATGGTCGGCGCGCGTCGACTGCTCCGCCCGCGCCACGGCGGCAATACATGAAACGCGTTACACGACCCGATCCGCACGCAGCCGCGCCAGGTCGTCCGGCGACAGCCCGAGCCAGCGACCGAGCACGTCGTCCGTATCGGCGCCGAGCACCGGCGGCGCGCCGCGCACCGGCAGGCGCGCGCCGTCGAAGCGATACGGCGGCGCGAGCACGTCGACGCCGCCCGCGACCGGATGCGGCTGCCGCGTGACGAGCCCCGCGCGGGTCGCGCGCTCCGACGTCAGCGCGTCGTGCAGCCCGAGCACCTCGCCGCACGGAATGCCCGCATCGGCGAGTGCCGCGAGCAACATCGCGCGCGGCCGCCGCGCGAGTTCGCCGCGAATCTCCGGCAGCAGCGCGGCGCGGTTTTCCGAGCGGCCGAGGTTGGTCCTGTAGCGGTCGTCTGCGGCGAGATCGGGCCGCTCGATCGCATCGCAGAAACGCGCGAACTGCGTGTTGTTGCCGACCGTGATCACGAGCGGGCCGTCGGCCGCATCGAACACGCCGTACGGCACGATCGACGGATGCGCGTTGCCGTAGCGCGGCGGATCCTCGCCCATCAGCAGCGCGTCGAGCCCGTAGTACGCGGTGATCATCAGCCCGCAGTCGAACAGCGCCATCTCGATGCGCCGTCCGCGCCCCGTCGCGTGACGCTCGTACAGCGCGGCGAGGATCGCCTGCGCCGAATACATGCCGGTGAACAGGTCGACCGCCGCGACGCCGAATTTCAGCGGCGGCTGGCCGGCCTCGCCGTTCAGCGCCATCAGCCCCGCCTCGCCCTGCACGACGAGGTCGTAGCCGGGCCGCGCGGCCTCCGGGCCCGAGCGGTCATAGCCGGAAATCGCGCAATGCACGAGCCGCGGATTCAGTTCGGCCAGCGCGTCGTAGCCGAGGCCGAGTTTCTCCGCACCGCCGAACTTGAAGTTGTGGATCAGCACGTCGGCCTGCGCGGCCAGCTCGCGCGCGATGCGTCGCCCGTCCTCCGTCTGCAGGTCGACGCAGATCGACCGCTTGCTGCGGTTCACGCTGTTGAAATACGTGGTCTCGGTCTCGCCGATCCGCAGCCCCCAGTCGCGCGTGTCGTCGCCGCGCACCGGATGCTCGACCTTGATCACGTCCGCGCCGAAATCGGCGAGCACCATCGCGCTCCACGGGCCCGCGAGCACGCGCGAGAAATCGAGCACCTTCACGCCGGCCAGCGGCAATGCGCGCGGGTCGTTCGTCATCCTTGCCTCCTCCATTCGCGTCGCATGCCTTTATTGTTTCGACAGCGCGATGTAGCGCGCGAGATGATGATCCTCGTCGCCGAGCTGGTGATCGATCATCACGAGCCGCTTCGCGTAATGCGACAGCGGCAGCTCCCACGTCATCCCGATCCCGCCGTGCAGCTGGATGCTTTCCTCGGCGACGAGCGTGCCGATCCGGCCGATGCTGTATTTCGCCGCCGCGAGCGCGCGCTCGCGCACCGCGCGCGGCGCATCGAGTTGCGCGGCCGCGTTGATCACCGCCGAGCGCGCCTGCTCGACTTCGAGCAGCAGGTCGGCCATCCGGTGCTGCAGCGCCTGGAAGCTGCCGATCGGCAGCCCGAACTGCTTGCGCGTGCGCAGGTATTCGAGCGTGGCTTCCTTCGCGACGTCCATCGCGCCGAGCGCCTCCGCCGACAGCGCGAGCAGCCCGTAGCCGAGCACGTGTTCGAGCAGCGCGGCGCCGGCATCGCCGTCCCGGGCATCCGGCGCGCCGAGCGCGGCATCGGCCGGCAACACGACGCGCTCGAAACGCACTTCGGCCGCGCGGCCGCCGTCGATCTTCCTGTAGTCGCGCAGCGACACGCCCGGCGCGTCGGCCGGCACGACGAACAGGCCGATGCCGGCCGCGTCGTCGTCATGACCGGACACGCGCGCGCTGACGACGAAGAATGCCGCCTGCGCGGCCTGGTCGACGACGCCCTTCGCGCCCGTCAGCACCCAGCCGTCGCCGTCGCGCTCGGCGCGCGTGCGCACGGTCGTCAGTTCGTAGTGCGAGCCCGGCTCGTCGTGCGCGAACGCGGCGCTCGCGCTGCCGTCGATCAGCGCGGCAAGCCGTTCGCGATGCGCGTCGCCGCCGGCGAGCGACAGCGCGCGGCCCGCGAGCAGCGCGCCGAGGAACGGCTCGACGACGAGCCCGCGCCCGAGGCATTCGAACACCACGGCGATATCGAACCCCGCGCCGCCGAAGCCGCCGTCGGCTTCGGGAAACAGCGCGCCGACCGCGCCGAGTTCGGCGAAGCGCCGCCACATCGCGCGATCGAATCCGTCGGTCGACTGCGCGATGCGGTCGCGCACCGGGAACGCATACTGTTCGGCGATGAAGCGGTTCAACGTGTCCGCCAGCATCCGGCGGTCTTCTGTGTGCTGGAAATCCATCGTCGCGTCCCTCGTTACAGCCCGAGCATCATCTTCGCGATGATGTTCTTCTGGATCTCGTTCGAGCCGCCGAAGATCGACAGCTTGCGGTTGTTGAAGTACTGCTGCGCGGCGCTCGCGGCCCCGTCCGGGCCGACCGGCTCGCCGTCGTGATCGGCGTCGAGCGCCTCCTCGACGAACGGCTGCGCGTACGGCCCCATCGCGCGGCGCATCAGCGCGGTGATCTCCTGGCGGATCTGGGTGCCGCGAATCTTCAGCATCGAGCTTTCCGCGCCCGGCACGCCGCCGCCCGCGACCGCGGCCAGCACGCGCAGGTTGGTCGTGCGCATGTTCTCGAGCTCGATCTCGACGCGGGCGACGCGCGCCGCGAAGAACGGATCGTCCGCGAGCGGCCGGCCATTCTTCGTCACCTTCGCGGCGACCGCGCGCAGCCGGTCGAGCGCGGCCGTCGAGAAGCCGATTCCGGCGATGTTGGTGCGCTCGTACGTGAGCAGGTATTTCGCGTAGGTCCAGCCGCGGTTCTCTTCGCCGACCAGGTTCTCCACGGGCACGCGCACGTCGGTGAAGAACACTTCGTTCACCTCGTGCTCGCCGTCGAGCGTGATGATCGGGCGCACTTCGACACCCGGCGTGGTCATGTCGATCAGCAGGAAGCTGATGCCCTCCTGCTTGCGCACGTCGGTCGCGGTGCGCACGAGGCAGAAGATCATGTTCGCGTAGTGGCCGAGCGTGGTCCACGTCTTCTGGCCGTTCACGACGTAGTGATTGCCGTCGCGCACCGCGCTCGTCTTCACCGACGCGAGATCGGAACCGGCGCCCGGCTCCGAATAGCCCTGGCACCACCAGTCGGTGCCGTCGAGAATGCGCGGCAGCCAGTGGCGCTTCTGCGCTTCGTCGCCGTACTTGATCAGCACGGGCCCGAGCATGTTGACGCCGAACGGGACGATGCGCGGCGCGCCGGCGAGCGCGCATTCGTTGTCGAACAGGAATTTCTGCGCGACGCTCCAGCCGGGGCCGCCATACTCGCGCGGCCAGTGGCTCGCGAGCCAGCCGCGGGCATTCAGGATTGCGTGCCATTCGCGCATGTCGTCGCGCGTCAGGTGCAGGCCGCTCTTCACCTTGCGCGCGGTGCGCGCGGGCAGTTCGGCGGCGAGAAAGCGCTGCACTTCGGTGCGGAACGCTTCCTCTTCGGGGGTGAAATTGAGGTCCATCGTGAGTCCGTTGCGAATGCGTGGGCGTTCAGTCGATATGGTTCAGGCTCGCGAAATCCGCGCCGCGCTCGACCAGCTCGACGATCAGCGGCGAAGGCTTCCAGAACAGCGGATCCTCCTTCGCGAACGCGCGGATGTCGGCGAGCACGTTCGCGAGGCCGACCGTGTCCGCGTAGTGCATCGGGCCGCCGCGATAGCGCGGGAAGCCGTAGCCGTACAGGAACACCGCGTCGACGTCGAGCGGGCGCAGCGCGATCTTCTCGTGCACGACGTTCGCGCCTTCGTTGATCATCGCGGCGAGGTAGCGGCGCATGATCTCGTCGTCGGTGAACGTGCGCGGCGCGATGCCCTTCTTCGCGCGCTCGTCGGCGACGATCGCCTCGACTTCCGGGTCCGGCGTGCCGACGCGCGCGCCGTCCGGATACAGGTAGTAGCCGCGCGCGGTCTTCTGCCCGAACCAGCCGCGCTCGCACAGCCGGTCGGAAATTTCCACGTAGCGGGCGCGCGGGTCGCGCGTCGCCGCGCGGCGCTTGCGGGTCGCCCAGCCGATGTCGCCGCCCGCCAGATCGACGACCTGGAACGGTCCCATCGGAAAACCGAATTCGCGCACCGCGCGGTCGATCTGGTAAGGCGATGCGCCGTCTTCCATCAGGTAATCCGCGGCGGTGCGATAGACCGCGAGGATCCGGTTGCCGATGAAGCCGTCGCACACGCCGGCGCGCACCGGCGTCTTCTTCAGCTGCCTGGCCAGCGCGAACGCGGTCGCGACGACGTCCGCGCTCACGCGCGCCGGCACGACGATCTCGAGCAGCTTCATCACGTTGGCCGGCGAGAAGAAATGCAGGCCGATCACGTCGGCCGAACGGTCGATGCTGGCGGCCAGCTCGTCGATGTCGAGATACGACGTGTTGGTCGCGAGCACCGCGCCCGGCTTGCACACGCGCGCGAGTTCGGCGAACACCGCCTTCTTCACGCCCATGTCCTCGAACACGGCCTCGATCACCACGTCGGCCTGCGCGAGCGCGTCGTACGACGTGCTGCCCTTGAAGCGCGCGAGCCGCGCCGCGTGCGCGGCCGGCGTCATCCGCCCCTTCGCGACGAGGCCGTCGTACACCTTCTCGACATGCGCGCGGCCGCGCGCGAGCGACGCTTCGTCGCGTTCGATCATCGTCACGGGCAGTCCGGCGTCGAGCGCCGCGACCGCGATGCCCGCGCCCATCGTGCCGCCGCCGACCACGCCGATCCGCTCGACCGGACGCGCGCTCGCGCGCCGCGCCTCGGGCGCCTTCGCGGCCTCGCGCTCCGCGAAGAACGCGTGCACGAGGCCCGCGCGCTGCGGGCTGTCGATGCATTGCAGGAACAGGCTGCGTTCGAGCTTCATCCCCGCGTCGAACGACTGCGTGAGCGCGGCCTCGACCGCATCGACGATCTTCGCCGGCGAGAACAGGCCGCGCGACTGCTTCGGCAGCTCGGCGCGCGCCGCGTCGATCGCGGCCTGCGCGGCCGCGCGATCGGCGAGCCCCTGCGCATCGCGCGTGCGCCGCGCCGGCGCGCCGAGCGACACGAGTTCCTGCGCATAGGCGAGACCTTCGGCGAGCGTGTCGTCGCTGTGCGCGACGCGATCGACGAGGCCGAGCGCGAGCGCTTCGTCGGCGCTGGCGTGACGCCCCGTCAGCATCAGGTCGAGCGCGGCCTTCGCGCCGATCAGGCGCGGCGTGCGCTGCGTGCCGCCCGCGCCGGGCAGCAGGCCGAGCGTGACTTCGGGCAGGCCGAGCTTCGCGCCGGGCACCGCGAGCCGGTAATGCGCGGCGAGCGCGACCTCGAGGCCGCCGCCGAGCGTCGCGCCGTGCAGCGCGACCACGACCGGCTTCGCGCTCGACTCGATCCGCTCGCATACGTCCGGCAGCGACGGCGGCACCGGCGGCTTGCCGAACTCGCGGATGTCGGCGCCCGCGATGAAGTTGCGGCCGGCGCCGACGATCAGCACCGCGCGAATCGCGTCGTCGGCCTGCGCGGCGTCAAGCGCGTCGGCGAGACCGCGCCGCACGTCGGCCGACAGCGCGTTGACGGGCGGATGGTCGATCGTGACGACGAGCACCTTGTCGCGCCGTTCGCGCGTGACGGTGCCGGCGCCGGAAGGTTCGGGGGAAGCGGGTGAATTCATCGTGTCTCCAGTGCGGTGCGCCGCGCGGGCGAAACCGGTCGTCGGGCCGGCGAGCGGTGCCGGCTCCCGAGCCTGGTGCCGCGCGGCGGGAAACGATCCGGCGTGGTTGCCGGGCATGACTCGATTCTCGATTGATCGAGATTCATTGACAATTCCCGCGCGCCTTTACAAGCTGTCAAGTCTGACTTGACATTGAATGCTTTCGGACCGTTTCCGGCCCTTAAGCGGGCCGGATCGGGAGACACAAGGCATGGACCTGAACGCGCTGACGCTGCTCGTCGAGATCCTCGATGCGGGCAACCTGAGCAAGGCCGCGCAGCGGCTCAAGATGAGCCGCGCGAACGTCAGCTACCGGCTGAACCAGCTCGAACGCTCGATCGGCCAGCAACTCGTGCGCCGCACGACGCGCCGCATCGAGCCGACCGAGATCGGGCTGAAGCTGTACGAGCACGGCCGGCGCATCCGCAACGAACTGCTCGCCGCGCAGGAATCGGTGACGACGCTCGGCCAGGACCTTCAGGGCCGCGTGCGGCTGTCGGTGCCGAGCGGCTACGGGCAGATGGTGATGTCCGAGTGGCTGCTCGCGTTCAAGCGGCTGCATCCGGGCATCGTGCTCGACGTGGTGTTCGAGAATCGCGTGGAGGACCTGATGCGTGACGAAGTCGACATCGCGATCCGCGTGATGTCCGAGCCGCCGCAGAACCTCGTCGCGCGCGACATGGGCGCGGTGCGCTACGTCGCGTGCGCGTCGCCCGCGTTCGCGGCCGCGCACGGGATGCCCGCAAGCCTCGACGCGCTGGCCGCCGCGCCGGTCGTCACCGCGACGGTGCTGGGGCGGCAGTTGCGGATCGCCGCGTATCTCGGCGACGAGCGCCACGAGGTGCTGCTCGAACCCACGCTGATTTCGGAGAACTTCCTGTTCCTGCGCCAGGCGATCCTCGCCGGGATCGGCGTCGGCATCGTGCCCGACTACGTGATGCAGGACGACATGCGGCGCGGCACGGTCGTCACCTCGCTCGACGCGTACCGGCTCAGCATCTTCGGCACGCACATGTACATGCTCTACATGCCGAACCGGCACCACACGCGCGCGACCGCGACGTTCATAGAGTTCATCCTCGAACAGGCCGGGAAGACCGGCCGGGGCGGGCCCGACGGGATGCGTCAGGGTTTCCTGTCGGGTGACAACCCGCCGGCCGCGCGGCGACAATAGCGCGCCGCCCGTGCGGAGCGCGTGCCGCGATACGCCGCCGCCTTCGAATTCACCGTTGCCGAGGGTTCAATGTTCGACCGGATTCGTCCGTATTCGCGTCCCTGGACGCCCGTCGCCGCGCTCGCGCTCGTCGCGCTCGCCACGTTCAGCGCCGGCTGCACGTCCCCGTCCGCGCCGTCGGGCGCCGTCGTCCCGGTCGCCGCCGCGTCGGGCGCCGCGGTGCCGCTGCCCGGCGTCCACGCGCCCGAACGCTCGTCCGGCTGGACCGACAAGCCGGGCTGGACCTCGCAGCACTTCATGATCGCGGCCGCGAACCCGCTCGCGACGCAGGCCGGCTACGACATGCTGAAGGCCGGCGGCACCGCGATCGACGCGGCGATCGCGACGCAGATGGTGCTCGCGCTCGTCGAGCCGCAATCGTCGGGGCTCGGCGGCGGTGCGTTCATGCTGTATTCCGACGGCAAGACGACGCAGGCATACGACGGCCGCGAAACCGCGCCGGCCGCCGCGACCGACCGGCTGTTCTACGGTCCGACCGGCCAGCCGATGGGTTTCTACGAAGGTGTCGTCGGCGGCCGTTCGGTCGGCACGCCGGGCGTGCTGCGCATGCTCGACGCCGCGCACCGCGCGCACGGCAAGCTGCCGTGGCGCCGGCTGTTCCAGCCCGCGATCCGGCTCGCCGAGCACGGCTTCACGATCAGCCCGCGCCTGGCGATGCTGATCGCGAACGACAAGTACCTGATGAACGACCCGGCCGCGCGCGCGTACTTCTACAACAAGGACGGCACGCCGAAGGCGGCCGGCACGGTGCTGAAGAACCCCGCGCTCGCGACCGTCCTGCGCCAGGTCGCCGACCGCGGCGCGAATGCGTTCTACACCGGCGCGATCGCGCGCGACATCGTCGCGAAGGTGCGCAAGCACCCGACCAACCCGGGCCTGCTGACGCTGCAGGATCTCGCGCGCTACAAGGCGAAGGTGCGTGCGCCGCTGTGCACCGACTACCGGCGCTCGGTGGTGTGCGGGATGCCGCCGCCGTCGTCGGGCGGCCTCGCGGTCGCGCAGATGCTCGGCATCCTCGAGGCGATGCCCGACTGGCAGCAGATCGGCGCGCAGAAGCCGGTGCGGACCGAGCTCGGCTACGAGCCGACACCGTTCGCCGCGCACCTGTTCAGCGAGGCCGGGCGCCTCGCGTATGCGGACCGCGCGCGCTACGTCGCCGATCCCGATTTCGCGCCGCTGCCGGGCGGCAGCTGGGCGAGCCTCGCCGACAGGACCTATCTCGCGCAGCGCGCGCGCCTGATCGGCGACACGAGCATGGGCGTCGCGCAGGCCGGCACGCCGCAGGGCGCGACGCTCGCGCTGGCCGACGACCGCAGCCCCGAATTGCCGTCGACGTCCGACATCGCGATCGTCGACCGCTACGGCCAGGCGCTGTCGATGACGACCAGCGTCGAGGACGCGTTCGGTTCGCGGCTGATGGTGCGCGGCTTCATGCTGAACAACCAGCTCACCGATTTCTCGTTCGTGGCGAGCGAGAACGGCCGCCCCGTCGCGAACCGCGTGCAGCCGGGCAAGCGGCCGCGCTCGTCGATGTCGCCGGAACTCGTGTTCGACAAGAAGACGAAGCAGGTGACGATGATCGTCGGCTCGGCCGGCGGCCCCGCGATCATCAACCATGTCGCGAAGACGCTGATCGGCGTGCTGGACTGGGGGATGACGATGCAGCAGGCAATCGCGCTGCCGAACGTCGGGTCGATGAACGGGCCGACGCAGCTCGAGCGCGGCCGCGTGTCGGACGCGCTCGTCGACGGCCTGAAGGGACGCGGGCACGACGTGCAAGTCGTCGAGATGAATTCCGGACTGCAGGGGATCCAGCGGCTGAACGTGCAGGGGCAGACGGTGTGGTTCGGCGGGGCCGACCCGCGGCGTGAAGGGATCGCGATGGGGGATTGAAAGCGGCCGGCAGAGGCGGCGTGAATGCGCCGCCTGCTGCGTGTCATCCGCGCCCTTTCCACGGCACGATCCGCCGCTCGACCCATCGCATCGCGAGATCGAACAGCCACGCGATCGCGCCGATGATCAGGATGCCCATCACGACGATATCGGTGCGCAGGAAGCTCGACGCATTGAGCACCATCTGCCCGAGCCCGGCCGTCGCGGCGACCATCTCGGCCGCGACGAGCGTCGTCCAGCCGAACCCGATCGCGATCCGCAGGCCGGTGAGGATTTCCGGCAGCGCGGCCGGCAGCACGACGTGGCGCACGATCTGCGCGAAGCTGCCGCCGAGCGAATAGGCGGCGTTGATCTGCTCGACCGTCGCCGCGCGCACGCCCGCGCGGGCGGCCATTGCGATCGGCGCGAAGCACGCGAGGAAGATCACGACCAGCTTCGCCGTCTCGTCGATGCCGAACCAGATCACGACGAGCGGCAGGTACGCCAGCGGCGGCAGCGGCCGGTAGAACTCCAGCAGCGGATCGAGCACGCCGCGCGCGACACGGCTCACGCCCATCAGGACGCCGGCCGGCACGCCGATCGCGGTGGCGAGCAGGAATGCGCCGAACACGCGCGCGGCACTCCACAGCAGATGCTCGGACAGCGGCAGGCCGCCCTGGATGCGGCCGTGCCACGCATCGACGAATGCCGCCCACACCGCTTCCGGCGCGGGCAGGAACAGCGGCGGCAACCACTGCCAATGCGTCGCGCTCCACCACAGCACGGCCAGCGCCGCGACCGTCGCCGCGCTGAGCCCCGCGGTTTTGCCCTGGCCCGGCAAGCGGTAGCGGCGCGACGGCCGCGCCGCCTTGCGCCGCGTCGTGCGCTCGTCCTGCTCGACCCTCCCGGCCGCTCGATCGGCCATCCAGGAATCCTGCGTGCTCATGTCGTCCTGCCTGTGCAAAGTACTGATCCGGCCGCGCCCGACGGACGCGCCCTGCCGCGCGAATTCGTGCATCACGTGACCTCCGCGACCGCCTCGTCGCGATGCAGATACGCGATCAGCCGCTCGCGCCATGCGATGAATTCCGGCGACGACTTCACCGCGCGCGCATCGCGCGATTCGACGTAGCGCCGCGCGAACGGCAGCTCGAAGGTTTCCGCGATGCGGCCGGGGCCGGGCGTCATCACGACGAGACGCGTCGCGAGGAACAGCGCCTCCTCGACGTCGTGCGTGATGAAGAACACCGTCTTGCCCGTGCGCGCCCATACGTCGAGGACGAGCGCCTGCATCGTGCCGCGCGTCATCGCATCGAGCGCGCCCATCGGCTCGTCCATCAGCAGCACGCGCGGATCGCTCGCGAGCGCACGCGCGATGCCGACGCGCTGCTGCATCCCGCCCGAGAGCTCGTACACGCGCGCATGCGCATGGCGCTCGAGGCCGACGAGCGCGAGCATCTCCGTCGCCCGCGCTTCGCGCTCCGCCTTCGACACGCGTGCGAAGCGCAGCCCGAGCGCGACGTTCTCGAGCACGTCGAGCCAAGGCAGCAACGCATATTTCTGGAACACGACGCCGCGATCGGCGCCCGGGCCCGCGACCGGCACGCCGTCGACGCGCACGTCGCCCGTCGTCGGCGCGACGAAGCCGGCCATGCAGTTCAGCAGCGTCGTCTTCCCGCACCCGGACGCGCCGAGCGCGACGACGAATTCACCGGAATCGATGCGCAGGTCGACGCGCGCGAGCGCCTGCGTCGTCGGCCGACCGCGTTCGCCCGGATAGGCGACCGATACCTGACGGACTTCCAGCGTGCTCATGATCGAGGGCTCCGCGATGAGTGGCCTGAGTCGCCTGACGCGCCGCGTTCAGCGCGCGGCCTTCTGCACGAACTGCGGATCGACGCCGACCGAGTAGTCGGCGAGCACCGTCTGGATCGTGCCCTGCGATTTCAGGAACGCGGCGGTGGCCGCGAGCGACTTCGCGGCGCCGGACTGCGCACCGCCGCCGAGCCACGTCGGCGACGCCTGCTCGGCCGGCGTCGGGAACGCGTAGAGCGCGAGGCTCGCGGGCACGTCCTGCACGTCCGCGCCCGACACCTTCGCGACCGCCGCGACCTGCGGCGAACCGGCCTTCCACGCGGCCGCATGCGCGCGGTAGTCGGCATCGGCGGACGCAAGCACCTTCACGAAGCGCGCGACGAACTCGGGGTTCTCGCGCGCGAACTTGCGGCTCACGACGAAGCCGTCGAAGGTCGCCTTGCCGCTTTGCTTCGCGACCTGGCCCGACGTCGTCAGCACGGTGCCCGACTGCTTGACCTTCGCGAGCACCGGATCCCAGATGTAGGTCGCGTCGATGTCGCCGCGCGTCCACGCGGCCGCGACCTCGGGCGGACGCAGGTTGACGATCTTCACGTCGTTCGGATTCACGCCGGCGGCCTGCAGCGCGACGAGCGTATGGAAATGCGACGTCGACACGAACGGCACGCCGATCTTCCTGCCCTTCAGCGCGGCGACGCTGGTCACGCCCGAGCCGTTGCGCGCGACGAGCGCCTCGGCGTCGTTGATGTTGTCGAGCACCCAAAACAGCGAGATGTCGAGCCCCTGCGACAGGCCGGCCGCGATCGGACTCGACCCGGCCTCGCCGAGCTGCACGGAGCCCGACGCGAGCGCGCGGATCACGTCGGCGCCGCTGTCGAGCTTGCGGAACGTGACCTTGTAGCCGGTCGCCTTTTCGACTTCACCGCTCGCCTGCGCATAGCGCCACGGCACGACCATGTCCTGGTACGCGATCACGACTTCGCGCGATTCGGCGTGCGCCGCGCCCAGCGCGGCAAAGGCGGTCAGCGCGACGACGGCGCGGCGGACGAAGCTGAAACGGGACATGCGGCTCTCCTTCGAATGCGGACATTGCTGCGGGAGAGCCGACTTTACGAGCTTTGCGCGCGGCGGGAGCGAACTTATCCTGCGAAGCTATCGATGCCGTTTCAGCTTTGCTTTCCACGTTCGATCGGAACACGCGTCCGGTCGGATGGCGATTGTCGTGCGAACGCGCGGGCGGCGGCCGCACCAACGAAAAAGCCCGCATCGCTGCGGGCTTCTTCAACTGCATGAGATGTGAGGCTGTTGCGCGAACGCGGCGCTCAGACCACCCCGGCCCCGTGCGCCTGGAGATCGGCGTGATAGCTCGACCGCACCATCGCGCCGACGGCCGCGTGCGTGAAGCCCATCTTGTACGCCTCTTCCTCGTACATCTTGAACGTGTCCGGATGCACGTACGCACGCACCGGCAGGTGGTGCTCGGACGGCTGCAGGTACTGGCCGATCGTCAGCATGTCGACGTCGTGTGCGCGCAGGTCGCGCATCACCTGCAGGATTTCCTCTTCGGTCTCGCCGAGGCCGACCATCAGGCCCGACTTCGTCGCGACGTCCGGATGCTGCGCCTTGAAGTCCTTCAGCAGCTTCAGCGAGTGCGCGTAGTCCGAACCCGGGCGCGCTTCCTTGTACAGGCGCGGCACCGTTTCGAGGTTGTGGTTCATCACGTCGGGCGGTGCCGCGTTGAGGATCGAGATCGCGCGGTCGAGACGGCCGCGGAAGTCCGGCGTCAGGATCTCGATGCGCGTTTCCGGCGACTGCTCGCGCACTTCGCGGATGCACTCGACGAAGTGAGCGGCGCCGCCGTCGCGCAGGTCGTCGCGGTCGACGCTCGTGATCACCACGTACTTGAGCTTCAGCGCGGCGATCGTGCGGGCCAGGTTCTTCGGTTCGTCCGCGTCGAGCGGATCGGGACGGCCGTGGCCGACGTCGCAGAACGGGCAGCGGCGCGTGCACTTGTCGCCCATGATCATGAACGTCGCGGTGCCCTTGCCGAAGCATTCGCCGATGTTCGGGCAGCTCGCTTCCTCGCACACGGTATGCAGGTTGTGCTCGCGCAGGATCGTCTTGATCTCGTTGAAGCGCGAACTGCCGGTGGCCGCCTTCACGCGGATCCATTCCGGCTTCTTCAGCTTCTCGATCGGAATGACCTTGATCGGGATGCGCGCCGTCTTCGCCTGCGCCTTCTGCTTGGCGGTCGGATCGTAGGCAGGGGTCGCGGCCGAATCGGCCGGTGCGGGGGAAGCGGTAACGTCAGTCATTCGAATGTTCCAGTGCCTGCGGCTTGTCGGCGGCCGCGGATTCGCCGTCGAGGTTGGCGATCAGACGCCCCACCAGCGTGTGGGCGACGTCGTTCCAGTCGGCGGCAACCTCGAGGCTCGCCATGTCGACGGTTTCCAGTCCGGCATAGCCGCACGGGTTGATCGCGAGAAACGGGCGCAGATCCATCTTCACGTTCAGGCTCAGCCCGTGATAGCTGCAGCCGTTGCGGATCTTCAGGCCGAGGGCCGCGATCTTCGCGCCTTCGTGCACGCCGGATGCCACGTAGATTCCCGGCGCGCCCGCCTTGCGGACCGAAGCGAGATTATACGCCGCGAGGGTTTCGATCACGGCTTCCTCGATCTTCGTCACGAGCGTGCGCACCATCAGCTTGCGCCGGCGCAGGTCCAGCAGCAGGTAGACGACGATCTGGCCGGGGCCGTGGTAGGTGATTTGTCCGCCGCGGTCGACCTTCACGAGCGGCACGCCGCTGTCGGCCACCAGCAGGTGGGCCGGGTCGCCGGCCTGGCCGAGCGTGTAGACGGGCGGATGCTCGACGACCCAGATTTCGTCGCCGGTGTCGGCCGTGCGCGTGTCGGTGAACGCGCGCATCGCGTCGAAGCTCGTCTCGTAGGCCTCGCTGCCCCGCCAGCGCACGGTGACCGGCGCGACGGGCTGAACCGGAGACCCGGCGGGCGATTCGGAAACAGCGACAGGCGTGGACACGATGGCAACCGGCGAGACGGACATGGGCGGTAGTTTACCGAAAACCCATGCGTCTCGCCGGCTATGGAAGGGGACGGATCGCGCGTATCCGTCGGAGGAAAGGCCCGTCAGACGGTGCGCCAGCCGTCGTGGAGCAGCGCATTCACACGATCGCGCAGCCGTGCGAGCGCGCCGCGCGCGATCTCCCCGGCCGGCCGCGACACCGAGAACGCCACATGCGCGCCCTGCCGGCCTTCCGCGCTGAGCCACAGCCGCTCGCCGCGGCGCAGCCGGAGCGTCTCGCCGTCGACCAGGAAGTAGTCTTCGACGTCGTTGCTGCGCGTCGCCCACACCGGCCCGCACTGCACCGTCAGACGGGTGCTGCGCTGCACCTTCATCGGCACGGTTTCGCCCGCGGGAATTTCGAACGTGATGCTTGAAGAAATTTCTTGCATGATCGTCTCCGCCAATAAATGCTTCGATGGCTACAATCGTAGTCACTTCAAGGCGTCCGACAAAACGACCAATTTTCACGTCGATGTGAGGAAAATTAGCAAATGGACCTCCGCCAGCTGCCTGCGCTGAACGCGATTCGCGCGTTCGAAGCCGCCGCCCGCCACGAGAATTTCTCCCGCGCCGCCGACGAGCTGTACGTCACGCACGGCGCGGTCAGCCACCAGGTTCGCGCGCTCGAGGAGGAGCTCGGCGTGCAGCTGTTCACGCGCAACGGCAAGCGGCTGTGCCTGACCGACGCCGGCATGCG
Source organism: Burkholderia sp. RF2-non_BP3 (assembly GCF_001522185.1). Classification (NCBI taxonomy): domain Bacteria; kingdom Pseudomonadati; phylum Pseudomonadota; class Betaproteobacteria; order Burkholderiales; family Burkholderiaceae; genus Burkholderia; species Burkholderia sp. RF2-non_BP3. The sequence goes on along the minus strand of NZ_LOSU01000070.1, from coordinate 105,521 downwards.
CTACGCGCAGCAGGTCCGCACCGCGCTGATGGTGATCGCCGACGCGACGCGCGAGGTGCGCGCAAGCGACCGCGGGCGACGGCTGGTGGTGTCGATGCTGTCGTCGTTCGCCGCGCGCTTCATCACGCCGCGCATCGGCACGTTCATCGAGCGGCATCCGGAAATCGACGTCGAGCTGCAGTCGACCAACTCGCTCACCGATTTCGCGCGCGACGACGTCGACCTCGCGATCCGCTTCGGCTCCGGCACCTATCCGGGGCTGCACGTCGAGCCGCTGTTCGAGGAGGTGTTCTTTCCGGCGTGCTCGCCGACGCTGAACGGCGGCAACCTGCCGCGGACGCCCGCCGATCTCGTGCACTACAACCTGCTGCGCTCGGACGACGAGCTGTGGCGGCCGTGGTTCGACGCGGCCGGGCTCGATACGCTGACCGAGCCGAAACGGGGGATTCTGTACCAGGATTCGTCGAACCTGCTGCTGGCCGCGATCGACGGCCAGGGCATTGCGCTGGTGCGCCGCTCGCTCGCGGTGCACGACCTGCTGGACGGGCGCCTCGTGCGCCTGTTCGACATCGACGGGCAGAGCCCGTGGCACTATTTTTTCGTGTGTCCGCCGCCGCTCCTGAACACGCCGCGCGTGCAGGCGTTCAGGGCGTGGCTGCTTCAGGAAGTCGCCGAATACAAGCTGCTGTGCGACGAGCTGGACGCGCGGCGCGCGGCGGGGAAGACACCCGCCGAGTGCGCGCAGCAAGGCGGATGGAAAACGGCGCTCAGAGCACGACCTTGACCATCGGATGGCCGGTCAGTGCACGGTAGATCGTGTCGAGCTGTTCCTGGCTCGTCGCGCGCACGGTGATCGTGAGGCCGGTGTAGTTGCCGCCGCTCGATGCACGCTCCTCGATCTTCTCGACGTCGATCTCGTTGTCGTGGACGGCCACGACCTTGAAGATCGTGTCCTTGAATTCCGGGTGCGCCTTGCCCATGATCTTGATCGGGAAATCGCACGGAAACTCCAGCAGCGACTCCTTCCGGGTATCGATCGCGCCGGTGACCTCGATGGTTTTGGTCGGTTCGCTCATCATTTTCTCCGGGTTAGGTCAAACTGTTCAAACTCGCGTGCCTTCGCACGCTGGTACGCGTCGTACAACGCCGCGAACACGGGGCCCGGCTTGCCGCCCTGCACGGGCAGATCGTCGAGCGACGTGACGGGCAAAATCTCTTTCGTGGCCGACGTGATCATGATCTCGTCCGCCGAGCGCAGCTCGACCTCGCTGATTTCGCGCGCTACGAACCGAATGCCGCATTCCTCGGCCAGCTGCTCGACCAGCGCGTAGCGGATCCCTTCGAGGATCCTGTTGCTGCGCGGCGGCGCCATCAGCTCGCCGTTCTTCACGATCCACACGTTCGACGACGAACCTTCGGTCACGTTGTCGTCGCGCAGCTGAATCGTCTCGAACGCATCGCGTTCGGCCGCATGCTGCGCCATCAGCACGTTGCCGAGCAGCGAAATCGACTTGATGTCGCAATGCAGCCAGCGACGATCCTCGGCCGTCACGCAGCGCACGCCCCGCGCGCGCTCCTCGTCCGACGGCAGGCGCAGCGGGCTCGTCATCGCGAACACCGTCGGCACCGCGTTCGCCGGGAACGCATGCCCGCGCTTCGCGACGCCGCGCGTCACCTGCAGGTAGACGAGCGCATTGCCGTCGCCGAGGCCTTCCGCGTTCGCGGCGACCACGCGCTCGATCAGCGCGCGCCAGCCGGCCGCGTCATGCGGATCGTCGATGCCGATCTTCTTCAGGCTGCGCGCGAGCCGTTCCAGATGCTGTTCGATCCGGAACGGCACGTGCGCGCCGTCGTGCGCATAAACGGGGACGACTTCATACACGCCATCGCCGAAGATGAACCCGCGGTCGAGCACCGGGACCCGGGCTTGCGACAGCGGCACCAGCTCCTCCTGCGACGAAACGCTGAGGTAGACGATCGGTTCGAATTCGGCTTGGCTCATGGCTATACCAGTTGGGGATGAAGTCGTGAAAACAAAGGCCCGTCGCGCTTACTTCTTCTTGCTGAACATCAGCAGGATCGAGTCCCAGATACGACCGAAGATACCCGCTTCCGGCACCGCCTGCAGCGCGACGACCGGGAACTCCGACAGCGTCTTGCCGTCGGCGACGATCTTCACGGTACCGACCTGCTGGCCTTCCGCGAGCGGCGCGATCAGCGGCGCGTTGACCTCGACTTCCGGCTTGACCTTGTCGCCCAGGCCGCGCGGCACGGTCACCCACTGGTCGCCCTTCACGCCGACCTGCACGGTGTTTTCCTTGCCCTTGTAGATGCGCGGCGTCGACATCGCCTGGCCGCCCTTGAACAGGCGCACCGCGTCGAACGCGCTATAGCCGTAGTTCAGCATCTTCATGCTGTCCTGCGTGCGCTCGCTTTCCTTCTGCTCGCCCATCATCACCGACACGAGACGGCGCTGGCTGTCGACACCCGGGATCGCGCGCTTGGCCGACGCGATCAGGCAATAGCCGGCCGCTTGCGTATGGCCCGTCTTCAGGCCGTCGACCGTCGGATCCAGCCACAGCAGGCGGTTGCGGTTGCCCTGGCGGATGTTGTTGTACTTGAATTCCTTCTCCGAGAAGATGCTGTAGTACTGCGGAAAATCGCGGATCAGGTGCGCGGACAGCTTCGCGAGGTCGCCGGCCGTCGTGTAGTGGTTCGGGTCGGGCATGCCGTTCACGTCGGCGAAGTGCGTGCCCTTCATGCCGAGGCGCGCCGCCTCGTCGTTCATCAGCGTGACGAACTGCCCTTCGCTGCCGCCGACCAGTTCGGCCAGCGCGATCGCGGCGTCGTTGCCCGACTGGATGATCATCCCGTACACGAGGTCGTGCACCGACACCGGCTTGTTCGCCTCGATGAACATGCGCGACTCGTCGGTGCCGACACGGCGCACCGCAACGCTCGGCGTGACGATCTGCTCCATCGAGATCTTCTTCTTGTCGAGTGCTTCGAACACCAGGTAGGCCGTCATCAGCTTCGTCAGCGACGCGGGTTCGACGCGTTCGTCCGCGTTGCCCGATGCGAGCACGGTGTTGCTCGTCGCATCGACGAGCACCCACGAGCGCGCGTTCACGCCCGGCGGCGGCACCGCGCCCGGCATGAAGGTCGCGGGCGCGCCGGTGAACTGCTCGGTGGCGGCGGCCGGCGCGGCATGCGCGGCCTTGGCCTTGGCGGCCGGCTTCGCCTCGGCGACGACGATCGTCGACGCGAGTGCGACGGGCAGCATCACGCCCAGCGCGACGTTGCGCGCGGCGGTGCCGAAGGCGATGGAAGAAGCGAGGGACTTGAGGCCTTGGGGAGACAGACGCATGATCGATTCAGGCTGGTGGCAGAAAGTGCGGCGCGAAACGCGCAGGGGTTGAACGGCAAGGCGGCGAGCGTTCCGGCGTTCGTCCGACTGCGTCGGACGGCGCGAAACGCGCCGGTTGGACTCGTGCGGACGCGTTCGGTTCGCGGCCGTCGCGAGCGGGCGGACAGGCGGCGAAACGAGCGCCGCATGGGCCCGGCCGGGCCGCGGGCGACGCGAAATGCGGCCATTATACGTGGCCGCGAACGGCGTTTTCGCGAACCAGGGCTCATGCGGCCACACACAGGCTTCGGGAGGATAGCGCGGCTTCGCTGCGGAGAATCGTGCTCGAAGCCGCGCGAAAGGCGTGCGCAGGCGCCGTGCAAGCCGGGTTGCGCCGCGCTGGAGCGGGCATCTGCGATCGCGTCGGGACACGATGCGGCGCGATGTCGCGCGCGGCGACATCGCGGTCGTGCGGCAGCGGCGCCGCACGCTGGGTTCAGCGGATCAACGCCACGCGTCGACGATGATGCGCTTCAGCACGTGCAGCTTGCGATGCAGGAAATGCTCGGCACCGGGGATCACGACGACCGGCAGTTCCTGCGGCCGCGCCCAGTCGTAGACCGAACCGATCGGCACCGTGTCGTCGGTTTCGCCGTGGATCACGAGCGTGTTCTCCGGCACGTCGGCGACCTGCCAGCGGCTCGCGGCCGTGCCGACGAACACCATCCGCTCGATCGTCTCGCCCGCGTCGCGCAACCGCTTCGCGACGTGCGACAGCACGAAGGTGCCGAACGAGAAGCCCGCGAGCACGAGCGGCAGGTCCGCATAGGCGGGCTGTGCGCGCATGTGCGCGAGCACGGCGAGCAGGTCGTCGGCCTCGCCGACGCCGTTGTCGTGCACACCCTCGGTCGCGCCGACGCCGCGGAAATTCGACCGGTACACCACGTAGTCGAGCTGGACCAGCGTGCGCGCGAGCGTTTGCGCGACCTTGTTGTCCATCGTGCCGCCGAACAGCGGATGCGGGTGCGCGACGAGCGCGATGCCGCGCGGCGCGGCGCCGCCTTCGCGCACGGCGTCGGGCAGGTCGACCGCGATTTCGATCTGCCCGACCGGGCCGGGGATCAGCGACTTCTGCGTATGAACGTTCATTCGGCCGGCCCGCTCAGATCTTCAGGCGGTCGACGACCTTGCCGTCGCGCAGGTGCGATTCGACGATCTCGTCGATGTCGGCCTGGTCGACGTACGTGTACCACGTGCCTTCCGGATACACGACCATCACGGGCCCTTCCTCGCAGCGGTCGAGGCAACCGGCCTTGTTGATGCGCACCTTGCCCGGCCCCGCGAGGCCGAGTTCCTTCACGCGCTTTTTTGCGTACTCCTGCATGGTCTGCGCGTCGCATTGCGCGCAGCTCGGACGCTCGGCGCCCGGTTCGCGCTGGTTCAGGCAGAAGAAGACGTGGTGCTGGTAGTAGGAATCCATGATGATGACGTGCGGCCCGGCGCGGCGCCGGGCGGAAAGAAGGGGCGATTGCCGTTGCGCGCGGCAACGGATGTGCGGACGATTATAGCGATCGGCGCGCGCGGCTGCCCGCGACCGACGAGGCGCGGCCGCGCCGCCCCGTTGCCGCGCCCGCCGCGTCAGCGCCGCCGCGCGGCCGGCAGCCACGCGTGCTCGACCCGCTGGCCGAGCCAGATCAGCGCCGCGTAGGGCCAGATCCATGCGAGCCAGCGTGCGATGCTGTTGAAGTGCACGTAGCGGCCCTGCCGCCAGCCGGACAGCGTGAAGTCGAAGAACGGGTTGACGGGCAGCAGGTTGACGAGCGCCACACCGGCCAGCAGCGCGAGCGCCGCGAACAGCGCGCGCCACGCGGCCGGCACGCGCAATGCGAGCAGCGCCGCCGCGAAGCCGAGCTCGATGCCGAGCCGCGCGCCGGGCGTCGCCCACACGACGACGAGGCCGGTGCTCGACTGCATGAAAGTCGCGGCCGCCTTCAGCGCGAGCGTCGCGGCGACGAACGCGATCAGGAGCCGCACGCGCGGCGCGCGGGCGCGCATCGCGAGCGACGCGATCGCCAGCGCGGCGAACAGCATCAACCCGCCGAGCGCGGCTTCCCACGCGGAATCGGACAGCCAGCCGTCGACGCGCTCGGGCCATTCGCTCACGCGCCACGCGGCCGGCAGCCATGCGAGCAGCGCGTCCTGCATCGAGCCGTCGGCGCGCTCCCACAGCGCGGCCGGCCAGTCGCCGATGCCGAACAGGAACGGCGACGGAAACAGGATCGCGAACGGCCACAGCGCGGCAAGCAGCAGCGGCGTCGCGCCGTCGGCCTCGAACCACGCGAAGCGCAGCCGGCGCAATGCGCCGCGGTCGAGCAGCGCGCCGGTGGCCGGTGCCGCGAGCGCCGCGCCGAGCAGCGCGCCGAGCGCGTTGGCCGCGAGGTCGAGATTCGACGCGACGCGCGTCGGCAGGTAGGTCTGCAGCGCCTCCATCGATCCCGACAGCAGTACGCCGAGGCCGCCCACGATCAGCGTCGCGGCCACCCCGCGCCAGCGCGGATGCAGCGCGAGCACGCCGAGTGCGCCGAACGGCATGTAGCCGAGCACGTTGGTGACCACGTCGAACGCGGTCACATAACGCTGCATCGGCGCGAACAGGTAGTCGAACGGCCCGATGCCGAGCGATACCCAGCCGTCGAACGGATACAGCGATGCATAGACGATGAGCGCCGCATACGCGGCGAACGCCTGCCGCGCCAGCGACGACGCGCGCGACGTGCCCGGCGCGCTCATCGCGGCTGCGCGCGCTGCGTCACGGGTTGCCCGCGTACGCCTGCACGCCGACCCACGCCGCGATCTGCGACACGAGCTCGTCGCTCGCGGCCGCGAGCGCGCGCGCGCCGCCGGCCGCGTCGGGCGTGCTCGACGGCGCGCGCGCGACGAACGTGCGCTGGCCGAGCACCTTGCCGTCCTGCATCAGCGTCGCGCGCGCGGTGACCGCGCCGTGGCTCTGCGACTGCCCGTCGAACACCTGCTCGAATTCGTTCAGGTCGACCTTCAGCGTCGGCGCGCGCACGCCGTCGGAGCCTTCGAGCACCGCGCCGCGCGACGACAGCGCGCCGCGCAGCCGCTGCGTGAGCAGTTGCGCGGGCGGCGCGGTCCAGCGGCTGTCGCGATAGACGGCCGTGCGCTGCGCATCCGCATACGCGAGGCGGTAGACGAACTTGTCCGTGTCGAGCGCGTCGGGCGCGGCGACGTCGAGCACCTTCAGCGCGGGGCCCGTGCCGGCCGTGACGGCCGAGGCGGCCGGCCCGAGGTCGTAGCGGACGTTCGACAGCGCCGCGCCGTTGCCGGCGCAGCCGGCGGCGAACACGAGCGTCAGCATCGCGAGCGCGGTCGCGGCGGGACGCAGCGCGCGATCAAGGATTCGTGGCATGGCATGTTCCTGCATGATGTTTCCGGTTTCGATGACGTCGTGGCCCGGGCTGGCGATCTGCTTCATTTCCCGGCGGCCCCTGCCCCCGGCCAGACGAAGCCCGCCTCGCCGGGGCCGGGCGCGGAGCCGGGCGAACCGAACAACAGACTGCTCGGGTTGCGGCCGAGTTCATCGGCGACGTCCTTCAACTGCCGCGACGCATCGCCGACGCTGCCGGCCAGCACGTTGAACCGCGGCAGCGTGTCGTACTGGACCCGCGCGTTCAGGTCGTTCAGCGCGACGCCGACCTGCTCGGCAGCCGAGCCGGCCTTGTTCAGGTTCGCCACGAGCGGCCCGTTCGGCTGCAGCAGCGTGTTCGCCGACGCCATCGCGCGATCGACCTGGTGCATCGTTTCCGGCAGCGCGGCCACCGCCGGCGCGAGCTGCTTCGACAGCGTCGTCGCGCCGTCCGCCGCGTGCTGCAGGCTTTCGGCCGTCGCGCGCAGCTGCTCGCGCATCTCCGGCGACATCAGCGCGTTCGCGCTTTTCGCCGCCAGTTCGAGCTGCCGCAGCAACACGTCGCCGCGCTCCTGGATCTGGTCGAACAGGCTCGGCCGCATCGGGATCTGCGCGATCGCCTTCGGCGACGACGGCAGCGGCGCCAGGTCGCGGCCCGTGTCCTCGAGCTGCACGAACGCGATGCCCGTCACGCCCTGGAAGCCGAGGCTGCCGTAGGTCGACTGCGTGATCGGCGCGTCATGGTCGACGAGGATCCGGATCCGGATCTGGCCCGGATGCGAGCGGTCGAAGCCGATCGACTGCACCTTGCCGACGTCGAGGCCGCGAAAGCGCACGGCCGCATCGGGGAACAGGCCCGTCACGTTGGTGCGCGCGAGCAGGTCGTACGGCACGCGCACGGTGCGATCGACGTTGAACCAGAACACGGTGCCCGCGATCGCCAGCGTCAGCGCGATCGTGAACAGGCCGGCCCAGAACGCATGTGATTTGTTTTCCATTCGCGGGTTCCTTGCTTCTTGCCTTTCCTACAGTTCGACGCTCGACAGCGCCGGTTCGAGGGCCGCCTTCGGCAGCTTCGCGCGCCGCTCGGGCGGCAGCGCCTGCAGTGCGCGGCGCCCGCGCAGCCCCAGGAAATATTCGTGGATGAACGGATGGTCGACGTTCGCGGCCTCCTCGACCGGCGCCGCCACAAGCACCTTGCGATCGGCCAGCACCGCGACGCGCGTCGACAACGCAACCATCGTGTCGAGATCGTGCGTCACCATCACGACGGTCAGCCCGAGCGTGCGGTGCAGCGTCGCGATCAGCTCGACGAATTCGTCGGACGCCTGCGGGTCGAGTCCGGCGGTCGGCTCGTCGAGGAACAGCAGCTCGGGCTCGAGCGCGATCGCGCGCGCGATGCCGACCCGCTTCACCATCCCGCCCGACAGCGCGGCCGGCATCTTCGACGCGTGCTTGCACGGCAGCCCGACCATCTCGAGCTTCAGCATCACGATGTCGTGCAGCAGGTCGGGCGGTACGCGGCCGAGCTCGCGCAGCGGCTGCGCGACGTTGTCGAACACCGTCATCGACGAGAACAGCGCGCCCTGCTGGAACAGCATCCCCGAACGCGTGCGCATCATCCGCGCGCTCGCGTCGTCGATCTTCGACGTGTCTTCGCCGAACACCTTGATCGTGCCCGACGTCGGCCGCTCGAGGCCGAGGATCTGCCGCACGAGCGTCGTCTTGCCCGAGCCCGAGCCACCGACGATCGCGACGATCTCGCCGCGCCGCACATCGAAATCGAGCTTCTGGTGAATGATGTTGCGCCCGTAGCGCTTCGTCAGGTTGCGCACCTCGATCACGAGGTCGTCGCCGTGCGCGGCCGCCGGCGGCGTGCCGACCGCGCCCGCGCCGACTGCCGCGGCATGTGCGCTGGCGGCATCGGCCGGCACGGCACCGGCCGCCGGTTGTTTCGACGCGTTCATCCGAGCCCCACGTTCTGGAACAAAATCGCGAACACCGCGTCGGCGAGGATCACGACCGTGATCGACGACACGACCGACGTCGTCGTGCCTTCGCCGAGGCTTTGCGAGTTCGCCTTGATCCTGAAGCCGAAATGACATGCGACCAGCGCGATCAGCATGCCGAACACGACGCCCTTGCCGAGGCCGATGTACAGGTTCGCGATCGGCACGACGCCCGGCAGCGAGCGCACGAAATAGTTGACGTCGATCCCGAGCACGAACTTCGCGGCGAGCGCGCCGCCCGTCAGCGCGACGATGTTGGTCCACATCACCAGCAGCGGCATCGCGACGCCGAGCGCGAGCACGCGCGGCAGGATCAGCCGCAGCCCGTGCGGAATGCCCATCACGCGCATCGCGTCGAGCTCCTCGGTCACGCGCATCACGCCGATCTGCGCGGTGATCGCCGAGCCCGAGCGGCCCGCGACGAGGATCGCCGACAGCACGGGCCCGAGTTCGCGAATCACCGACAGCCCGAGGATGTTCACGATGTAGCGGTTCGCGCCGAACATCTGCAGCTGCTGCGCGGACAGATAGCTGAGCACGATGCCGATCAGGAATGCGACCAGCGCGGTGATCGGCAGCGCCTGCGCGCCGGCGCTGTAGATGTTCGCCGAGGTTTCCTTCCACGGCATCGTCTGCGGACGGCGCAGCACCGACAGCGCGTCGAGGATCACGAGGCCGAACATCGCGATGCCGCCCTGCAGGTGTTCGCCGAACGCGAAGATCGCCTGGCCGAGGCGCGTGACGGGATCGAAGCGCACGACGCGCTCGGGCGCCTCGCGCTGGCTGTCGAGACGTTCGATCCGCTCGAAGATCGTGCGCTGCGTGGCGGTCAGCTCGACGCCGGCCGGCAGCTTGCGGCCCCATACGCGCCACAGCGCCTGGCCGCCGACGTGATCGAGCCGCTCGATGCCGGACAGATCCCATTCGTTCACGCGCCCGGACGCGATGCCCGCGACGCGGCGCGCGACCTCGCCGCGATTGCGCGCAAGCGCGAGCGCGGTCCACTGGCCGGTCAGGCGCACCGTCTGGCCCTGGCCGCCGGCGTCGACCGACAGGCCGGGAGGTGTGTCGAAGTCCAAGGGCGGGTTGTTTGCAAAAGGATGACAGCGGCCATTGTATCGAACCGTCCGGCGCCGCGACGTGAGGATTGCCGTCGGGGCGAGCAGCCGGGCCAAAGGCGCCTCGTCGAGGGTGCCCGGCCCGTCACGGCGCGGCGTTCGCCGCCGCAACGGCGTGCCGGGCACGCGACCTTTCATTCTTCCGTCACGTTTCCTTTCGATACTCTCACGCGCCGCACGTCAGGCCGTCGGCGCCCGCGCCGCCATTTCGCTGCGCTCCTCGCGATTCATAGAACAGAACACCAAACAGGACAATCGATGCGTCTCCCCCCGCTTTCCCGCCGCCGCGCGACCGCCGCCGCCGCGCTCGCCAGCCTCGCCTTCGCCCTCGCCGGTTGCGGCGGCGACGACGTCACCGCTCCGCCGTCGTCGCAGACGCAGGCGCCCGCCGGCACGACGGCCACGCTCGCGCTGCTCGAAACGACCGACCTGCACACCAACGTGCTGTCGTACGACTATTTCAAGCTCGCCGCCGACAAGTCGCTCGGCTTCGAGCGCGTGTCGACGCTGATCGCGCAGGCGCGCGCGCAGTACCCGAACACGCTGCTGCTCGACAACGGCGACACGATCCAGGGCACCGCGCTGTCGGATTACCAGGCGCTCGTGAACCCGATCGGCTGCGACCAGACGCTCGCGATCTACAAGGTGATGAACGCGGCGAAGTTCGACGGCGGCGGGATCGGCAACCATGAGTTCAACTACGGCCTGCCGTACCTGTCGCAGGTGACCGGCAACACGTTCGACGTCGACGGGCTGCCCGCCCCCGCGCAGCAGAAGAAGTGCGCGGGCCCGAACTTCCCGCAGGTGCTCGCGAACGTGATCAGCGCGCGGACCAACGCGCCGCTGTTCACGCCGTACACGATCCTGACCCGCACCGTGACGGCCGTCGCGCCCGACGGCAAGACCGTCAGCGCGCCGGTGAAGATCGGCATCATCGGCTTCACGCCGCCCGCGATCATGAGCTGGGACAAGCGCTGGCTCGACGGCAAGGTCTACACGACCGGCCTGAAGGAAGCGGCCGAGAAGTACATTCCGGAGATGCGCGCGAAGGGCGCCGATCTCGTCGTCGCGATCTCGCACGGCGGCCTCGACAATGCCGCGTATTCGCCGACCATGGAAAACGGCAGCTGGTGGCTGTCGACGGTGCCGGGCATCGACGCGATGCTGATCGGCCACTCGCACCAGGTGTTCCCGGACGCGAACAGCACCGTGGCGCAGTTCAACCTGCCGGGCGTCGACAAGGCGAAGGGCACCGTCAACGGCGTGCCGACCGTGATGGCCAACTACTGGGGCAAGCATCTCGGCGTGATCAAGCTCGGCCTGAAGTTCGACGGCAAGACGTGGAGCGTCGACAAGTCGCAGACGACCGTCGAGGCGCGGCCGATCCAGAACGCGGACAAGAGCTACGTCGCCGCCGATCCGTCGGTGTCCGCCGCGATCGCCGCCGAACACCAGGCGACGATCGACTACGTGAAGACGCCGATCGGCTCGACCGACTACCGGATGAACTCGTACTTCGCGGACGTCGGCGATCCGGGCGCGATCCAGATCGTCAACGAGGCGCAGGCCGATTACGTGAAGACCTACGTGCAGGCGAACCTGCCACAATACGCGTCGCTGCCGGTGCTGTCGGTCAGCGCGCCGTTCAAGAGCGGCTTCGGCGGCGGCAGCGACTACACCGACGTCGCGCCGGGCGCGCTCGCGATCAACAACGCGGCCGACCTGTACCTGTATCCGAACACCGTGTATGCGGTGAAGGTGAGCGGCAGCGACGTGAAGAACTGGCTCGAGACGGCCGCGAAGCGCTTCAACACGATCGATCCGACCAAGGCGACCGTGCAGCCGCTCGTCAGCAGCTTCCCTGGCTACAACTTCGACATGTTCACGTCAGCGGATCTGGCGTACGAGATCGACGTCACGCAGCCGGTCGGCAGCCGGATTAGGAACCTGACGTACAAGGGTGCGCCGATCGACCCGAACGCGCAGTTCATCGTCGCGACCAACAACTACCGCGCGAGCGGCGGCGGCAACTTCCCGGGCCTCGACGGCAGCAAGACGATCTTCGCGTCGCCCGACGCGAACCGCGACGTGCTGATCGCGTTCATCAAGAAGCGCGGCGCGATCACGCGCGCGGCGGACGGCGCGCAGCGCAGCTGGCGCTTCACGAAGCTGGCGAGCTCGGTCGCGCACGTGCAGTTCACGTCCGCGCCGAACCGGCTCGGCGACGCGGCGGCAGCCGGCCTGACCGGCCTCACGCAGGTCGCGGCCGACGACGGCTCGGGCAAGAACCTCGCCCTCTACGAGATCGACCTCACGCAATGACCACGAGACCCGCGATGCAACCGATCCGGACGATGCGGCCCGCCGAGGCCGGCTTCACCGCCGCCGCGCGGCGCCTGCTGCGCGCGAAACTCCCGCCGGCCGCGCTGCTCGCGGCGGCGGCCGTGACCGTTGCGGCCGTCGTCGCGGCGACGGGCTGGCGCGCCGCCGGCCCCGCGCCGAGCGCCGCGCAGCTCGACGAATGGCAGGCGATGGTCGCGCAGGCCGTCGAGCCGCACGCGCTCGCGCAATTGCGCACCCTCGCGCGGCGCGGCTCGGGCGACGCGCAGGCGGCGCTCGGCATCGCGCTCGTCGATGCGCGCGAGCCGGGGCTGCGCGACGAGGGACGCGGCTGGCTCGAAACCGCCGCGCAGGCGGACGCGAAAGCCGACACGCCGGCCGCGCGGCGTGCGCAGCTGGCGCTCGGCAAGGCGCTGCTGCTCGGCAGCGGCGACCTTCCGAAGGACTACGCACGCGCCCGCACGCTGCTCGGCGAAGCGGCCGGACACGGCGATCCGGCCGCCGCGTATTACCTCGGGCTGATCTATCGCAGCGGCTACGGCATCGCTGCCGACCCGGTGCAGGCCGCGCACTGGTTCGAGATCGCGTCGCGCGCGGACATCCCGGCCGCGGATTTCATGCTCGCGAACGCGTACCGCGAAGGCAGCGGCGTGCCGCGCGACGAAGCGCGCGCGCTCGCGCTGTATCGCCGTGCGGCGGAACACGAGCTGCCGGAAGCCGTGCAAACGCTCGCGATGGCCTATCGCAACGGCGAGCTGGGGCTCAAGCCCGACGCGGACGAATTCCATGCGCAGTGGATCGAGACCGCGCATGCGTTGAAGCATCCGGTCGTCGCGCCGTGACGGTGCGTCGGCCGCGCGGGCACAGACGCGGCGGCAGAGCGAGCTGACGCCCCGCGCATCCACCGCCCGCAACGGGAATCGGCCCGCCAGGACGCCAGCCCTGAAGGGGCAGGACGCTGCTTGCCCGCGAAAACGTCCGAAGAGGGCGTCAAGGCGCTGGTGCAGATCGAGAAGCACCAAGCCGCGCGGGCGGCGGCTTTGCGCAGGTCGCGTGCGGGCCGCCGCCCCGGCCCCGCCTGTCGTGCGCGCCGCCCGTCACGCACGGCCCCCTGTCGCTACAATAGGCGCCATGAACGCCCCCACCTCCTCCGACACGCCCGATTCCGGCGACGCGCACATCGCGCGCAACCGGCTCGAGGCGCACCTGGACGCCGCGCCGCGCGCGTGGCCGCTCGACATCGTCGCCGCCACCGGCTCGACCAACGCCGACGTCGCGACGCGCCTCAAGGCGCTGCCGCGCACCGCGAACGCGCTGCCCGCGCCGCTCGTGCGCGTCGCGTTCGAGCAGACGGCGGGCCGCGGCCGGCAAGGCCGTCCCTGGTTCGCGCAGCCCGGCAACGCGCTGCTCTGCTCGGTCGGCTGCATCGTGCCGCGCCCCGTCGACGCGCTGGGCGGCCTCAGCATCGCGATCGGCGTTGCGCTCGCGGAAGGGCTCGCCACGCTGCCGCTCGACGCCCGCACGCGCGTCGCGCTCAAATGGCCGAACGACCTGCTGCTGACGACCGCCGCCGACGGCACGTCGCGCATCGTCGGCAAGCTTGCCGGGATCCTGATCGAAACCGTCTGGACCACCGCCGACGCGACCGCCGTCGTGATCGGCTTCGGCATCAACGTGCGCGGCGCGGAAGCCGTCGCCGCGCAGGTCGATGCGCTGCGTGCGCGCGAAGCGACGCTCGCGAGCGGGCTGCCGCCGGCGGCGCTGTCGGCCGCGTGCGCGTCGGCGAACCTCACCGATACGCTCGCCGCGGCGCTGAACGCGCTCACGCCCGCACTCGCGCAGTTCGGCACCGACGGGCTCGCGCCGTTCCTGCCGCGCTGGCACGCGCTGCACGCTTATGCGGGGCGCGAAGTCGTGCTGCTCGAACAGGGCGTCGAACGCGTGCGCGGCATCGCGACGGGCATCGACGCGACCGGCCAGCTGCTGCTCGACACGCCCGACGGCATCCAGGCGATCGCGGCCGGCGACATATCGCTGCGCGAAGCGCAATGAACGAACCGCATCTGCTGATCGACGCCGGCAACAGCCGGATCAAGTGGGCGCTCGCCGACGCGCAGCGCACGCTCGTCGACACCGGCGCGTTCGGCCATACGCGCGACGGCGGTGCCGATCCCGACTGGTCGGCCCTGCCGCGTCCGCATGGCGCATGGATCTCGAACGTCGCGGGCGCCGACGTGGCCGCGCGGCTCGACGCGCTGCTCGACGCCCGTTGGCCGGGCCTGGCGCGCACGACGATCCGCTCGCGACCCGCGCAATGCGGCGTGACGAACGGCTATACGACGCCCGAGCAGCTCGGCAGCGATCGCTGGGCCGGCCTGATCGGCGCACGGGCGGCGTTTCCGGGCGAGCATCTGCTGATCGCGACGTTCGGCACGGCGACGACGCTCGAAGCGCTGCGCGCGGACGGCCGTTTCACCGGCGGGCTGATCGCGCCGGGCTGGGCGCTGATGATGCGCGCGCTCGGCACGCACACCGCGCAGCTGCCGACGCTGACCACCGACATCGCGAGCGGGCTGCTCGCGGGCGCGCAGGCCGAGCCGTTCCAGGTCGATACGCCGCGCTCGCTGTCGGCGGGCTGCCTGTACGCGCAGGCGGGGCTGATCGAGCGCGCATGGCGCGATCTCGCCGATGCGTGGCAGGCACCCGTGCGGCTCGTGCTGGCAGGCGGCGCGGCGGACGATGTCGCGCGCGCGCTGACGCTGCCGCATACGCGGCACGACGCGCTGATCCTGTCGGGGCTTGCGTTGATCGCCGCGGACGCGGCGGAGCGGAATTGACGGAAACCGGTCGGCATCGCGCCGGCCGCGTCGACGCAGGCCCGAGCGCGGGCTTCGTCACGGTGGGGACGGAAAACGGGCGCCGGCGCGTGCGCCCATGCAGACAGCCGGCCGCACGTGCCTGCGGCCCGAGCGAACGGTTGAACGACTGAACAACGACGAGGAGTGTCGACGATGCTGCGCTGGCTGATCGCTGTTCTCATTCTCGCGAACCTGCTTGCGTTCGTCGCCGTGCGCGGCGTGTTCGGGCCGCTGCCGGCGGCCGGCCCGCGCGAACCGGGCGTGCTGTCCCGGCAGGTTCGGCCCGATGCGTTGCATGCGATGCCGCTCGCGCAGGCGAGCGATCAGCCCGTGATCGGCGGTCCGATCGGCGCGCCGGCCGTGCCGGCCGAGCCGCTCGCGGCATCCGCGCCCTGACGGCGCGGCACCCGGATCAGGACTGCTGCGCGCGCACCTTCTTCAGCAGCGCGGTGGTCGAGCGGTCGTGCTCGAACGGAATCGCGAGCGCCCGCCCGCCCCAGCCGCGCACGATGGCCGATTCCGGCAGCGCGTCCATGTCGTAGTCGCCGCCCTTCACGAGAATGTCCGGACGGACGGCCTCGATCAGCGACACCGGCGTCTTTTCCTCGAATTTCACGACCCAGTCGACGCTTTCCAGCGCCGCGAGCAGCGCCATCCGGTCTTCCTCGCGGTTGATCGGGCGGTCGTCACCCTTGCCGAGCATGCGCACCGACGCATCGCTGTTCACGCCGACGATCAGGCACGCGCCGAGCGCCTTCGCATCGGCGAGATACGTGACGTGGCCACGGTGCAGGATGTCGAACACGCCGTTCGTGAACACGACGGGCGAAGGCAGCGAAGCGCGCAGGGCAACGAGGGCGTCGCGGGTGATCAGCTTGCGTTCGAAGGTAGCGGACATGATGAATTTCGGATGGCGTGAGCGGCGCACGGTGCACGTCGCGACGAAACACGGCGGCGCCAGATAAAAAGCCCGCCGGATGGCCGGGCGGGCTTCATGCGGGAATACACTGCGGCGATCGCGACCGGCGGCGCTTCACGCCGGCTGCGATGCCGCGCGGCCTCAGGCCGGTTGCGCGGCCGACGACGGGCCACTTTCGGACTGCAGACGGCCGGTGACTTCCTTGCGATAGCGATTCAGCTCCTGGGCGGTCGCGAACGTGCGCTCGAACAGGATCGACAGGTTGTGCAGGATCCGTTCGACGACCTTCTTTTCCCACTCGCCGTCGAAGCGGATCTGCTCGTCGAGCCAGCGCTCGAGCCATTCCGGATCGGGCAGGCGCGACTGCACGGTGTCGCGCGGGAACAGCGCCTGGTTCACGTGCAGGTTGGTCGGGTGCAGCGGCTTCTCGGTGCGGCGCGCCGACGCCATCAGCACGCCGATTTTCGCGAACGCCGCGCGCGCGACGTCGCCGCAATTGTTCAGCGCCTTCTTCATGTAGCGCAGGTATGCGCCGCCATGGCGCGCTTCATCGCGCGAAATCGTTTCGTAGATGTGCTTGATGACCGGCTCGGTATGCCAGTCGGCCGCGCAGCGATACCAGTGGTTCAGGCGGATCTCGCCGCAGAAATGCAGCATCAGCGTCTCGAGCGGCGGCGCCGGATCGAACTCGAAGCGCACCGCGTGCAGTTCCTCTTCGGTCGGCACCATTTCCGGCCGGAAGCGGCGCAGGTATTCCATCAGCACGAGCGAATGCTTCTGCTCCTCGAAGAACCACACGCTCATGAACGCGGAAAAGTCGCTGTCGTGCTGGTTGTCGCGCAGGAACATCTCCGTCGCGGGCAGCGCCGACCATTCGGTGATCGCGTTCATCTTGATCGTCTTCGCCTGCTCGTCGGTGAGCAGCGAAGCGTCGAACTTGTCCCACGGAATGTCCTTCTCCATGTCCCAGCGGACAGCTTCGAGCGACCTGTAAAGTTCCGGATAAAGCATGGTGTTCATGATGGTCCCACCCCTGTTCTGCGCAATGCGACTTCTCTAAACGTGACTGTTGCCGCGTGGGCGCGCGAGCGCGCCTTTTGCAGCCAAGACTCTAATTTTACGCGTGTATCCAGCCCCCGGACGCAGTTTCCGCGTCCGGCAACCGGGCGGCCGCGCCGCCGCCTTGAAGCACGCCGCGGCCCCGCTCTGCTCGAACGGTACCGGCCGCGCGTGCCTGATGTGGGGGCCGGCGCAGGCCGGCTCGGTGGCGAGCCCGCCCGGCGCCACGCGGTTCCCGGACGGGTTCCCGTGCGACCGCCGGACCGGCGGGCTGCTCGATATGGTGTATACGGCGGCGGCCATGATAGCACGCGCGCATGACGGTTCCGAGACGTGGAGCCGGTCGCGCGCCGCCAACGTCGGTGCGGCGATCGGTCGCGGGCGGCCGTCGCGAAAACGCAACCGATATGTAAGTTTCATCCGTTTCGGCCCCGCTCCGCGCGCGTCAGACCCGAATTTCTCCGGTCGCGCGGCCGCTCTCCGGCGGCAGGCCGGATGCCGGCCCGCTGCCGCCGTCGGCCCCCGCGATCCAGTTCGCCAGCGTGTCGCGCTGCGCGCGCCCGTCGCGATAGCCGAGCTCGATCAGCTCGCGCGTGAAGGCCTCCTCGAACAGCAGGTAGCTCGCGAACGACGCGCCGGCCGGCTGGCTGCCGCCGATCGCGCCGAGCAGCCCGCGCATCGTCGCCGGCATCTGCTTCAGGTGTTTCGCGGCGATCAACTCGATGCGCTCGGACGGTGCGATCGCGAGCACGTCGACGTGCCGCCAGCCGCTGTCCACTTCGACCTGGTGCGGCAAGTGCTCGATCATCTGATTGATGTGCTCGATCCGCTCGATGTCCGAGCCGATCGAGTCGAGAAACACGCTCGCGAGCACCTGCTGGCCGATCTGCGCGAGCGTCGGGTAGCCGCGCACCCGTCCCGAACCGTTCGCGGCCGGGATCTCGGGCCGCGGGTCGGCCGCGCCGACGACGACGATCCGGTTCGCGCCGAAGTGGATTGCCGGCGACAGCGGTGCGACCTGCCGGATCGAGCCGTCGCCGAAATATTCGATCTGGCCGTCGAGCACGAGCGGCACGGCCGGAAACACGAACGGAATGGCCGACGACGCAAGCAGGTGCGATGCCGACAGATCGACGAGCCGCGCGGTGCGCTGCGCGCGCCGCCAGGCCTGGATCGGCTCGGCGGCCTGGTAGAACGTCAGGTGCCGGCCGCTCGAATAGCTGAGCGCCGTCACCGAGAGCGCGTGCAGCAGTCTGCTCTCGAGCATCTGCTCGATCCGGTGAAAGCTCAGCTCGCGCTGCAGCAGATGTGCGAGCGGCGCGTTGTCGAGCAGCCCGCGCGGCGACCGGCGCGCCGCCCAGCCGAAGGTCATCGTCGCGAGCCAGCGTGCGCCCGCCGCCGCGATGCCGAGCCAGTCGGTGCGATACACGTAGTCCGCGCGCAGCGGTTCCCAGAATTCGAGCAGACGGCGCACGCCGTGCGAAAAGTCGTCCGCGTGGCTCGCGATCGACGTCGCGTTGATCGCGCCGGCCGACGAGCCGCAGACGACCGTGAACGGCACGGTGTGCCGGTTCGGATCTGCCTCGCGCGCGATCTCGGCCAGCGCCTTCAGCACGCCGACCTGATAGGCGGCACGTGCGCCGCCTCCCATCAGCACGAGCGCGAGCCGCATGATCGACCTGCTATCCGGTTGGCGTCACGTCGAGCGCTTCGGCGGACGCGTTTCGGGCGACGAGGCGGCCGCCGCGCGCGCCGCGGCCGAGCCGGCCGGCTTCGCACGCTTCGCGGCCGGCTTGCGCGGCGCGGCGGCCGCGGCCGGTGCGGGCTGCTCCGCCCGCGCCGTCGATGCGGCATGCCCGGACGGCGCGGCGCCCGCCTCCGCGGGCTGCGCGCCCGGCTGCGTCATCGCGAGGCTCGCGAGCTGGTTGAACTGCGCCTGCAGCAGGTTCCACCAGCCGGCCGGATCGAACGCCTGCTGCGCGGCGTCGCCTGCGGGCGGTTCGTCAGCCGCGGCAGCGGCATCCGGTGCTTGCGGCGCATCGGCGCGCGGCGCGGACGCCGCTTGCGCGGCCGCGGCCGCCGCCTCCTCGGCCGCCGACATCGAGCTTTGCGCGAACGCGCCGAACGCGCGCAGCGTCGCGAGCGTCGCGCGCTGCACCTCGAGCGCCTGGATCGCGGACTGCAGCATGCCGAGATTGAGCTTGAGCCACTGCTCGACCGCGCGCAGATCGGTGATCCGCTTGTCGAGCTCCTCGACGCTCGTGAGCGGCGCCATCATGTCGGACATGCTCGACAGCGACGGCGGCAGCCCCGACGCGGCGCCGGGAAACGACGCCATCCCGCCGAACGGCGACATCCGCATCATGTCCCACATCCGGTCGAGCATGTCGGCAGGCTTGAAACCGGCAAAGCCGGCGAAAGGATTGGAGCCGGAGGCATCGGTCGTCATACGGGCATCCTGGTTGACTGGGTGGGCGATGCGGCCGGCACGAGTCGCGCGGCCGCCCTTGATCCGATCATAACGCGCGTCAGAACGGTGCGTCGCCGGGGAAATCGGGCGGGCGCCGCTCGCGCAGCGAGCGGATGCCTTCCTGCACGTCGGGCCCCGAGAAACCCATGAATTCGAGCGCGAGCGACGTATCGAAGGTCGGCCCGGCGCTGCGCAGCCAGTTGTTCAGCGCGTACTTGGTCCAGCGGATCGCCGACTGCGACCCGTGCGCGAGCCGCTCAGCGACCTCGTACGCCTTCGGCAGCAGGTCGGCCGGCTCGACCGCGAGCGACACGAGGCCGATCCGCTCGGCCTCCTCGCCGCTCACCGGTTCGCACAGCAACAGGTAATACTTCGCCTTCGCCATCCCGCACAACAGCGGCCACACGATCGCCGCGTGATCGCCGGCCGCGACGCCGAGCCGCGTATGGCCGTCGATGATGCGCGCATCCTTCGCGGCGATCGAGACGTCGGCGAGCAGCCCGGCGACGAGCCCCGCGCCGACGGCCGGGCCGTGCATCGCGGACACGATCGGCTTGCTGCAATTGATCACGTTGTAGACGAGGTCGCGCGCCTCGCGCCACACGCGGGCGCGCACGTCGAAGTCGTTCGCCATCGCCTCGACGAGCGCGAGATCGCCGCCCGCCGAAAAGCCCTTGCCCTCGCCGCGGATCACCGCGACGCGCGTGTCGGGATCGCGGTCGACGTCGCGCCAGATGTCGGCGAGCTCGCGATGCATGCGCTCGTTCGCGGTCGCGAGGCCGCTGCGGTTCGCACCTTCGCCGCTCATCACGATGTCGAGCACGCCATGATCGCGGCGCGTCACCTTCAATGCTTCGTAACCGCCGTACGCGGCGAGATCGGTCATGCGCAGCTCCCGGGTTCTTGAAATGCTGAAACGCCTGAATCGAGTGTAGCCAAGCCCGCGCGGGCAAACATCAGGCGAAACCCGGCGCGCGGGCCGGAGCCGGGGTTCGCTCCGGGTTTCGCGCAGACGTCAGGCCGCGCCGTCGGGCGGGGCGACCGACTGCTCGATCGCACCGAAGATCGACTTGCCGGCCGCGTCGAACATCTCGATGCGCACGGTATCGCCGTAGCGCATGAATTCGGTCTGCGGCGCGCCGTGCTCGATCGTCTCGAGGCAGCGCTTCTCGGCGATGCAGCAGTAGCCGCGCTTCGCGTCCTTGTTCGACACCGTGCCCGAGCCGACGATCGAGCCGGCACGCAGGTTACGCGTCTTCGCCGCATGCGCGATCAGCTGGCCGAAGTGGAACACCATGTCGGTGCCCGCGTCGGGCTGGCCGACCTTCCTGCCGTTCCAGTGGACGATCATCGGCCGGTGCACGCGGCCCTCGCGCCATTCGTCGCCGAGCTCGTCGAGCGTCACCGCGACCGGTGCGAACGCGGTGGCCGGCTTGCTCTGGAAGAAGCCGAAGCCCTTCGCGAGTTCGGCCGGAATCAGGTTGCGCAGCGACACGTCGTTCACGAGCGTGACGAGCCGCACGGCCTTCAGCGCGTCGTCGGGCGATGCGCTCATCGGCACGTCGCCGGTGATCACCGCGACCTCGGCCTCGAAGTCGATGCCCCATTCCTCGGACGGGCACACGATGTCGTCGCGCGCGCCGAGGAAATCGTCGCTGCCGCCCTGGTACATCAGCGGATCGGTCCAGAACTCCGGCGGCATCTCGGCGCCGCGCGCGCGGCGCACGAGCTCGACGTGGTTCACGTACGCGGAGCCGTCGGCCCACTGGAACGCGCGCGGCAGCGGCGCCATGCAGTTCGCCGGGTCGAACGCGAATGCGTTGCGCGCGCGGCCGTGGTTCAGCGCGTCGTACAGATCGCGCAGTTGCGGCGCGTAGAACGCCCAGTCGTCGAGGACGCGCTGCAGCGTCGGTGCGATCGCATCGGCGATCGCCGCGGTGTGCAGGTCGCGCGACACGACGATCAGCTGGCCGTCGCGCGTGCCGTCCTTCAGCGATGCAAGTTTCATGGGGTATCTGCCGTTGTAGTGACGATGGAGGGAATCTATTTTACGATGGTGAATCCGTGCGGCGCGCCACGATCGTGCGCGCCGTTTTCGTCCCGACCCTTGCCGCCTTGTCGCGCCCCGTTGCCCATGCCCGCCAGCCCGCTTCCCGACGACGATCTCGCCGATTCCGACACCGACGACACCGGCTCCGGCGAGCACGGCGAAGGCGGCGAGAAGGTCCGCTCCGGCATCCAGTCGATCGAGGTCGGCTTCCGCCTGCTCGACGTGCTGACGAGCGAGCCGCGCGCGATGATGCTGCGCGATCTCGCGCAGCGGGCGGGCATGAGCCCGGCGAAGGCGCACCGCTATCTGGTCAGCTTCTCGCGGCTCGGCGTCGTGTCGCAGGATCCCGTGTCGGGCCGCTACGAACTCGGCGGCTTCGCGCTGCAGATGGGGCTCGCGCGGCTCGCGCGCGTCGACGGCGTGAAGCTCGCGCGGATCGCGCTGACCGAGTTGCGCGACCGCGTCGACCAGACGGTCGGCATCGCGGTGTGGGGCAACCAGGGGCCGACGATCGTGCACTGGATGGAATCGAGCCACCCCGCGAAGGCGTCGCTGAAGCTCGGCGACGTGATGCCGTTGCTCGGCTCCGCGACGGGCCTGCTGTTCGCCGCGTACCTGCCGCGCAGCAAGACCGCGGCGATGCTCGAACGCGAGCTCGCCGATACGCGCCGCTCGCCGCATCACGGCGGCCCACGCACGCTCGACGAGGTCGAGGCGGTGCTCGCCGACGTGCGCGCGCATCAGGCCGCGCGCGTCGAAGGGATGCTGCTGCCGACGATCCATGCGTTCTGCATGCCGGTGTTCGATGCGGTCGGCGAACTCGCGCTCGCGATCGTCGCGCTCGGCCAGGAAGGCATGTTCGACATCGCGTGGGGCGGCGAGATGGACACCGCGCTGCGTGCATGCGCGCAGAAACTGTCTTACGAACTCGGCTATAGTCCGGACGCGCGCGACGCCTGACACGCGGGGCGTGCGACACCCGCGCGATGTACCGCGAACGCGCGGCGCACCCGGCGGTCCGATGGCTGTGACGCGCGCCGCGCGCCACGACTGCCCCAACCCTGTTCCGTTTCGCCGATGCCGCCTGCCGACACCCGTCCTCGTCACGCCCTGCCCCGCCACTGGCTGCGCGTGGGCGTCGCGCTCGTCGTCGTGTTGGTGCTGCACGCGCTCGCGGCGTTGTGGCTGACGCGCAGCCGCGATGCGTTCACGCCGCCCGCGCCCGCCGAAATACCGGTGCAGATCGAGCTGCTGAAGCCGCGGCCGATCGAACGCCAGCCCGCGCCGAAGCCGGCCGAACATCCCGCCGAGCCAGCGCCGGCGAAGCCGGCCCCCGCCGCGCCGAAGCCTGCGGCGAAACCCGCGCCGTCGCCCGAGCCGGTCCTCACGTCGACGCAGACGGCCGAGCAAGGCGAGCCGCCGCCGGCCGCCGCCTCCGCGGCCTCTGCCGCGAGCGGCGCGGCAGGCGCATCCGGCACGCAGGCGGCATCGGCCGGCGAAGCCGGCGGTGCCGCGACGCCGGGCC
Organism: Burkholderia sp. RF2-non_BP3; assembly: GCF_001522185.1. Lineage (NCBI taxonomy): Bacteria > Pseudomonadati > Pseudomonadota > Betaproteobacteria > Burkholderiales > Burkholderiaceae > Burkholderia > Burkholderia sp. RF2-non_BP3. The sequence continues at coordinate 82,397 of NZ_LOSU01000070.1, read as the reverse complement.
CCGCGACGAGCGGCGTGAAGTTCGCCGCGCCGCCGCCCGGCGACCTGCAGTACGACACGTTCTACAACGGAATGCAGAACATGATCGGCACGATCCACTGGCGCACCGACGGCCGCACCTACGACCTGTCGGTGTCGATGCCCGTGCCGTTCGTCGGCCCGTTCAGCTATCGCAGCGAAGGCCGCATCGACGCATTCGGCGTCGCACCCGACCGCTATGTCGAGAAGCGCGGCAAACGGCCCGAGGACATCGCGATCTTCAACCGCGAGATCCGCCAGGTCGTCTTCACGCGCACGCCGAACAACGCGCCGCTGCCCGACGGCGTGCAGGATCGCTTCAGCATGCTGATGCAGCTGTCGGGGCTCGTGCGCGGCAATCCGTCCGCGTATCAGCCGGGCGTCACGCAGCAGTTCTTCGTGATCGACAACAACAACGGCGAGACCTGGCCGATCACGGTGATCGGCGACGAGGACGTGCAGACGCAGGCCGGCATCGTCCGCGCACGCCACTTCATGCGGCTGCCGCGCCGCGACGGCGACACGCGCCGCATCGACATGTGGCTCGCGCCGTCGCTCGGCTGGCTGCCCGCGCGGCTCGTACAATCGGAACCGAACGGCTCGCAGATCGAACTGCTGTGGCACGGCCGGCTCGCCCCGCCCGATGCGCCTGCCGATGGCGCGACGCAAGGCGCAACGAACCAAGGCGCAACGAACGCGCCTGCCAGCGCACCGGCCGCGGAGCCGGCACAACCCGCGCCGGCGCCCGCCGAGCAGGCACCAGCGGTTGCGCCGCCGGCAGCGTCGCAGCCCGTGCAGTGACGATCGACCAATCGGCAATTTCGACCGATTAAAGCTCTCGCCAAAATGGCCGATGACACTCTTTAACAACTATTTCGGTGCACCGGATCACAATAAGAAACGTTTGATAGATATCGGCTTCTAACCCGATACACCCCACGCAAACGGGAGAACGGGGTGTGCAGCGCAAGCCCCTTGAAACCGGCAAGGCCTGCCCCACCTACGGGACAACAAGGCCAGATGCCACTGCGAAGAGGAGTGCCGCCATGCAAATGATCTACAACAGCCCCAACTACTGCGTCGTCGAGTTTGCGCCGCAGGCCGGCCACCATCTGATGAATGCCGGCGGATACGAAATCGTCGACAAGAACGCGCAGCGCGAGATCTTCATCGACGGCGAACTCGCCGAGCGATTCCGCGCACACGTGAAGCAACTGATCGAGGATGAACCGTCGCTCGACGAAGTGGACGAATTCCTCGGACAGTTCGACAGTCTGATGATGATGCCCGTCGTCCTGCACTGACGACCCGCGGCCCGGCGCATCGCCGGGCCATTCGCCGCGTTCGAGCGGCGCCGCGAGCACTCCGATCCAAGCCCCCGTCCGGTTCGCCGGGCGGGGGTTTTCGTTTGTTGGCGCGGGCCGGGCGGCGCCCCGGCGCACCGGCTACAATGACGGTTTTCCCGTCTTCGCCGCTCGTCCGCCATGTCCGCGACCCCTCTCGCCGCTTCCGCCCCGCTCGACGCGCCCTACACGCGCGGCGCCGACCTGCCCGCGCTGCTGAAATCGCGCATCCTGATCCTCGACGGCGCGATGGGCACGATGATCCAGCGCTACAAGCTCGACGAGGCCGCGTATCGCGGCGAGCGTTTCAAGGATTTCCCGCGCGACATCAAGGGCAACAACGAACTGCTGTCGCTCACGCAGCCGCAGATCATCAGCGAGATCCACGACCAGTACTTCGCGGCCGGCGCGGACATCGTCGAAACCAACACGTTCGGCGCGACGACGGTCGCGCAGGCCGACTACGGGATGGAAGACCTCGTCGTCGAGATGAACGTCGAATCGGCGCGGCTCGCGCGCGAATCCGCCGCCCGCTACAGCACGCCGGCCAAGCCGCGCTTCGTCGCGGGCGCGATCGGGCCGACGCCGAAGACGGCTAGCATCTCGCCGGACGTCAACGACCCGGGCGCGCGCAACGTCACGTTCGACGAATTGCGCAACGCGTATTACCAGCAGGCGAAGGCGCTGCTCGACGGCGGCGTCGACCTGTTCCTCGTCGAGACGATCTTCGACACGCTGAACGCGAAGGCCGCGCTCTTCGCGCTCGACGAACTGTTCGAGGACACCGGCGAGCGCCTGCCGATCATGATCTCGGGCACCGTGACCGACGCGTCGGGCCGCATCCTGTCGGGCCAGACGGTCGAGGCGTTCTGGAATTCGCTGCGTCACGCGAAGCCGCTCACGTTCGGCCTGAACTGCGCGCTCGGCGCGGCGCTGATGCGCCCGTACATCGCCGAGCTCGCGAAGCTGTGCGACACCTACGTGTCGTGCTACCCGAACGCGGGCCTGCCGAACCCGATGAGCGACACCGGCTTCGACGAGACGCCGGACGTCACGTCGGGCCTGCTGAAGGAATTCGCGCAGGCCGGGCTCGTGAACCTCGCGGGCGGCTGCTGCGGCACGACGCCCGAGCACATCGCCGAGATCGCGAAGGCGCTAGCCGACGTGAAACCGCGCCGCTGGCCGAGCCAGTACAGCGACGCCGCCTGACCGACCGCCCCAACGCCCGCCCTATCTCATACGAATTCGCACCGCCATGACCGATCACATGATGCGCCTTGCCGGCCTCGAGCCGTTCAACGTCACGTCCGGGACGCTCTTCATCAACGTCGGTGAACGCACCAACGTCACCGGCTCGAAGGCATTCGCGCGGATGATCCTCAACGGCCAGTTCGACGAGGCGCTCGCCGTCGCGCGCCAGCAGGTCGAGAACGGCGCGCAGGTGATCGACATCAACATGGACGAGGCGATGCTCGATTCGAAGGCGGCGATGGTGCGCTTCCTGAACCTGATCGCATCCGAGCCGGACATCGCGCGCGTGCCGATCATGATCGACTCGTCGAAGTGGGAAGTCATCGAGGCGGGCCTCAAGTGCGTGCAGGGCAAGGCGATCGTGAACTCGATCTCGCTGAAGGAAGGCGAGGAAGCGTTCCGCCACCACGCGAACCTGATCCGCCGCTACGGCGCGGCCGCGGTCGTGATGGCGTTCGACGAGACGGGCCAGGCCGATACCTACGAGCGCAAGACCGAGATCTGCAAGCGCTCGTACGACTTCCTCGTGAACGAAGTCGGCTTCCCGCCGGAGGACATCATCTTCGACCCGAACATCTTCGCGGTCGCGACCGGCATCGAGGAGCACAACAACTACGCGGTCGACTTCATCGAGGCGACCCGCTGGATCAAGCAGAACCTGCCGTACGCGAAGGTGAGCGGCGGCGTGTCGAACGTGTCGTTCTCGTTCCGCGGCAACGACCCGGTGCGCGAGGCGATCCACACCGTGTTCCTGTATCACGCGATCCAGGCGGGCATGGACATGGGCATCGTGAACGCGGGGCAGCTCGGCGTGTATGCCGATCTCGACCCGGAACTGCGCGAGCGCGTCGAGGACGTGATCCTGAACCGCCGCGCGGATTCCACCGACCGCCTGCTCGAGATCGCCGACAAGTTCAAGACCGGCGCAGCGAAGAAGGAGGAGAACCTCGAGTGGCGCAACCAGCCGGTCGAGAAACGCCTCGCGCACGCGCTCGTGCACGGCATCACGAACTTCATCGTCGACGATACGGAAGAAGCGCGCGCGGCCATCGCCGCGGCCGGCGGCCGCCCGATCAACGTGATCGAAGGCCCGCTGATGGACGGGATGAACATCGTCGGCGACCTGTTCGGCCAGGGCAAGATGTTCCTGCCGCAGGTCGTGAAGTCGGCGCGCGTGATGAAGCAGGCGGTCGCGCACCTGATTCCGTTCATCGAGGAAGAGAAGCGCCTGCTCGCGGAAGCGGGCGGCGACGTGCGTGCGAAGGGCAAGATCGTCATCGCGACCGTGAAGGGCGACGTGCACGACATCGGCAAGAACATCGTGTCGGTCGTGCTCCAGTGCAACAACTTCGAAGTGGTCAACATGGGCGTGATGGTCCCGTGCAACGAGATCCTCGCGAAGGCGAAGGTCGAGGGCGCGGACATCATCGGGCTGTCGGGCCTCATCACGCCGAGCCTCGAGGAAATGGCGTACGTCGCGTCCGAGATGCAGCGCGACGACTACTTCCGCGTGAAGAAGATTCCGCTGTTGATCGGCGGCGCGACGACCTCGCGCGTGCATACGGCCGTGAAGATCGCGCCGCACTACGAAGGCCCCGTCGTCTACGTGCCGGACGCCTCGCGCTCGGTGTCGGTCGCGTCGAACCTGCTGTCGGACGAAGGCGCGGCGAAGTACCTCGACGAACTGAAGTCCGACTACGAACGGATCCGCGACCAGCACGCGAACCGCAAGGCGCAGCCGATGGTCACGCTCGCCGAAGCGCGCGCGAACAAGACGAAGATCGACTGGGCCGGCTACCAGCCCGTGAAGCCGAAGTTCATCGGCCGCCGCGTGTTCCGGAACTACGACCTGAACGAGCTCGCGAACTACATCGACTGGGGCCCGTTCTTCCAGACCTGGGACCTCGCGGGCCCGTACCCGGCGATCCTGAACGACGAAATCGTCGGCGAATCGGCGCGGCGCGTGTTCTCGGACGCGAAATCGATGCTCGCGCGCCTGATCCAGGGCCGCTGGCTGACCGCGAACGGCGTGATCTCGCTGCTGCCGGCGAACACGGTCAACGACGACGACATCGAGATCTACACCGACGAGTCGCGCTCGGAAGTGCTGATGACGTGGCGCAACCTGCGCCAGCAGAGCGTGCGTCCGGTGGTCGACGGCGTGATGCGCCCGAACCGCTCGCTCGCCGACTTCATCGCGCCGAAGGAATCGGGCGTCGCCGACTACATCGGGATGTTCGCGGTCACGGCCGGGCTCGGCGTCGACGTGAAGGAAAAGCAGTTCGAAGCCGACCACGACGACTACAGCGCGATCATGCTGAAGGCGCTCGCCGACCGCTTCGCGGAAGCGTTCGCCGAAGCGATGCACGCGCGCGTGCGGCGCGAGCTGTGGGGTTATGCGAGCGGCGAGACACTCGACAACGACGCGCTGATCGCCGAGAAGTACGCGGGCATCCGCCCGGCGCCCGGCTACCCGGCGTGCCCCGACCACCTGGTGAAGCGCGACATGTTCGACGTGCTGCAGGCGAACGAGATCGGCATGAGCGTGACCGATTCGCTGGCGATGCTGCCGGCGGCCAGCGTGTCGGGTTTCTACCTCGCGCACCCGGACAGCACGTATTTCTCGGTCGGGAAAATCGGTCAGGATCAGCTCGAGGACTACGCGCAACGCATGGCCCTGTCGCTCGACGACGCGCGCCGCGCGCTCGCGCCGCAGCTCTGATCGATGCGCGACCGGGGCGGCCTCGGCGCCTTTTGATCAGACAAATAAAAAGCCCGCGTCGCGCGGGCTTTTTCTTGCCTGATCAATCCTGCGGCCGCGTCGGCCGGGCAACGAAGCTCAGAAGCCCCAGTGCACGTCGGCCTCGCCGGCCTTCGCTTCACGCAGCATCGTGAGGAACGGCGCGACGCGCTGCGCCAGGCTCGGCGGCACTTCGTGGTGCGCGTGGTCGTCTTCGTCCTCGTGGAAATGGCCCGCGTGCTCGGCGCGCTCCTGCTTCGCCTGCGCGACGGCGCCTTCCAGCTTGGCGATCGCGTGGTCCAGTTCGTCGTGCGTAATGACGCCGCGTTCGCCCAGCTGCTTGCCGACGAGGCCCAGCACGTATACGGCGAAATCCTTCAGCACGTCGAGATCCTGTGCCGCCTTGCTCTTGAACGTAATCATGACAATTCCCTTTTCATCTTGTTGTGCCCGCGCGGCGCAGTTGGGGGGACGCCGGCAGACCGGCGTCCGGCCTCGCGGACGCGGGGCGCCTGAGCGGCATATTAGCACCTGTTAAAATTCTGCGATCCCTGAAACGCGCGCTTAAAAAGCGCGCCGGCCGGCCGGCGTTTCCGGTCGCCACCAACGAAGCCTTCTACCAGCATGCTGCCAGCACACAAACAGACCCTCGAAGCCCTGCTCGCGGATAGCGTCACGCAGGTCGCACACGCGCTGAAAGGCGCCGACGCGGCATTCGTCACCCCGGCCATCACGCTGGAGCGCCCGAAGGTCGCCGCGCACGGCGACGTCGCGTGCAACGTCGCGATGCAGCTCGCCAAGCCGCTCGGCACGAACCCGCGCCAGCTCGCCGAGAAGATCGTCGCCGCCCTCACGGCCCAGCCGGCCGCGCAAGGGCTCGTCGACGCGGCCGAAATCGCCGGCCCCGGCTTCATCAACCTGCGCCTGACGGCCGCCGCGAAACAGGCGGTGATCGCCGCCGTGTTCGACCAGGGCCGCGCGTTCGGCACGTCGGAGCGCGAAAAGGGCAAGCAGGTGCTGCTCGAGTTCGTGTCGGCCAACCCGACCGGCCCGCTGCACGTCGGCCACGGCCGCCAGGCGGCGCTCGGCGACGTGCTCGCGAACGTGATCGCGAGCCAGGGCTACGCGGTGCACCGCGAGTTCTACTACAACGACGCCGGCGTGCAGATCGGCAACCTCGCGATCTCGACGCAGGCGCGCGCGCGCGGCCTGAAGCCGGGCGACGCGGGCTGGCCGGAAGCCGCGTACAACGGCGAATACATCGCCGACATCGCACGCGATTACCTGAACCGCGAGACGGTGGCCGCGAAGGACGGCGAGCCGGTCACCGGCGCGGGCGACATCGACGATCTCGACGCAATCCGCAAGTTCGCGGTCGCGTACCTGCGTCACGAGCAGGACATGGACCTGCAGGCGTTCGGCGTGAAATTCGACCAGTACTACCTCGAGTCGTCGCTGTACAGCGAAGGCCGGGTCGAGAAGACGGTCGACGCGCTGATCAAGGCCGGCATGACCTACGAGCAGGACGGCGCGCTGTGGCTGCGCACGACCGACGAAGGCGACGACAAGGATCGCGTGATGCGCAAGTCGGACGGCACGTACACGTACTTCGTGCCGGACGTCGCGTACCACGTGACGAAATGGGAGCGCGGCTTCACGAAGGTGATCAACATCCAGGGCTCGGACCACCACGGCACGATCGCGCGCGTGCGCGCGGGCCTGCAGGGCCTGCACGTCGGCATTCCGAAGGGTTATCCCGACTACGTGCTGCACAAGATGGTCACCGTGATGCGCGACGGCCAGGAAGTGAAGCTGTCGAAGCGCGCGGGCAGCTACGTGACTGTCCGTGACCTGATCGAATGGTCGGGCGGCGCGGCGCCGGGCCAGGAAGCGGCACCCGACCTGATCGACGAGGCGACCATCACGCGCGGCCGCGACGCGGTCCGTTTCTTCCTGATCTCCCGCAAGGCCGACACCGAATTCGTGTTCGACATCGACCTCGCGCTGAAACAGAACGACGAGAACCCGGTCTATTACGTCCAGTACGCGCACGCGCGGATCTGCTCGGTGCTCAACGAACTGAAGTCGCGCTACAACGTCGAGGCGGCGCAGCTGCCCGGCGCCGACCTGTCGCAGCTCACGAGCCCGCAGGCCGTGTCGCTGATGCAGAAGCTCGCCGAGTATCCGGACATGCTCACGCACGCGGCGAACGAACTGGCGCCGCACGCGGTCGCGTTCTACCTGCGCGATCTCGCTGGTGAATTCCACTCGTTCTACAATGCGGAGCGCGTGCTGGTCGACGACGAAGCGCCGCGCAACGCGCGCGCCGCGCTCCTCGCCGCGACCCGGCAGGTGCTCGAGAATGGTCTGGCGGTGCTCGGCGTGTCCGCGCCCGCCAAGATGTAAGCGGCCCGAACCGGGCTGCGAATGGCCGCGGCGGGCGCCGCCGTCGGATGCCCGCCGCGGCCTTTTCACGATTCTTTTTGCAGGTGACTCAAGCAATGGCACAACCACGCCGAACTTCGAAGCAATCGAAACAAGCCGGAGGGACATTTCTTGGAATCGTGCTGGGCCTGATCGTCGGCCTCGCGATCGCGGTGGTGGTGGCGCTCTACATCACGCGTTCGCCGTCGCCGTTCGTGTCGAAGGTCGCGCCGCCGCCCGCCGACAACGGCGCGAGCCAGCCGCAGCAGTTCGACCCGAACCGCGCGCTGCAAGGCAAGACGCCCGGCCAGCCGGTGCCGCAGGCCGCGCAGCCCGCGCCGCCCAATACCGCGCCCGGCCAGGCCGCGAACCAGACCCAGGGCGGCCTGCTGCCCGAGCCGCAGATCGTCGAAGTGCCGCCGTCGGGCAACACGAACGGCACGACCGGCTCGAACGCGTCGAACAATGCGTCGTCGGGCAACGGCGTCGCCGTCGCGCCGAAGCCGGCCGACAACACGCCGCCGCCGAAGAAGACGCAGCAGGCGCAGCAACAGCAACAACAGCAGCAAGGCGGCGAGGACGACCTCGCGCGCTTCGCCGCGCAGAAGCAGGCGCAGCAGGCTGCCGCGCAGAAACAGCAGCAACAGCAACAGGCCGCGAACACGCCGAAGCCGGCGCCGTCCGCGACGTCCTCCGCGGCAGCGAAACCGCCGACCGCGAACGATGCGAACACCGGCTACTTCCTGCAGGTCGGCGCGTACAAGACGGAAGGCGACGCCGAGCAGCAGCGCGCGCGCCTGGGCTTCCAGGGCTTCGAGTCGAAGGTGTCGAAGCGCGATGTCAGCGGCGTGACCTATTTCCGCGTGCGCGTCGGCCCGTTCTCGAAATTCGAGGATATGAACTCGGCCCGTCAGCGCCTGTCCGATGCAGGTGTCGACACGGCGGTGATCCGTTTCACGAAGCAGTAAGCAACCGGCCGCGCCCACGCAGAACCCGTTACGTTTCGTAACCCGAGCAACTGATTCGACGTCTACAACATGAAAAAACTGCTTAGCACGCTCCTTCTGTCCCTGGGCCTGGCCGCCGCCGGCTTCGCCCAGGCAACGCCGGCCGCACCGGTGTCCGGCAAGGACTTCGAGGTGATGAAGTCGCCGCAGCCGGTGTCCGCGCCGGCCGGAAAGGTCGAGGTCATCGAGTTCTTCTGGTACGGCTGCCCGCACTGCTACGAATTCGAGCCGACGATCGAGGCCTGGGTGAAGAAGCAGGGCAACAACATCGACTTCAAGCGCGTGCCGGTCGCCTTCCGCGACGATTTCGTCCCGCACTCGAAGCTGTTCTACGCGGTGTCGGCGCTCGGCATCTCGGAGAAGGTCACGCCGGCGATCTTCAACGCGATCCACAAGCAGAAGAACTACCTGCTGACGCCGCAGGCGCAAGCCGACTTCCTGGCGACGCAAGGCGTCGACAAGAAGCAGTTCATGGACGCGTACAACTCGTTCAGCGTGCAGGGCCAGGTGAAGCAGTCGGCCGAGCTGCTGAAGAACTACGCGATCGACGGCGTGCCGACGGTCGTCGTCCAGGGCAAGTACAAGACGGGCCCGGCTTACACGAACAGCATTCCGGGTACCGCGCAGGTGCTCGATTACCTCGTGAAGCAGGTTCAGGACAAGAAGCTCTGATCCCCGCCCGCGCGCCGGCATGACTACTCCGCTGAAGGTCTTCATCACCGGCGCGTCGAGCGGCCTCGGCCTCGCGATGGCCGAGGAATACGCCCGCCAGGGCGCCACGCTCGCCCTCGTCGCGCGCCGCACCGAGGCCCTCGATGCGTTCGCGCGACGCTTTCCCAAGCTGTCCGTCTCCGTCTACTCCGCCGACGTGCGCGACGCCGATGCGCTCGCCACGGCCGCCGCGTCGTTCATCGCCGCGCACGGCTGCCCCGACGTCGTGATCGCGAACGCCGGCATCAGCCAGGGCGCCGTCACGGGACAAGGCGATCTCGCCACGTTCCGCAACGTGATGGACATCAACTATTACGGGATGGTCGCGACGTTCGAGCCGTTCGTCGGCCCGATGACGGCCGCGCGCCACGGCACGCTGGTCGGCGTCGCGAGCGTCGCGGGCGTGCGCGGCCTGCCCGGTTCCGGCGCGTACAGCGCGTCCAAGTCGGCCGCGATCAAGTATCTCGAGGCGCTGCGCGTCGAGCTGCGCCCGGCCGGCGTCGGCGTCGTGACGATCGCGCCCGGCTACATCCGCACGCCGATGACCGCGCACAACCCGTACCGGATGCCGTTCCTGATGGACGCCGACCGCTTCGCGGCCCGCGCCGCACGCGCGATCGCCCGGCAGCACGCGTTCCGCGTGATTCCGTGGCAAATGGGCGTCGTCGCGAAGGTGCTGCACGTGCTGCCGCGCTGGCTCTACGACCGTCTGTTCGAAAAGGCGCCGCGCAAGCCGAAGGCCGGCGCGCACTGAGTGCATCGGGTGTCCGGCGCGTCTGTCGCGCCGCCCCGCCCGCGTGCGGCGCTTCCTTCTGTCGGCCGTATCACGGATCGCACGCCGCGATCCTTCCGCTTCTCCGCTTCCGCCGCCCCAGCAAATTCGCGCCGGCCCGTCTCAATTTGCAGTCTCCCCGCAACCGCCTCGCCCGCCCGCCATTCACTGCCGCACCTGCCTTCGCCTCCCCCGCCGCTGCGCCGCCCCAACACGCATTCCGTCGCGAACGCAGCCGTTTTTCGCTCAACTCGCCGCGTTCCGGCGCCTTTTTTCACGCGCGGCACGCTTTGACGGTATGCTATCCGCCAGCCGCGCCGGCCTGCTCGCTGTCGGGCCGCGCCCGCATTCCGACACCCGGCAAAAAATCACAAGTCACATGGGAGAACCTATGCAGGTCAAGCTGTTCGCCGCGGCCGCGCTCGCCGCCGCCCTCGCCGCTCCCGGCCTCGCCGCCGCCAAGCCGCTCACCGTCTGCACGGAATCGAGCCCGGACGGCTTCGACGTCGTGCAGTACAACTCGCTCGTCACGACCAACGCATCGGCCGACGTGATCTTCAACACGCTCGTGTCGTACGACGAAGCCGCGAAGAAGGTCGTACCCGCGCTCGCCGACAAATGGGAAGCGAGCGCCGACGGCCTCACGTACACGTTCCACCTGCGCCCGAACGTCGCGTTCCAGACCACCGACTACTTCAAGCCGGGCCGCCCGCTGAGCGCGGACGACGTCGTGTTCACGTTCTCGCGGATGCTCGACGATGCGAACCCGTGGCACAAGGTCGCCGGCGCGAGCGGCTTCCCGCACGCGCAGTCGATGGGCCTCGTGAAGCTCGTGAAGTCGGTCGCGAAGGTCGACGACAGCACGGTGAAGTTCGTGCTGAACGAGCCGAATGCGACGTTCGTGCCGATCCTGACGATGGGCTTCGCGTCGATCTACTCGGCCGAATACGCGGACCAGCTGCTGAAGGCCGGCAAGCAGGCCGACCTGAACGCGAAGCCGATCGGCACCGGCCCGTTCGTGCTGAAGAGCTACACGAAGGACGCGCTGATCCGCTACGACGTGAACCCGGCCTACTGGGGCACGAAGCCGAAGGTCGACCGGCTGATCTACGCGATCACGCCCGACGCGTCGGTGCGCATGCAGAAGGTGAAGGCCGGCGAATGCCAGATCGCGCTGTCGCCGAAGCCGCAGGACGTGCTCGCGGCCAAGGGCGAAAGCGCGCTGAAGGTCGTGCAGACGCCCGCGTTCATGACCGCGTTCGTCGCGCTGAACACGCAGAAGAAGCCGCTCGACAACGACAAGGTGCGCGAGGCGCTGAACCTCGCGTTCGATCGCGCGACCTACCTGAAGGTGGTGTTCGACAACACGGCGACGGCCGCGAACAACCCGTATCCGCCGAACACGTGGAGCTACGCGAAGGACGTCGCGCCGTATGCGTACGATCCCGCGAAGGCGAAGCAGTTGCTCGCGCAGGCCGGTTTCCCGAACGGCTTCTCGACGACGATCTGGACGCGCCCGACGGGCAGCGTGCTGAACCCGAACCCGAAGGCCGGCGCGGAACTGCTGCAAGCCGACCTCGCGAAGATCGGCGTGAAGGCCGAGGTGAAGGTGATCGAATGGGGTGAGCTGATCAAGCAGGCGAAGCTCGGCCAGCACGACATGCTGTTCATGGGCTGGGCCGGCGACAACGGCGATCCGGACAACTACCTGTCGCCGCTGTTCAGCTGCAACGCGGTGAAGTCGGGCATCAACTTCGCGCGCTTCTGCGACGCGCAGCTCGACAAGCTGATCGCCGACGGCAAGGCGACCGCCGATCAGGCCAGGCGCGCGAAGCTGTACGAATCCGCGCAGAAGATCATCCACGACCAGGCGCTGTGGATTCCGCTCGGCTACCCGACCGCGGCCGCGCTCACGCGCGCGAACGTGAGCGGCTATCACGTCAGCCCGTTCGGCCGCCAGAACTTCGCGGCGGTCGCCGTGCAGTAACCGCACGTGGCGCGCAAGCGACGGCACGCCCGCCCGTCGCTTGCGGCCCGCGCGCCGCGCTTGCTACACTGCGCGCTCATTCCTCATACCGGACGCCAGCCAAAGTGAACAACTAAGCCTTCCAAAAAATGTTTTCGCCGCCGTGCCACGCACGCCGCGCGAAGGGTTTCACGCATTTTCGGAGGTGCTTATGGCTGCTGCCACGCCGACCGGCGCGCTCGTCGCGCTTCATCACGTTTCTTTCCGCTTCGACGACGGCGTCACGCTGTTCGATTCGCTCGACCTTTCCATCGATCGCACGCCGACGGGCATCGTCGGCCGCAACGGCGTCGGCAAGAGCCTGCTCGCGCAACTGATCGCGGGCCGGCGCACGCCGAGCGCGGGCACGATCGACCGGCAGACGCCGGTCGTCTACGTCGCGCAGCAACACGACGACGCGCGGGCCGGCACGCGGAGCGTCGCGGAAATCGCCGCGCTCGACGCGCCGCTCGCGGCCCTCGCGCGCCTCGCGGACGGGCGCGCGACGGCGCACGACTTCGACCTGATCGGCGATCGCTGGGACCTGGCCGAGCGGCTGCGCGCGGCGCTCGACGCGGCCGGCCTGCACGACGTGCGCGCCGACACGCCCGCGCATGCGTTGAGCGGCGGCCAGATGGCGCGCGTCGCGCTGGTCGGCGCGTTGCTGTCGGAAGCCGGGCTGCTGGTGCTCGACGAACCGACCAACCACCTCGATGCGCCGGGCCGTGCATGGCTGCGCGGCGCGCTGGACGGCTGGCGCGGCGGTGTCGTCGTCGTCAGTCACGACCGTGCGTTGCTCGCGCACGTGCAACGCATCGTCGAGCTGACGCCGCATGGCGTGCGCGCATACGGCGGCAACTACGCGCTGTATCGCGCGCAACGCGATGCGCAACACGATGCCGCGCAGGCCGCGCTCGAGCATGCGCGCACCGAGCGCGGGCGCGCGCGGCGCCGGCTCGAACAGGAACACGACACGATCCAGCGCCACGCGGCCGGCTCGCTGCGCGACGCGAAGGCGGCCAACCTGTCGTCGATGGCGCGACAGAGCCGCAAGGGGGCGGCTCGCGGCATCATGGGGACGGTCCGCCGTCACCAGAGCGAATGCAAGGCGACGCTCGATGCGCGCGTGCAGGAAGCCGCCGCGCGCGTCGAAGCCGACGCGCCGGTGCTCGTGTCGCTGCCGGGCACCGAGGTGAGCGCGCGCCGCCAGTTGTTCGCGCTCGAGCGCGCGCAATTGCCGTGGCGCACCGCGGGCCGCACGGACGCGATCACGTGGTCGGCCAGCGGCCCCGTGCGCATCGCGCTGACGGGCCCGAACGGCTGCGGAAAATCGACGCTGCTGCGCATGCTCGCCGGCGAACTCGCGCCGCGCGCCGGGACGTGCACGACGCACGTGAGCGCCGCGTATCTCGATCAGCAGCTCGCGCTGCTCGACCCCGAACGCTCGATCGTCGAGCAGTTGGGACGCCTCGATACGCCGCTCGCCGAAGGCGACCTTCGCAGCCGGCTCGCGCTGCTGCAGCTCGATGCCGCGCGCGCGACGCAGCCGGTGCACCGCCTGAGCGGCGGCGAACGGCTGAAGGCCGCGCTCGCGTGTGCGCTGTGGCGCGGCACGCCCGCGCAGCTGCTGCTGCTCGACGAGCCGACCAATCACCTCGATCTCGAATCGGTGCGCGCAATCGAAGCCGCGTTGGCTGGCTTCCCCGGTGCGCTCGTGGTCGCGTCGCACGACGACGCGTTTCTCGCGGCGCTCGCACCGACGCACACGATGCAGTGGCAGCGCGACGGGTGGCGTTACGAACCCGTCGCGTGACGGCGACGACGCGCGCTCAGCGCGCGCAACGGAAACGCAGCACGCCGTCGTCGCCCTGCTCGCGCACGAGCTCGCCCGCAAGCCACAGCAGGTTCAGGTGCGCGAGCGCCTCGCCGAGCGCGAAGGTCATCTGGTGGATGTCGAGCTCGCGGCGGCGGAACATGATCGGCACGATGTCGGCCGCGCTCGCCGGCTTTTCCGCGCAGGCGACGCGCACTTCGTCGAGCCGCGCGTCGTGATGCGCGCGCAGCTGCGCGATGCGCGTGCGCACGCCGCGGAACGGCTTGCCGTGCGACGGCAGCACGAGCGTATCGGGCGCCATCGTCTCGTAGCGGCCGAGCGATTCCAGGTACAGCGCGAGCGGGTTGGCTTCCGGCTCGAGGTCGAACACGGACACGTTGGTCGAGATGCGCGGCAGCACCATGTCGCCGGAGATCAGCACGCCGTCCGCTTCGCTGTGAAGCGCGCAATGTTCAGGCGAATGACCGTAGCCGGTGACGACGCGCCACGTGCGCGCGCCGATCTTCACCGCGTCGCCTTCGCGCAGGCGCCGGTAGCGCGGCGGCACGGCCGGCACGAGGTCCGAGTAGTAGCTGCGGCGGCTGCGCAGCTTCTCGAGCGCGACCGGATCGGTCAGGCCGTGGCGCGCGAAATGATCGGCCGCGGCCGCGCCGCCGGCGTTCGATCCGTTGCCGGCCGCCATCAGGCAGCCGAACATGTATTCGCCGAGCGTCATCCACAGCCGCACGTTCCAGCGGCCCTTGTCGCCGCCTTCGCAGAGCCAGTTCGCGAGGCCGAAGTGATCGGGATGGCAATGCGTGACGAGCACGCGCAACACCGGCAGCCCGTCGAGATGCGTGTCGAAAATCCGTTCCCAGTGCGTACGGATCGCATCCGACGAGATCCCGCAGTCGACGATCGTCCAGCCGGCCTGCCCGTCGATCTCGTCGCGCAGCAGCCAGAGGTTGATGTGATCCAGCGAAAACGGCAACGGCATGCGCAGCCAGCGCACGCCGGGCGCGACCTCGAACGTGTCGCCCGCGGCGGGCAGCGTGTCGGCGAAGGGATAGTCGAGTTGGTGTTCCAGTGCGTTCATCGGTGGGGCGTCTCGTCGTTGTCAGGGCAAATGCCCGTGCGAATGCGGGGCGCGCGCGCGGGCGGCAGGCCGCGGCGGGCATCGCGTCGATTCTATCGCCGTCGCGCGAAACGCGTGCCCGGCGGGCGCCGGACGGTCAAAAAAAGTTCGTGCCAGAATCGATTCCGTACCCGTATCTTTACGCGAAGATGCACCGAACGGCATGTAACGGCGCACAACCCGCGCATTGACGGCACTTGGCGCCGGCCCCCGAAAGTCATTGAAACGCCGACTTGGGCGCTAAAATGGCGAGTGCTTACAGTCCCTCTCGAACGAGCCTGCACGCGATGAATCACTTCCCCAAACTGCTGTCGTCGCAGATCGGTTTCGACGTCGCACAGACGATGCTCGAATACTTCGACCGCCACTACCGGATCTTCCGGGAAGCCGCCGTCGAGGCGAAGACGCTATTCGAGCGCGGCGACTGGCACGGCCTGCAGCGGCTGGCGCGCGAGCGGATCACGTCGTACGACGATCGCGTGCAGGAATGCGTCGAGGTGCTGGAGGACGAATACGACGCGGAGAACATCGACGACGAGGTGTGGCAGCAGATCAAGCTGCACTACATCGGCCTGCTCACGTCGCACCGCCAGCCCGAGTGCGCGGAGACGTTCTTCAATTCGGTGTGCTGCAAGATCCTGCACCGCTCGTATTTCAGCAACGATTTCATCTTCGTGCGCCCCGCGATCTCGACCGAATACCTCGAGAACGACGAGCCGGCCGCGAAGCCGACCTATCGCGCGTATTACCCGGGCACCGACGGGCTCGCGGCCACGCTCGAGCGCATCGTCACGAACTTCCAGCTCGAGCCGCCGTTCGAGGATCTCACGCGCGACATCGGCTGCGTGATGCAGGCGATCAGCGACGAATTCGGCGAGTTCGACGCCGCGCCGAATTTCCAGATCCACGTGCTGTCGTCGCTCTTCTTCCGCAACAAGAGCGCGTACATCGTCGGCCGCATCATCAACGCCGATCGCGTGCTGCCGTTCGCGGTGCCGATCCGCCACGTGCGCCCGGGCCTGCTCGCGCTCGACACCGTGCTGCTGCGCCGCGACCTGCTGCAGATCATCTTCAGCTTCTCGCATTCGTATTTCCTCGTCGACATGGGCGTGCCGTCCGCGTATGTGGACTTCCTCTGCACGATCATGCCGGGCAAGCCGAAAGCCGAGATCTACACGTCGGTCGGCCTGCAGAAGCAGGGCAAGAACCTGTTCTACCGCGACCTGCTGCACCATCTGTCGCATTCGAGCGACCGCTTCATCATCGCGCCCGGGATCAAGGGCCTCGTGATGCTCGTGTTCACGCTGCCGTCGTTCCCGTACGTGTTCAAGATCATCAAGGATCACTTCCCGCCGCCGAAGGAAACGACGCGCGCGCAGATCATGGAGAAGTACCAACTCGTGAAGCGCCACGACCGTCTCGGGCGGATGGCCGACACGCTCGAGTATTCGAGCGTCGCGCTGCCGCTGTCGCGGCTCGACCATGCGCTGGTGCGCGAGCTGGAGAAGGAAGTGCCGTCGCTGCTCGAATACGAGGACGGCAATCTCGTGATCAAGCACCTGTACATCGAGCGCCGGATGACGCCGCTCAACCTGTACCTGCAGAACGGCACCGACGCGGACATCGAGCACGGCGTGAAGGAATACGGCAACGCGGTGAAGGAACTGATGAAGGCCAACATCTTCCCGGGCGACATGCTGTACAAGAACTTCGGCGTCACGCGTCACGGCCGCGTCGTGTTCTACGACTACGACGAGATCGAATACCTGACCGACTGCAACGTGCGGCGCGTGCCGCCGCCGCGCAACGAGGAAGACGAACTGTCCGGCGAGCCGTGGTATACCGTCGGCCCGCACGACATCTTTCCGGAAACCTACGGACCGTTCCTGCTCGGCGACCCGCGCGTGCGGACGGTCTTCATGAAGCATCACGCGGATTTTTTCGAGCCCGCGCTGTGGCAGGCCAGCAAGGACAAGCTGCTGCAGGGCGAGTTGCCCGACTTTTTCCCGTACGACGCGTCGCTGCGCTTCAGCGTGCGCTACCCCGCGCGCTTCGACGCGACGCCGGACGCCGGTGACGACGCAGGCGACGCGCAGCGCGCCGCCTGACACGCGACCGGATCCAATCGAATCGAACCCGTTATCGACCCGCTTTCCGCCAACGGAATCCACACCGATGAATACCCAAGACAATCCGCTTTCACATCTGTTCGACAACAACGACGCCTGGGTCAAGCGCCAGCTCGCCGACGATCCCGACTTCTTCGCGCGTCTCGCCGACCAGCAGGCGCCGGAATATCTGTGGATCGGCTGTTCGGATTCGCGCGTGCCCGCGAACCAGATCATCGGCCTGCCGCCGGGCGAAGTGTTCGTGCACCGCAACATCGCGAACGTCGTCGTCCATAGCGACCTGAACTGCCTGTCGGTGATCCAGTTCGCGGTCGACATCCTGCGCGTGAAGCACATCATGGTCGTCGGCCACTACGGCTGCTCGGGTGTGAACGCGGCGCTCCACAACCGCCGCGTCGGCCTCGCGGACAACTGGCTGCATCACGTGCAGGACGTGCGCGAGCGCCACGCGGCGCTGCTCGACGAATGGCCGGTCGGCGAGGCGCGCTATCGCCGCCTGATCGAGCTGAACTCGATCGAGCAGGTCGTCAACGTGTGCCGCACGACGATCGTCAACGACGCGTGGGCGCGCGGCCAGTCGCTCACCGTGCACGGGCTCGTATACGGCGTGCACGACGGGCGGATGCGCAACCTCGGGATGTCGGTGTCGAACTTCAACGCGCTCGATGCGACCTACAAGCGCTGCGTCGCGGCGCTGACCGCGCGGGGCCAGCACGCGCCCGACAACGACATGGTCGCGGCGGATGCCGCGCGGCTCGACGACGTCGCGCAGGCGATCGCCGATACGCTGAAGCCGTGCGACGACGCGAAGTAACGTGCGCCCGCGCCGTCGCGGCCGAAGACGCATCGCGCGTCCGGCCGCGACGGACATCGAACTGATCTGACACCGACACTGCCGCGAAGGCGGTGCACTGCGAAGGAGCGGCGAACATGAAAACCGTATTGATCGTCGGCGCATCGCGCGGCCTCGGACGCGAATTCGTCCGGCAATACCGGCGCGACGGCTGGAACGTGATCGCGACCGCGCGCGACGACGCGTCGCTCGCCGCGCTGCGCGAACTCGGCGCGCACGCGCACGCGCTCGACATCGCGCAGCCCGAACAGATCGCGGCGCTCGGCTGGAAGCTCGACGGCGAACGGCTCGACGCCGCGGTGCTCGTGTCGGGCGTGTACGGGCCGCGCACCGAAGGCGTCGAAACCATCGGCGCCGAGGATTTCGACGCGGTGATGCACACGAACGTGCGCGGGCCGATGCAGTTGCTGCCGATCCTGCTGCCGCTCGTCGAAGACGCGCGCGGCGTGCTGGCCGTCGTCTCGAGCCGGATGGGCAGCATCGCCGAGGCGACCGGCACGACCGGCTGGCTGTACCGCGCGAGCAAGGCCGCGCTGAACGACGTGCTGCGCATCGCGTCGCTGCAGACGCGCCACGCCGCATGCATCTCGCTCCATCCCGGCTGGGTGCGCACCGACATGGGCGGCGCGCAGGCCGCGATCGATCCGGAAACCAGCGTGACCGGCATGCGCCGTGTGATCGCCGAAGCCGGCGCGGACGTGTCGCAGGCCAACGGCCGTTTCTTCCAGTACGACGGCGTCGAGCTCAGCTGGTGAGCCGGCATCACAACCCGACGTCGTTAATTCCCGATTCGCATGATTTTGAACCGACCTGACGCGTGCCCGTGCGGCGGCGCGTCCCCCGCGCCTGCCGGCAAAGCCCCGGCGCCGCGCTATGCAGCCTGCTGCGGCCGCTTCATCGACGGCGGCGAAGCCGCGCCGACCGCGCTCGAGTTGATGCGCTCGCGGTACAGCGCGTACGTGCTCGGCGCGACCGACTACCTGCGCGCGACCTGGGACGCGCGCACCTGCCCGGCCGATCTCGATGCGGACCCGGGCGCGCCCGACGCGCCGCGCTGGCTCGGCCTCGCGATCAAGCGCCACGCGCCGCTCGACGAACGGCACGCGGAGGTCGAATTCGTGGCCCGCTACAAGGTCGGCGGGCGGGCGTACCGGCTCCACGAGACGAGCCGGTTCACCCGCGACGAGCACGGTTTCTGGCGCTATGTCGACGGCGAAGTAAGTGAACGCTGACAAATAGTTGCCATGTCAGACGCCGGGTAATTCCCGCATTGCACAACCGGAATTTGTCGGGCTAGGATGGCCCTCAGATTGGTCATGTTGCATGGCAGGGCTTACGAATGGCGTTCAGCAAGGTATTGGTGGGATGGATGGCGGCCTGTGCGCTGTCGGCCGCTCAGGCCGGTGCGCTGCCGGGCGCAAACGCCGGCGCGGCCACGGCCGGCGGCTCGCTCGCCCACGCCGAGCGCTTCGATTACGGCGATTCGGGCCTCCCGCAGGTCGCCGCCAACCTCAACGAACAAATCGTCAGCATTCCGGCCGATGCCTCGGGCGCCGTGATGCTCGAGGCCACGCTGTTCAAGCCGAACGGCCCCGGCCCCTTCCCGCTCGTCGTCTTCAACCACGGCAAGAACACCGGTGACCTCCATCAGCAGCCGCGCAGCCGGCCGCTCGCGTTCGCGCGCGAATTCGTGCGCCGCGGCTATGCGGTGATCGCGCCGAACCGCCAGGGTTTCGCGGGGTCGGGCGGCTCGTACCAGCAGGAAGGCTGCAACGTCGGCAAGAACGGGCTCACGCAGGCCGCCGACGTCGACGCGACGGTCCGCTACATGTCGCGCCAGTCGTACGTCGATGCGTCGCGCATCGTGGTCGCGGGCACGTCGCACGGCGGCCTCGTGTCGGTCGCGTACGGTACCGAAGCGGCGCCCGGCGTGCGCGGCATCATCAACTTCTCCGGCGGGCTGCGCCAGGATCTGTGCGACGGCTGGCAGCGCAATCTCGTCGATGCGTTCGACCATTACGGCGCGCATACGGCCGTACGGTCGCTGTGGTTGTACGGCGACAACGATTCGGTATGGACGCCCGCGCTCGTCGCGCAGATGCACGACGCGTACGTGTCGCACGGCACGCAGGCGCAGTTCATCGATTTCGGCCGCTACAAGGACGACGCGCACCGGCTGATCGTCGATCGCGACGGCGTGCCCGTGTGGTGGCCGGCCGTCAATGCGTTCCTCGCGGATTTGAACCTGCCGACCTCGGTGCGCTACGCGGTCGCCAACCCGCACGAACCGAATGCGACCGGCTATGCGTCGATCGATGCGGTCGACGCGGTGCCGTTCCTCGACGAGGCCGGCCGCGAAGGCTATCGCCGCTTCCTGAACCAGCATCCGAGCCGTGCCTTCGCGGTGTCCGCCGAAGGCGCATGGTCGTGGGCCGAAGGCGGCGACGATCCGATGGCGCTCGCGCTCGACAACTGCTCGAAGCAGGGTGCGGGCGCATGCCGGCTGTATGCGGTCAACGACCGCGTCGTGTGGAACGCGAACGCGACGCAAACGGCCGACGACGGCAGCGCCAGCTCGCGCGCACTGGCTTCGCGCTGACGCGCGAGCCGCGGCGCTCCGGGGGCGGGCGCTGCCCGCATCTCCCCCTTCCCCCTTCTCCGTTTCATGAACGCGCGCCGCGGCCCGCGGCGGCGTTCGCACGCCCGTTCACGCGGCTGCATGAGCCGCCGACGAGCGCCTGGCCCGCAACGCCGTCCGGGGTCGTTTTCGGGCGTTTCCTGAACCTCGGCCGCGCCTGAGTCCGCGCGACATTCGCCGGCGACCGTGCACGTCGCGTCGCGCTTCCCGCCCCGATTTTTCGCCCGTCGGCATCCGCCTGCCCACGATTTTTTTCTGTCGGGGGGCTCACTCGAACGTCGTCATCTGCGGTCATTTCTGGGCTTCTGGCGCGTACCGTCCCGAGCACCCCGCATCTGCGCCGAACTCCCGCCCGGCAAGGCTTTGCGGTGTTTGTAACCGGTAGTGCAACGTGCGGCGGAACACGCTAATCTCAGCGCGTTTTCCGTCCGTCGCCGCGCGGCATCCCGTTCGATGCCCGCCGCCGTTTTACCCCCGGAGTTGCCTTGAGTACGCCAGCCACCGACGACTGGGTCGCGCGCAGCCTGCGCGCGGTCTGGCATCCCTGCACCCAGATGAAGCACCACGAGCGCCTGCCGCTCATTCCCGTCGCGCGCGGCGCGGGCCTGTGGCTGTACGACCGCGACGGGCGCCGCTACTTCGACGCGATCAGCTCGTGGTGGGTGAACCTGTTCGGCCATGCGAACCCGGACATCAACGCGGCGCTGAAGGACCAGCTCGACACGCTCGAGCACGCGATGCTCGCCGGCTGCACGCACGAGCCGGCGATCGAGCTCGCGGAGCGGCTGCACGCGCTCACCGCGCGCACGCTCGGCCATGCGTTCTTCGCGTCGGACGGCGCGTCGGCGGTCGAGATCGCGCTGAAGATGAGCTTCCACGCGTGGCGCAACCGCGGCCGCGCGGACAAGCGGGAATTCGTGTGCGTCGCGAACAGCTATCACGGCGAGACCATCGGCGCGCTCGGCGTGACCGACGTCGCGCTGTTCAAGGATGCGTACGACCCGCTGATCCGCCATGCACACGTGGTCGCGTCGCCCGACGCGCGCGGCGCGCAGCCGGGCGAGACGGCCGCCGACGTCGCGGGCCGCGCGCTCGACGACGTACGCCACCTGTTCGCCGAACGCGCCGACCGGATCGCCGCGCTGATCGTCGAGCCGCTCGTGCAGTGCGCGGCCGGCATGGCGATGCACGATCCGTCGTACGTGCGCGGCCTGCGCGCGCTGTGCGACGAATTCGGCGTGCACCTGATCGCCGACGAGATCGCGGTCGGCTGCGGCCGCACCGGCACCTTCTTCGCCTGCGAGCAGGCCGGCGTGTGGCCCGATTTCCTGTGCCTGTCGAAGGGCATCAGCGGTGGCTACCTGCCGCTGTCGCTCGTGCTCACGCGCGACGACGTGTTCGCGGCCTTCTACGACGACGACACGACGCGCGGCTTCCTGCATTCGCATTCGTACACCGGCAACCCGCTCGCGTGCCGCGCGGCGGTCGCGACGCTCGACCTCTTCGCGCGCGACGACGTGCTCGCGAGCAACGCGCGCAAGTCGGCCGCGATGCGCGCCGCGCTCGCGCCGCTCGACGCGCACCCGCAGGTGCGTCACCTGCGCGAGCGCGGCACGCTGTTCGCCTTCGACGTCGCGCTCGACGGCGACGCGGCACGCGGCTTCTCGCGGCGCTTCTTCGAACGCGCGCTGGAACGCGAGCTGCTGCTGCGCCCGATCGGCACGACCGTGTACCTGATGCCGCCATACGTGATGAGCGACGACGACATCGCGTGGCTCGCGCAACGCACGCGCGACACGCTCGACGCGACGCTCGCGGAGGTGGCGCGATGAAGCAATCCTCACGGGAAACGACCATGCCCCTGCTCGACACGCTGCAGCGCGGCCTCGCCGAACTCGACGCGCAGGGCCTGCGACGCGTGCGCCGCACCGCCGACACCGCGTGCGACGCGCACATGCGCGTCGACGGCCGCGACATCGTCGGCTTCGCGAGCAACGATTACCTCGGCCTCGCCGCGCATCCCGCGCTCGTCGCCGCGTTCGCCGAAGGCGCGCAGCGCTACGGCTCCGGCAGCGGCGGCTCGCATCTGCTCGGCGGCCATTCGCGCGCGCACGCGACGCTCGAGGACGAACTCGCCGCCTTCGCGGGCGGCTTCTCCGATGCACCGCGCGCGTTGTACTTCAGCACCGGCTACATGGCGAACCTCGCCGCGATGACGGCCCTCACCGGCAAACACGCGACGATCTTCTCGGACGCGCTGAACCACGCGTCGCTGATCGACGGAATCCGGCTGTCGCGCGCGACCGTGCAGGTCTACCCGCATGCGGACATGGCCGCGCTCGCCGCGCTGCTCGATGCATCGGAGGCCGAAACGAAACTGATCGTCAGCGACACCGTGTTCAGCATGGACGGCGACATCGCGCCGCTCGCCGAACTCGTCGCGCTGGCCGAACGCCACGGCGCATGGCTCGTCGTCGACGACGCGCACGGCTTCGGCGTGCTCGGCCCGCAAGGCCGCGGCGCGCTCGCGGCCGCCGCGCTGCGCTCGCCGAACCTCGTGTACGTCGGCACGCTCGGCAAGGCCGCCGGCGTCGCGGGCGCGTTCGTCGTCGCGCACGAGACCGTGATCGAATGGATGATCCAGCGCGCGCGCAGCTACATCTTCACGACGGCCGCGCCGCCGGCCGTCGCGCATGCGGTCTCGGCGAGCCTGAAGGTGATCGGCGGCGACGAAGGCGATGCGCGACGCGCGCACCTCGCCGCGCTGATCGAGCGCACGCGCGCGCTGCTGCGCATGACGCGCTGGCAGCCGGTCGACTCGCACACGGCCGTGCAGCCGCTCGTGATCGGCAGCAACGACGCGACGCTCGCGGCGATGCGCTCGCTCGACGCGCACGGCCTGTGGGTGCCCGCGATCCGGCCGCCGACGGTGCCCGCCGGCACGTCGCGGCTGCGCATCTCGCTGTCGGCCGCGCATTCGTTCGACGATCTCGCGCGGCTCGAAACCGCGCTGATCGAAGCCAGCGAGGAGGAGCACCCCGACGCTCACGCGCGTTCGCTGCCCCCCGAGGAAGCTGCGGCATGACGGCCCCGCTTTCCCTCTTCGTCACCGGCACCGACACCGAGATCGGCAAGACCTTCGTGTCGGCCGCAATGCTGCACGGCTTCGCGCGGCACGGGCTGCGCGCGGCCGCGCTGAAGCCCGTCGCCGCCGGCGCGTACGAACGCGACGGCGTCTGGCACAACGAGGACGCCGACCAGCTCGACGCGGCCGCGAACGTCGCGCTGCCGCCCGAGCTGCGCACGCCGTTCCTGCTGAAGGCGCCCGCCGCACCGCACATCGTCGCCGCGCAGGAAGGCGTGACGCTCGACCTCGACACGATCGTCGCGAGCCACCGCGAAGCGCTGACGCGCGCGGACGTCGTCGTCGTCGAAGGCGTCGGCGGCTTCCGCGTGCCGCTGAACGACACGCAGGACACGGCCGACCTCGCGGTCGCGCTCGGCCTGCCCGTCGTGCTCGTCGTCGGCATGCGGCTCGGCTGCATCAGCCATGCGCTGCTCACGGCCGACGCGATTCGCCAGCGCGGCCTCACGCTCGCCGGCTGGGTCGCGAACCACGTCGACCCGGCCATGTCGTACGCCGACGAGAACGTCGCGACGATCCGCGACTGGCTCGCGCGCGAGCACCGCGCGCCGCTCCTCGGCCGCATCGCGCACTTGGCGCCGGCCGCCCCCGAATCCGCGGCGGCGATGCTCGACATCGCCACGCTCGTCGACACGCTGCGCCACGCGCGGCATTGACCTCACGATCCCCGCATCCACGACAGGAAAACCACCATGACCCAAGCCCAGACCGCCGCCGTGCAACCCGACGCGATCCCCGTGGCCGCTCCGGCGCCGCAGCGCTGGCGCGTCGCCGACGTCGTCGCGCTGTTCGAGCTGCCGTTCAACGACCTGATGTTCCGCGCGCAGCAGGTGCATCGCGAGCACTTCGACGCGAACGCGGTGCAGCTGTCGACGCTGCTGTCGATCAAGACGGGCGGCTGCGAGGAAGATTGCGGCTACTGCTCGCAATCGTCGCATCACGAAACGGGCCTGAAGGCCGAGAAGCTGATGGACGTCGACACGGTGCTCGACGCCGCGCGCGCGGCGAAGGCGAACGGCGCGAGCCGCTTCTGCATGGGCGCCGCCTGGCGCAACCCGAAGGAGCGCCACATGCCGGCGCTGACCGAGATGGTGCGCGGCGTGAAGGAACTGGGCCTCGAGACCTGCATGACGCTCGGCATGCTGGAAAACGAGCAGGCGCAGCAGCTCGCCGACGCGGGCCTCGACTACTACAACCACAACCTCGACACGTCGCCGGAGTTCTACGGCCAGGTGATCTCGACGCGCACGTACCAGGATCGTCTCGACACGCTCGACCGCGTGCGCGATGCGGGCATCAACGTGTGTTGCGGCGGCATCATCGGGATGGGCGAATCGCGCCGCGAACGCGCGGGCCTGATTTCGCAGCTCGCGAACCTGAATCCGTATCCGGAGTCGGTGCCGATCAACAACCTCGTCGCGATCGAAGGCACGCCGCTCGAAGGCACCGCACCGCTCGACCCGTTCGAGTTCGTGCGCACGATCGCGGTGGCGCGCATCACGATGCCCAAGGCCGTCGTGCGCCTGTCGGCCGGCCGCGAGCAGCTCGACGACGCGATGCAGGCGATGTGCTTCCTCGCGGGCGCGAACTCGATGTTCTACGGCGACCAGCTGCTGACCACGAGCAACCCGCAGACGCAGCGCGACCGCGCGCTGTTCGAGCGCCTCGGCATCCGCGCGAGCCAGGCCGACGCGCTGGCGGAGAACGCGTAAGCGACTGCAGCGCGTGTGGCTTGCAGACGAAAAAGCCGGGGCATGCCCCGGCTTTTTTTCGCCCGCTCGTCGGCGCGCGGCTTTCAGCGCCGCCCGTCACACATGCGCCGCCGCACCGTCGAGCGCCGCGCGCACGCGCTCGACGCGCTGTTCGTCGACGGGCGCCAGCACTTCGCCGCGCGGCCGCACGCCCGAGCCGAAATGCACCGCGCGCACGCCGGTGGCGCGAACGAAATCACCGACCGCGTCGATCGTGAGCCCCGAGCCGGCCAGCACCGTGCAGGTCGAGCCCGCCGCCTGCCGGACCAGCCGCGTGATCGTCGCGACCGCGTCGAGCACCGACGGATGGCCGCCCGAAGTCAGCACCGACGTGACGGCCGGCACGCGCAGCAGCGCATCGAACGCGGCATTGAGATCGCGCGACACGTCGAATGCGCGATGGAACGTCAGGTCGCGCCCGTCCGCGGCCGCCGCGACGCGCGCGAGCGCGTCGAGATCGACGTCGCCGCGCGCATCGAGCGCACCGAACACGACGCCGTTCGCACCGGCCGCGACGGCCGCGCGCACGTCTCGCTCGATCACGCGCAGGTCGTCGGCATCGTAGACGAACGAGCGGCTGTGCGGCCGCACGATCACGTTCACCGGAATCGCCACGGCGGCCACGACGGCCTCGATCAGGCCGACGCTCGGCGTCAGCCCGCCTTCGCTGATCGCGGTCACGAGTTCGAGGCGGTCGGCGCCCGCGCGGGCGGCGGCCTTCGCGTCGCCGACGGTGGTGGCGATCACTTCAAGGAGAACGGAGGAAGCGGCGGTTCGGTTCATCGGCGGCTCGCGAATCGTCAGGACAATTCGCGCATCCTAGCCGAGCGGCGTGAACGGCGCCAGCGCGACGCCGTCGCTATGCGCCGTCCGCTTCCTCGTCGATCCAGTCGATATCGCCGCACAGCACATGCTGCGCATCCCCGATGCGCACGGCCACCGACAGCGTCACGCAGGGCTGCGCCTCGTTGATCGACAAGTACGGGCGCGTCACCTGCACGCGTCCGGGCTCGGCGATCGCCGTGCGGAAATACGGCCGGCGCAACCAGTTCGCCCCCTGCGCATCGGACAGCGGCGAGAAGCGCGCCTCGGCGAGCGCGCGGTCCGCGCGCAGCACGACGTTGCGGCCCGCCTGGCGGCCCCGCGCGTCGAGCAGGAAGCAGCGCGCGGCGGCGTCGAGCGCGAGGAAGTTCCAGCACACCTCGTCGAGCGGCTCGCCGGCCGCCACCCGCTCGGCCGCACGCTCGAACGCGCGCAGGTACGGCGCGAGCCGCTGCGCGTCGCGCCGCTCGCGCGCTTCGGTTTGTTGCCGAAAACGCTCGGTCAGCTCGCCGATGCAGCCGGTCGCCGTCGCGCTGTCGGGCAGCCCGGGCGCCGGACGGCCGAAGTAATAGCCCTGCACGAAATCGGCCTCGCACGACAGCGCGATCTGCGCGTCGTGCTCGGTCTCGATCCCCTCGACGAGCACGAGCTTGCCGGCCTCGTGCAGCAGCGTGACGAGCCCGTGCAGGATCGCGGTGAGCCCCGTGCGGTGCGCCGCGTGCGACAGCATGATCCGGTCGAGTTTCACGATGTCCGGGTTCAGTTGCCAGATCCGCTCGAGGTTCGAGTGGCCGGCGCCGAAATCGTCGAGCGCGATCAGGAAACCCTGCGCGCGGAATTCGCGCACGGCTTCGGCGAGCCGCTCGATGTCCTCCGCGCGCTGCTCGAGCACTTCGAGCACGACGCGGCGCGGCGGCATGCCGATCCGCTTCAGGTTCGCGAGCAGCGCGGCGGCCTGGAACGGGTCGGTGAGCACGCCCGGATGCACGTTGAGGAACAGCCACTCGCGCTCGGCGCCGAGCAGCGCGAAGTTCTCGAGATGCAGCGCCTGCGCGAGCCGGTCGAGCTGCAGCAGTTCGCCCTGGCGCGCGGCCTCGCCGAACACGTCGAGCGGCGACACCGCCCGGTCGAGCGCGTCGTGGGCGCGCAATAGCGCCTCGTAGCCCACCGCCCGCTGGTGCGACAGGCTGAAGATCGGCTGAAACACGGTCGTGAGCGTCAGGTCGCGATGCTGCGTCGCGAGGCGTTCGAGGCCGGAGCTCATCTCCCGCTCGAAACGATACGGCGAAGCGGTGGCCGGGCGCTCCTGTTGCACGATCGTCATGGCGCCCTCCTGGCGATGCAGCCGAACGCGGCGAGTGCTTGAAACGGCGCGCGCAATGTCATGGTGGAATCCTCGGTTGTCCGGCCGGTGCCGGACGGTAGGCAAGCATCA
Organism: Burkholderia sp. RF2-non_BP3; assembly: GCF_001522185.1. Classification (NCBI taxonomy): domain Bacteria; kingdom Pseudomonadati; phylum Pseudomonadota; class Betaproteobacteria; order Burkholderiales; family Burkholderiaceae; genus Burkholderia; species Burkholderia sp. RF2-non_BP3. The sequence goes on along the minus strand of NZ_LOSU01000070.1, from coordinate 54,406 downwards.
AGCAAGGTCCGTGCAAGGGCCGATCACCCGCGCCGCGCCTGCGTGCGGCGCCGCCGCACCAGCGTGGCGCAGGCCGGATGCACCGTTCGCGTGCATGCGCACCGGCGCACTCGAACGCACCCGTCGCGTCGCCACGCTAAACTCCGTACGGTCGTTTCATTCTCCGCAATCGCCGTATCGATGGAAATCGTCTTCACAGTCCTGATCCTGCTGCTGACCGTCGCGCTGTCCGGCGCGGTCACGCGCATCCTGCCGTTGCAATTGCCGCTGCCGCTGATGCAGATCGCGTTCGGCGCGATGCTCGCATGGCCGAAGCTGAACCTGCACGTCACGTTCGATCCCGAAATCTTCATGCTGCTGTTCATTCCGCCGCTGCTGTTCGCGGACGGCTGGCGGATTCCGAAACGCGAGCTGTACCTGCAGCGCCGCGCGATCCTGATGCTCGCGTTCGGGCTCGTGTTCATGACGGTACTCGCAGTCGGCTACTTCGCGCACTGGCTGATACCCGAGTTGCCGCTGCCGATCGCGTTCGCGCTCGCGGCCGTGCTGTCGCCCACCGACGCGGTCGCGCTGTCGGGCATCGCCGGCAAGGGGCGGATTCCGCCGCAACTGATGCACATCCTCGAAGGCGAGGCGCTGATGAACGACGCGTCCGGCCTGGTCGCGCTGAAGTTCGCGGTCGCGGCCGCGCTCACCGGCGTGTTCTCGCTGCGCGATGCGTCGATCACGTTCGTGATCGTCGCCGCCGGCGGGCTCGCGACGGGCGCGATCGTGTCGTGGGTCTTCAGCGCGCTGTCGACGCGCTTCCTGAACGCCGAGCAGGAAGGCGACCCGGCCCCCGGCATCGTGATGACGCTGCTCGTGCCGTTCGCCGCCTATCTGTTCGCCGAGCACCTGGAGCTGTCGGGCGTGCTCGCGGCCGTGTCGGCCGGGATGATGATGAACTACACGAGCTTCTCCCGCAAAAGCACGGTCGCGTCGCGCGTGCGCGCCGAGAGCACGTGGGCGATGATCGAGTTCGTGTTCAACGGCATGGTGTTCATCATGCTCGGGCTGCAGCTGCCGCACATCATCGGCCGCGCGCTCGTCGACGCGCATCACACGAGCGACGCGCTCGTCGGCCGGATGATCTTCAACGTATGCGCGATGATGCTCGCGCTGTACGCGATCCGCTTCCTGTGGGTCTGGCTGCTGCGCTGGATCGCGAGCCGCCGCGCCGCGCGCCACGGCCTCGCGGGCACGATGGCGGGCGTGCGCACGATCGCGGTGATGACGGTCGGCGGCGTGCGCGGCGCGGTCACGCTCGCGGGCGTGCTGTCGATCCCCGTCGCGCTGTCCGACGGCGCGCCGCTGCCCGGGCGCGACACCGCGATCTTCGTCGCGTCGGCGGTGATCCTCGGTTCGCTGGTCGTCGCGGTGATCGGCCTGCCGTTGCTGCTGCGCGGCGTGCGTTCGACGCGCAATCCGCTCGCCGACGAGGAGCGCACCGCGCGCGCGGCCGCCGCGCAGGCCGCGATTCGCGCGATCGACTCGTCGCACGACGCGATCTCGGCCGATCTCGACGAATCGGGCGCCGCGCGCTGCGCGGACATCTCCGCGCGCGTGATGGACCAGTATCGCCGCCGCCTGGCCGCGCTCGCCGAGGACGGCCCGACGCCGCGCGCGGAAGCCAAGCAGACCGAAACGATGGAGCTGCAGATGCGGATCGCGGCGGTGCGCGCGGAACGTTCGGTGTTGTACCGGCTGCGTAGCGAAAGCAGGATTTCCGACGAGACGCTGACGAAGCTGATCCGCGAGATCGATCTGTCGGAAACGGCGCTGTCGACGCGCAAGAAAGGGATCATCTGAGCGGCCGCGCCGCGGCGAGATTGCACGGCTTGCCGATAAAAAAACGGCGACGCGCAGGCGTCGCCGTTTTCACATCCGCACGTGTTTGCGTCACTTCGCGATCACGACCGGGATTCCCTTCAGCATCCCCGCGCCCTTCATCTCGTCGAGCGCGTGCTGCACGGCCGCGCTCGTCGCCGCGTCGATGCCGAGTTGCAGCGCGAGCTCGCGCTCCGCGCGCTTCACGCCCGCGAGGTTGCGCACCTTCACGTGACCGAAGCCGCGCACGCGGGCGTGAAGATCCGCAAGCTGCGCGACCTGCGCCGCATTGCCGGCGGTCGTCGTGGCGAGCGCGCGCGTGAGCGTCGTCTCGTAGTCGTCCGCGAGCGCGCGCTCCATCCTGCGCTCGGCGGTGCGGCCGAACGGATCGAGCCACGTGCCGCGCAGGCCGCGCACGCGCGCGAGCGTGCCGAGCACCGGCCACATCCACTGGCCGAACACGCGCTTCTTCGGCGCGCTGCCGTCGCGCCCGGCCTTCGCGACCGTCGGCGGCGCCAGGTTGAACTTCACGCGATAGTCCTGCCCCGGCACGCCTTCGAACTGCGCTTCGAGCGCCGTGCGGAACGCGCCGTCCGCATACAGCCGCGCGACTTCGTATTCGTCCTTCACCGCGAGCAGCCGGTAGAACGTCGTCGCGACGGCACGCGTCAGCGCATCGTCGCCCTTCGCGCGCGCCGCGCTCACCAGCGCGCGGTAGCGCTCGACGTATCGCGCGCCGCCGTATGCGTCGAGGCGCGCTTCGCGATCGGCGATCAGTTCGGCGAGCGTCTCGGGCGCGACCGCCGCGGCCACCGCGTGACGCGCGTTCCACAACGCATCGAGGCCCGCCGCGTCGCCGGCCGCCATCCGGCCGATCGCGAACGCGAGCTTGTTCATCGGCACCGCGACGTTGTTCAGCTCGATCGCGCGCATCATCGCGGCGAGCGACACCGGCACGAGGCCGAGCTGCCATGCGTAGCCGAGCATCAGGATGTTCGCGCCGATCGAATCGCCGAGGAACTTCGCGGCGAGCGCCTGCGCGTCGCAGCTCGACAGGTAGCCTTCACCGGCCGCATGGTGCATTTTTTCGAGCAGCGCATCCGCGTGCAGGTTCGCGTCCGGGTTCTGCACGAACGACGCGTTCGGAATCCGGTGCGTGTTGACGACGATCCGCGTGCGCTCGTGGCGCACCGTCTGCAGCGCCTCGGCGCTCGCGCCGACGACCATGTCGCACGCGAGCAGCACGTCGGCCTGCTGCGTGTCGATGCGCACCTGGTTCAGCCACCGGTCGCTCGACGCGATCCGCACGAACGACAGCACCGAGCCGCCCTTCTGCGCGAAGCCCATGAAGTCGAGCACCGACGCGCTCTTGCCTTCGAGGTGCGCGGCCATGCTGATCAGCGCGCCGACCGTCACGACACCCGTGCCGCCCACGCCGGTGACGAGCATGTCGTACGGCGCCGCGTCGAGATGCGTCACGGGCACGGGCAGCGCGTCGACGCGCACGGCGAGCGCCGCCTCGTCGAACGCCGCGCCCGCGGCCTTCTTCAGCGCCGCGCCTTCGACCGTCACGAAGCTCGGGCAAAAGCCGTTCACGCACGAGTAATCCTTGTTGCACGACGACTGGTCGATGCGGCGCTTGCGGCCGAGCGGCGTCTCGAGCGGCTCGACGGACAGGCAGTTCGACTGCACGCCGCAGTCGCCGCAGCCTTCGCACACCGCGTCGTTGATGAACAGGCGCTTGTCCGGGTCGGGGAACTCGCCCTTCTTGCGGCGGCGGCGCTTCTCGGCCGCGCAGGTCTGGTCGTAGATCAGCACGGTGACACCCGGCGTCTCGCGCAGCTCGCGCTGCACCGCGTCGAGCTCGCTGCGGTGATGGAACGTCGTGCCCTTCGGGAACAGGCCGTGATGGCCGTCGTACTTCTCCGGTTCGTCGGACACCACGACGAAGCGCGACACGCCTTCCGCCTCGACCTGCCGCGCGATCTGCGGCACCGAGATGCTGCCGTCGACCGGCTGGCCGCCCGTCATCGCGACCGCATCGTTGTAGAGAATCTTGTACGTGATGTTCGCTTTCGCGGCGACCGCCTGGCGGATCGCGAGAATGCCCGAATGGAAATAGGTGCCGTCGCCGAGGTTCTGGAACACGTGCTTCGTGTTGGTGAACATCGCGTGCGCGGCCCAGTCGACGCCCTCGCCGCCCATCTGGATCAGGCCCGTCGTGTCGCGCTCCATCCATGACGCCATGAAGTGGCAGCCGATGCCGGCCTGCGCGATCGAGCCTTCCGGCACCTTCGTCGACGTGTTGTGCGGGCAGCCGGAGCAGAAGTACGGCGTGCGCTTCACCGCGTCCGCCTCGTTCGACAGGATCTGCGGCGCGACGAGATCGACGACGCGCTCGCGGCGATCCAGCGCCGGCTTGTGACGCGCGAGCCAGGTGGCGAACACCGGCAGAATGCGCGACGGGCGCAGTTCGCCCAGTTCGGACAGCAGGCACGCGCCTTCGGCATCGTGCTTGCCGAGCACGCGCGGGCGCGCACCGTCCGCGCGGTTGTACAGGTAGTCCTTGATCTGCTGCTCGATCACCGGGCCCTTCTCTTCGATGACGAGCACTTCCGACAGGCCGTCGACGAAGGTTTCGATCCGCGTCATCTCGAGCGGATACGACAGGCCGACCTTGTAGATCCGCACGCCGGCCGCTTCCAGGTCGGCGACCGTGAGGTCGAGCCGGCGCAGCGCTTCCATCAGGTCGAGGTGCGCCTTGCCGCACGTGACGATGCCGACGTTCGCGTGCGCGCTCGGTGCGATCCACTTGTCGATGCTGTTGGTGCGCGCGAAATGGCGCACCGCGTCGAGCTTCGCCGCGAGACGCGCCTCGATCGTCAGGCTCGGCAGGTCGGGCCAGCGGTTGTGCAGGCCGCCCGCCGGCGGCGTGAAGCCCGCCGGCGCCGGCCATTGCGTCTGCAGCGCGTCGAGATCGACGGTCGAGCCCGACTCGACGGTCTCCGAGATCGCCTTGAAGCCGACCCACGCACCCGAGAAGCGCGACAGCGCCCAGCCGTACAGGCCGAACTCGAGCATGTCGGCGATGTTCGACGGGTTCACGACCGGCATGTGCCACGCGATCATCGCGAAGTCGCTCTGGTGCGGCATCGACGACGACACGCAGCCGTGGTCGTCGCCCGCCACCACCAGCACGCCGCCGTGCGGCGACGAGCCATATGCGTTGCCGTGCTTCAGCGCGTCGCCGGCGCGGTCGACGCCGGGGCCCTTGCCGTACCACATCGCATACACGCCGTCGACGGTGCGCTCCGGGTCGGCCTCGACGCGCTGCGTGCCGAGCACTGCGGTGCCGCCGAGTTCCTCGTTGATCGCGGGCAGGAAGCGCACGCCGCTGCCGTCGAGCAGTTTCTTCGCCTTCCACAGCTGCTGGTCGACCATCCCGAGCGGCGAGCCGCGGTAGCCGCTGACGAAGCCGGCCGTGTTCAGGCCCTGCGCGGTGTCGGATGCGCGCTGCATCAGCAACAGGCGCACCAGCGCCTGCGTGCCGGTCAGGAAGATCCGGCCGCGCGTGGCGGTCAGGTTGTCGGTCAGGCGGTAGTCGGATAGAGCGGGCGTGCCGTCGACGGGCAGTCGGGCGGTCATGGGGATGTCTCCTGATTGTGTGTTCTATGCCGTGCACCGGGGCGTCGGGCGACGCCGGCCATGGAGCAACTGGATGGCTCTATTTTTTCGCGGGAAGGCGAGAAAGTTTTTTCTCATCTTGCTCGGGCGACGCCGGAGTGAGAAAAACTGCGCAGGTTTTGACCGGGAATTGAGTGAGTTTTCGCGCGGGGTGGCGGACGGCTTCCGGAGGCGCATCGGCGTGGACGAAGCGGTTGCGTCGAAAACGCGGGGACATGCGGGAGGCGGCCCGCGCCCCCTGCGGTGGGCGCTCGCGGGCCGTGTGGCAAGGGTTCGCGCGGCGGAACGGGCGCGTCCTCACCCGTCGGATGCACAGCGTTCGGATTGGTCGCGGATGCGGGATGTCCACAATGCCGGGGGCCGCGGGCGAAGCGGGTGGCGTGCTCACCAGTCGATTGCACAGGGTTTCGAGTCGCGTCGAAGGCCGGATGTCCACACCTCGATCGCTCCGCGGTTCGAGCGGATGCCGACGCTCACCGTTGAAATTCACAGCGCGACGAGTCGATGTCGGCGGGAGATATCCACACCGCTGTCCGCGCTCGCGTTGCTCGGGAGCGGCGGTCCGGTCGTCACGGCAATGCAGGCGTGTGCGCGGCGGGCTCGCGTCGGGTGCCGGCTTCTGCGCGGATGGGCGTCCCTGCGCGAGCACTGGCGCGGCTTTGGCGTTCACCGGAACATGCCGTCGCGCAACTGAACGCGGCGCAGATCCGCGTGTGGATATCGTCGCCGCCAGACACTAAAAACCCTGTGAATTTCGATGGTGAGCGCCGGCACGCGACCGAACGAATATGCCGATTCAGGTGTGGACAGCCCAACTCGCGGCGAATCGAAACGCTGTGAAATTCGACGGTGAGCGACGGCCCTCGATCGAAAGAGCGCGCCGATCCCGGTGTGAACAGCGCGATCCACGACGACTCGAAACGCTGTGAATTCCGATGGTGAGCGGCAGGATGGCGATCGAGCAAGGACGCCGGCCCGGGTGTGGATAGCCCGACCCACGACCACTCGAAACGCTGTGAAATTCAACGGTGAGCGTCGCCACGGTGTCGCACGCAGTCGCCGATTCGGGTGTGAACAGCGGTGCCCGCAACCCCGCCGAGGCCCGTCGGTCGGGACTCGCACCGACATGGCCGAGCCGCACGCGCCCGCGCTCACCGCTGAAATACACAGCACGTCGACTGGTTTCGGCGACCGGATATCCACATCGCGGCACATACTCGAATGAAACGCGCAATCGCGAGTGCGGTTAGAATGCGCGACCCTCGAAGCCGCGATCGACGATCACGAACAAGCGCGCAAGCCGACACCCGGTTCGGCCGGGCGCGACGCTCACCATTGAAATACACAGCGCTTCGAGTGAATCGCGCGGCAGGATATCCACACCGCGATACGCGTGCGGAGCTATCGCCGATCCGCACGCGCCGTTAGAATGCGCGGCGTTCCGGATTTCGCGCGACGCCCGGAAGTCCACACCCGGCAAGCCTCACGCGCAATCGGTCGACGGCGCTCACCGTTCGAGGGCACAGCTTTTTTCGTCGTCGGGAGCCCGGTTGTCCACACCCTGCCTCGCGCATCCGGTCGCACGCCGTCGCACTCACCGGTGAAATGCACAGCATGCCGAGTGGTTTAGAGGCCGGGATATCCACAACCGGCCCGGCGCGAACATTTTCCGCCGGCGCATCGGCAACGTCGGCTCCCGCCCCCGCCAGCGATCGGCATCACATGCCGGACAGCCCCGCCAATTCGACCTCCGGGTGCACGCTCACCGGTCGAATTCACAGCATTTCGAGTGAACGGCGCGGCCGGTTGTCCACATTCGCTGCGCAGCGGGCCGCACCCGCAAGCGCCGTCATTCGGCAATCGAACGGATGATCCGCGCCGGGTTTCCGCCGACCAGCGTATTCGGCGGAACGTCGCGCGTCACGACGGAACCCGCACCGACGACCGCGTTCTCGCCAACCGTCACGCGGCCGATGATCGTCGCGCCCGCGCCGATCCATACGTTGCGGCCGATCGCGATCGGCCGGGCGACGACGGCGTCGCGTCGGCGGGACGGCTCGACCGGATGGCCCGACGTGATGAGACTGACGTTCGGGCCGATCATCACGTCGTCGCCGATGTCGAGGCCACCGAGGTCGTAGAACGTGCAGTTCTGGTTGACGAACACGTTGCGGCCGATCCGCGTATCGGCGCCACCCGTTGCGTAGAACGGCGGGATCAGCAGGAAGCCGTCGTCCAACGGCTTGCCGATCAGTTCTCCGAACAATGCGCGGACTTCGTCCGCATCGTCGAAGGTCAGACGGTTGAGCCGCGCGGTGATCGCCATCGTCCGCTTGAGCTCCGCGCGCATCGCGGCCGATTCCGGCGTGCGTCGCGGAATGATCGTGGTGCGAGCGTCGTTCGCCATTCGTTGCTGTTCTCCGTGCGCGATCACACCGGCACGCTGCGCATCACGCAGCACCTGACTCGCCGAATGCGACCGCCTGGCCTGAATTCAATCCCTCGGTCGCCCCGCGCGGGGTGACCCGGTTTTCGTGTTTCGCGCGCGGTCGACGAACGTCGTCCGGGCTCGCGCGATCCGTCACCGATGCTGCCGCATCGGCCGGGCGCCCACACATCAATTCATAACTAGTTAACAAATAACTAGTTATTTCATGAACTTCGGCGGCACCGGGCTTTGCGGGAAATTCGTTACCCGCTTGCGCCTTTCGCCCCTGTCCGAACCTCTCCCGCTCGGGTACGCTTGAGCATCCACCGAACCGACACGCACACCGAGACGCGGAGGCGCGATGAAGCTCTACTACTGGCCGAAGACCCGGGCATTCCGGGCGCTGTGGATGCTGGAGGAAATCGGCGCCGTCTACGAGCTCGTGCCGATCGACCTGCATTCGCACGAACAGGGCAGCGACGCGTTCGTCCAGGTCAATCCGATGGCCAAGCTGCCCGCGCTCGACGACGGCGGCGAACCGTTCGCCGAATCCGGCGCCGTGCTGCTCTATCTCGCCGATCGCTGCCCGGGCGCCGGGCTCGGCATCGCGCCGGACGATCCGCTGCGCGGCCGCTTCCTGCAATGGATGTTCTTCACGCCCACCTGCCTCGAACCCGCGATGGCCGAGAAATTCACCGGTGCGTCGGGCAATCCGGTCGCCTTCGGCTGGGGCAACATCGCGCGCGTGCAGCGTGCGCTCGCGCAAACGCTCGCCCACAGCCGCTGGCTCGTCGGCGATCACTTCACCGCGGCCGACCTGCTGCTCGCCAGCACACTGAAGATCGCGTTCGACGCGCACCTGCTGCCGCACGAAGGCGTGCTCGGCGACTATGTCGCGCGCGCCGAGGATCGCGACGGCCATCGCCGCGCGGTCGCGGTCGAACAGCGGGAAGCGGCGCGTCTGCTGCATGCGTGACGCATGAACGGCACGGCATTCGATCGCGGCTGCCGCGACCGAATGCCGGCGCCGGTTCGCGCCGCTCGCCAGTGTCATGCAGCCGGCCCGGGCGCCTGCGTCGCCGCATCGGCCCCGACCACCACGCCCGGCGAGCCGCGCTCGTCCGTATCGGCGTCGACCGGCACGATTTCGTGAAAATGCGTGTAGTCGATGTGCGTGATGCCGCCTTCGTCGTGCATCAGGTCGACATAACGGTGACGCCAGCGGATTTCCGCATGCGCCCATGAGTAGCGCGCCTGCATGACTTGCGCGGTCGTCTCGTCGGAACCTTCGATGGTGATCAGCAGCGACGCATCGTGCGCGGCGAGCGACTCGGCGGTTTCACCGAACAGCGGGCTCGTTTCGTCGATCACGTGCATCAGGTTCCAGCCGAGCAGGAAGATCGGATGCTCGCTGCGCACGAGCGGCAGGTCGTGGATCTTGCGCAGCGTATAGCCCTCGTGCGTGCCTTCCAGGCGCATCAGCCGCAGTTTTGCCTGCGCTTCGGCGATCACGTTCTGGCGCGCATTCGCGGCCCGCACCATCAGCGTCATCTGCCCGTTCAGCGGGCGCACGATCGCGTAACGCGCGAACAGGATCTTCGCCTGCGGCCGCGAGAAGCGCGCGAACACGAGGCCGGTCGCCAGCGCGATGCCCGACATCCCGATGAAGATCTCGAAGGTCGAGACGAGGTGCGCGTAGACGGTCTGCGGATGCATGTCGCCGTAGCCGACCGTCGCGAGCGTCTCGACGCTGAAGAAGAACGCGCCGACGAACCCGGGCGGCGACTGGTTCGCGATCGGCGCGTGGCCGAGCAGGTAAAGCGTCGCGAAGCCGCCGTTGAGCAGCAGGAACAGCACCGCGAGCGACAGGAAGAATACGGGCCAGCTCACCGTCAGCGCACGGTGATAGAGGTCGCGCCAGCCGAGCGGCGGCATCCCGTATGCAATCACGGGGCGGGTGCCCGACCAGATCTTGCGGCCGCGGCCGCGGGAAGCTGGGGAGGACGGAGCGTCGTTCATCGCGCGAGGCCTGAAGCAGGAAGGCGATGAGCGTAGCACGCGAAGGCGGCGGCCGGGGATGCGGCGCAGGCTTTTCGCCTGAGGCGCAAAAAGCCGGCCGCATGGGCGGCCGGTTTCGTGGTCGTCCCGCCGGCACGCGCGCGGCGTGCGGCGTACTTACTTGCGGTCGACGATCACGCGGTCGAACGTGCCGCCGTCGGCGAAGTGGGTCTTCTGCGCGTTCGCCCAGCTGCCGAAAACCTGCTCGACGCTGAACGTCTTCAGCGGCTTGAACTCGGCCGCATGCTTCTTCAGCACGTTCGCGTCGCGCGGACGCAGATGGTGCCGCGCGATGATCTCCTGCGCCTGCGGCGTGTACAGGTAGTCGAGATACGCCTGCGCGACCTTGCGCGTGCCCTTCTTGTCGACGACCTTGTCGACGACGGCGACGGGCGGCTCCGCGAGAATGCTCGCCGACGGGTACACGGCGTCGAATTCCGCCCCCGACGCGCCCGTGTCCATCAGCGCGACCTCGTTCTCGAACGTGACGAGCACGTCGCCGATGCCGCGCTGCGTGAAGGTCGTCGTCGCGCCGCGGCCGCCCGAGTCCAGCACCGGGACGTTGCGGAACACCGCCTTCTCGAAGTCGAGCGCCTGCTGGTCGGTCGCGCCCTTCTGCTTCTGGTAGCCCCACGCGGCGAGATACGCGTAGCGGCCGTTACCCGACGTCTTCGGGTTCGCGATGATCACCTGCACGCCCGGCTTCGCGAGATCGCTCCAGTCATTGATCGCCTTCGGATTGCCCTTGCGCACGAGAAACACCATCGTCGTCGAGTACGGCGAGCTGCCGTCGGGGAAGCGCGCGCGCCAGTCCTTCGGCAGCAGCTGGCCGCGCTCGGCGAGCAGGTCGATGTCGTTCGGCTGGTTCATCGTCACGACGTCGGCCTGCAGCCCCTGCAGCACCGACAGCGCCTGCGCGCTCGACGCGCCGTGCGACTGCTTGATCGTCACGGTTTCGCCTGTCTGCTGCTTGTACGCGGCGGCGAAGCTCGTGTTGATGTCCTTGTACAGCTCGCGCGTCACGTCGTACGACACGTTCAGGATCGACGTGTCCGCGTGCGCGGCCGTTGCCGCCACGACCAGCGCCGCCGCGGCGCCCGTATGCAGCCAGCGGCCGATCCCGTTGATGCTTGCCATCGTGATATGCCCCGTTTCCAGTGGTGGTGAATGTGCGTGACGGCACGCGTACGCGCTGTCATCGAAACGTAAGCGGGCATTCTAGCGGCCGGACGCCGCGCGCTTTCCAATCTGTCGTGCAAAGCAAATCTCGAATTCTGCTAAACGGCGCGCGTCGCTCGCGTACGCGCCGGATCCGATGTTAAGATCGCCGCTCAGCCCATTTCACGGTTCATCCATGTCCGCTGCCCTGCGCTCGCCCTCGATCCTTGCCGCCATTGCGGCCGGTGCGCGCGCGGCCGGGCTGAAACTGAAAAAACGACTCCTCGACTGACGGGGACGTCGCGTCCCGTCAGGCGAATGCCGGACGGGATGCACGCAGGTCGTTTCATTCTCCTTGCTCGCATGCCTCGCTCCGGCACACCGCCGGCGGAACGGTTCCTTCCCACTCCGTTTCCACCTTGAGGCTTTTCATGCACACACGTTTCGAAGGTATCTGGCTGCCGATCATCACGCCGTTCCACGACGGCGAGGTCGACCACGGTGCGCTCGCGCGGCTCGCGCGTCGCTATGCGGCGGCGGGCATCGCGGGTTTCGTCGCGGGCGCGACGACCGGTGAAGGCGTGCTGCTCGACGCGCGCGAACAGGACGCCGTGTTCGCGACGCTGCGCGATGCCGTGCCCGGCCTGCCAATCGTCGTCGGGCTCACTGCGAGCGCAACGCACTTCGCGGCCGCCCGCGCACGCGAACTCGCCGCGCTGCGACCCGACGGGCTGCTCGTCACGCCGCCCGTCTATGTTCGGCCGACGCAGGACGGAATCCGCCGCCACGTCGAAACGATCGTCGATGCGGCCGACCTGCCGGTCCTCGTCTACAACATCCCGTACCGCACCGGCGTGAACGTCGAACTGGAAACGCTGCAGGCGCTCGCGCGCGATCCGCGCGTCGCCGGCATCAAGGAGTGCGGCGGGACGCTCGACCGGATGAGCCGGCTCGTGCACGACACGCCGCTCGCGATCCTCTCCGGCGACGACAACCAGAACTTCGCCGCGCTATGTGCCGGTGCGCACGGCGCGATCGCCAGCAGTGCGCACGTGCTGCCCGAATGGCATGTGCGCATTCATGCGCTGCTGCGCGACGGCCGGCTCGCCGACGCGCGACGGCTGTCGGTCGCGCTGCAGCCGCTCGTCGCGGCCCTGTTCGCGGAGCCGAATCCGGCGCCGGTGAAGGCGGTGCTGGCTGCGCAGGGGTGGTGCGAGGACGGGCTGAGGTTGCCGTTCGTGCCGGCGAGCGAGGGGTTGCGGGAGAGGCTGGCAGCAACGCTTGCTGCACTCGACGAGATCGAGCCGGACATTGCCGTGGCATAGGCAGCGACGCGCTGCGCGGCTCGGCAACCAACGAGTTCTGCACCCGAATTGTTTCAAACAGTCAGAACCACCGACAGGCCGTAGCGTGCAAGCTGGGCGTCGGCCGTCACGAGTTTCAGCGGTTCATGCCGAGCCTGCGCGACGAGCAAGCGATCGAACGGGTCGCGATGATGGTGCGGCAAATCACGCACTGCGGCCCCGTGCACGGCACGAACCGGCAGTTCGCGCACCCCGCTCGTGCCGATCGAGCCGATCAATCGCCCCACGTCGATGTCGAGCTTCCCGAGGCCCGCCTTGATGGCGGCCTCCCAGATGCTCGCACTGCTGACGAAGCGCTCGTCGGCTGCGGAAATCAGTTTGCGCGCCCGCGTGCTCAGCTTCGGGTCATTGGTCACGATCCATAGAAAGATGTGCGTATCGAGCAACAAGCGCATCAGCGTCCCTCGAATGCGTCCAGCAGATAATCCGGCAGCGGTGCGTCGAAGTCGTTCGCGATCCAGGCCTGACCTTGCAGGACGCCGAATCGCACCGGCAGCTTCGCCGATTCGACGGGAATTCCGTCAGCCGGGCTCGATACGTCGCCCAGTTGGGACGAGGCGATCGAAAATCCATTAGGCAGCTTCGCGTTTTGCATGATGACCTCCGGTACAGGTGTCCATCACTGTAGTCGGGTTCACCCGATCGTTCCATTCGGCCGATCAGCAGAGGGACGCCGACGCGCTGCCACGAAAGGTTTCGTCACGCCGCCAGCGCCACCCCCTCCCCCGCCGTCGCGTCCCGCACCGCCTGCGTGACGATCCGCGCGAGCCGCTCGACGGTCGGCGTCGCCGACGACGTACGCCGCAGCAGCATCAACGGCAGGCTCGGCAGCGCCGGCAGCCCGGACGACGCCGCGTCGAGCACGCGCACCGACGCGGGCAGCCCGTAGTGCGAGCGCACCGTCAACCCGAGGCCGGCCGCCGCCGCGGCCCACAGCCCGGCCAGGCTCGGCGTCGTGAACGCAACGCGCCACGGCACGTCCGCGCGATCGAGCGCATCGGTCGCCGCGCCGAAGAAGCGGCACGGCCGGTCGAACACCACGAGCGGCAGCGGCTCGCCCGACGCGCGCATCGCACGAAGACGCGCGCCGTCGTCGTCGGCCGCGTCCGCCGGCCCGTCGCCGTCCGGCATCCCGAAGCCGCTCGCGCCGACCGCCGCGATCCACTGCATCGGCACCTGCGCGATCGCGTCGCTGTCGATGCCCGCGCGCGACACCAGCGTCGCCGACGCCGGGTCGCCCCACACGAGCGCGAGATCGAGCTGGTTCGCGTCCAGCCGCTCGAGCAACTCGGCATTGCGCGCGACGCGCGCCTCGATCCTCACCTTCGGATGCGCCCGCGCGAAACGCCCGAGCACGTCGGGCAGGATCGCTTCGCCGAAGTCCTCCTGCAGGCCGACCCGCACCCAGCCGTCGAGATTCACGCCGCGCACCGCCGCAGCCGCTTCGTCGTTCAGCTCGATCATCCGCCGTGCATAGCGCAGCATCGCGTCGCCGGCGTCGGTCAGCGCGAGCCCGCGTCCGGCCTTCACGAACAACGGCGTGCCGGCCTGTTCCTCGAGCTTGCGGATCTGCGCGCTCACCGCCGACGACGAACGCGCGACGCGATCGGCGGCCTTCGCGAAGCTGCCGAGATCCACGCCCGCCACCAGGCTGCGCAACGCCGCGACGTCGAAGTTCGGCCGTGCCAGCGTGGCGTCGGGTGCCGCGAGCGCCGCCGCGCCGTGGGCATTGTCTTGTCCGGACATTTCAATCATCCCGTTTTATCGAACGATTTATCAAAAACTTTCCGATTTTCAGGACGAATGTAGGTCGCCACACTGGCGATGTCAATTTCCCGAACGGGCCCTGTCGCCATGGATACCTCCTGCCTCGCTTCCCCGTCCTCGCCCGCGCACGCCGCGCGCGGCCCGGCCCATCGCTGGCGCGTGCTCGCGGCCGGCGTCGCCGCGAACATGAGCTTTTCCGCGGCCGCGGCCGGCATTCCGACCACCGCCGTGTGGATGCGCTCGGCCTATCACCTCGACAACGGCGCGCTCGGCCTCGTGCTCGGCGCGCTCGGCTTCGGCGTCGCGCTGTCGGAGTTGCCGTGGGGCATCGCCGCCGACCGCTTCGGCGATCGTCGCGTGCTCCTCACGGGCCTCGTCGCGACGGCCGCGATGCTTGCGCTGATGGTGGCCACGATCGTCCCGACCGCGCACGCGGTGCCGCCGCTCATGCGGGTCGTCGCGGCGATGTGCTGCGTCGGCCTGCTCGGCGGCAGCGTGAACGGATCGAGCGGACGCGCGGTGATGCGCTGGTTCGGCGAGCGCGAACGCGGGCTCGCGATGAGCATCCGCCAGACGGCCGTGCCGCTCGGCGGCGGCGTCGGCGCGGCGCTGCTGCCGTCGCTCGCGTCGCATGCGGGCTTCGCCGCGGTGTACGGCGCGTTGATGCTGCTGTGCGCCGGATCGGCCGCGCTGACGTGGCGCTGGCTGCACGAACCGCCCGCGGCGCCGGCCGGCGCGCACCGCCCCGTCGCGCAGCAACCGCCGGCCGCGCCCGCGCGCAGCCCGCTTGCGAGCGGCCGCGTGTGGCGCATCGTGCTCGGCATCGGCGCGCTGTGTGCGCCGCAGTTCGCGGTGCTCACGTTCGCGACCGTATTCCTGCACGATTTCGGCCGGCTCGGCCTGGCCGGCATCAGCGCGGCGATGGTCGCGCTGCAGCTCGGCGCGATGGTGATGCGCGTGTGGAGCGGCCGCCATACCGACCGGCACGGCAACCGACGGGCGTACCTGCGCGGGTCGGTGTGCGTCGCGGCCGGTTCGTTCGCCCTGCTCGCGGCCGCCACCGCCGGCAGCCCGCACGTGCCGCTCGCCGCGATCGTCGCGATCCTCGTGTTCGCCGGCATCTGCGTGTCGGCGTGGCACGGCGTCGCGTATACCGAACTCGCGACGCTCGCGGGCGCGAACCACGCCGGCACCGCGCTCGGGATGGCGAACACGATCGTCTATCTCGGGCTGTTCGCGACGCCGCTCGCGATTCCGCCGCTGCTCGCCGTCAGCTCGTGGAGCGTGGTCTGGCTCGCGGCCGCGCTGATCGCGGCTGCGACCTGGCCGCTGTTCGCGCGGTAACGACCACGATCGCCAGCGCGCGGCACGCGCGGACGCCGTCCCGCTTGCTGCACATGCATTCAGCCCATCGCGCGCATGCCACGACGTCCGCCCACCGTCATGCCGCCTCGCGCGCCAGCGCACGCCGCGCGGCCGGCCGCTCGGCCTCGCGCTGCGCGTGCGCGGTCCACGCGAGATGCCGCGCCATGTCGAGCCCGATCGCGACGCCCCAGCGATACAGCACCAGCAGGAACGGATCGACGATCGAATGGCCGCCCGGCTCGGCCCATGTGCGTCCGTCGACGAGCGCGGCTTCGATCGTGGCGTTCGCCGCATCGATCACGTCGCGCCCGTGCGCGCTGACCGCACCGTGCAGCGCCGGATCGCCGATGAAGCGCCCCGGCCGCCACAGCGTGCCGTAGCCGACGCCATGCACCCAGCCGACCAGCCAGGCGAGCCATTCGTGACAACGCGCCTCGCGCAGCGGATCGTCGAGCGGCAGCAACCGCGCGTCCGGATGACGGCGCGCGAGATACGTGAGGATCGCGGGCGTTTCGGTCAGCACGCGCGGCTCGCCCGGAATCGCGAGCACGGGCACGCGCGCCTTCGGGTTGATCGCGAGATAACGCGCATCGAGGTTCTGCTGCTCGCGCACGGACACGATCTCGATGTCGAACGGCGCGCCGGTTTCCTCGAGCGCGATGTGAGCGGCGAGCGAACATGCGCCCGGAGAAAGATAGAGACGATAGGCGTTCATGATGGCGTTGCCCGGTGGGCCCCTGTTGAAAGACGGCACCGAGTGTAGGAACGCATCGACCGCCGCCGCAAACGATGAATTGTCGTGCTCGGGCATTAGTGATACTAATGCGCGATGCGACGCATTCACCTTCCCCCGCTGCAGACGTTGCGTGCGTTCGAAGCCGCCGTGCGGCTGCAGAGCTTCACGCGCGCGGCCGACGAACTCGCGCTCACGCAGGGCGCGGTCAGCCAGCACATCCGCGCGCTCGAAGCGCAGCTCGGCCATCCGCTGTTCACGCGCGAGCGCAGCGGCGCGACGCCGACACATGCCGCGCATGCGCTCGTGCTGCAGGTGCGCCAGGGCCTGAGTGTGCTCGAACGCGCGTTCGAGCCGGCGCTCGCCGCGCGCAGCCGCCCGCGTACCTGCGACGTCACGCTGAACGTGAGCGTGCTGCCGAGCGTCGCCGAGCGCTGGCTCGTGCCACGCCTGCCGCGCTTCGCGGCCGCGCGTCCGCACATCGCGATCGTGCTGCATCCGGACGCGGCGCTCGCGCCGCTGCGCAAGCGCGACCGCATCGACGTCGCGCTGCGCTACGGGCCCGGCAGCTGGCCGGGCGTCGTCGCCGAGAAGCTGATGAACGAGACGGTATTCCCGGTCGCGAGCCCCGCGTACCGCAATCGCGACGGCATCGCGCCGCGCGCGCCGGCCGATCTCGTGCGCGCGACGCTGCTGCGCCATCCCGCGCAGCCGTGGGAACCGTGGTTCCAGGCCGCGCGGCTCGACCTGACCGAATCCGCGCGCGCGCCGCGCTTCACCGACGCGAACGCATTGATCGACGCGACGCTGAAAGGACGCGGCGTCGCGCTCGCGCGCCGCTCGCTGATCGAACCCGAACTCGCGGCCGGCACGCTCGTGCGCGTGTCGACGGTGCGCGTGACCGACGTGTATGCGCACTACGTGGTGTGGCGCCCCGATCATCCGCGCGAAGCGGCGATCCGTACGTGGCTCGACTGGCTGCGCAGCGAAGTGCGGCGCCGGACGCCGCGCCGCTGACACACGGCGCCCGCCTGCGCGGCGAAGCGCGCGAAAGCATTTAGTCGGCTCGACGAAAGCCGTTCGCGATCATGCTCCGGTCGCAAACGATTCACCGAATCGTCGCATCGCACCGGCATACTCGAAAACGTTTCCCGATCCGCCTGCCAGGAGAGAAGTCATGCGTCGCGTTGCCCTCGTCGTCGTTCTATGTGCCGCCACCGTCATCGCCGCCTGCAGCGACGACGCGCCGCACGACGCGCACGCGGCCGACGCCTCCCAACAGGCCGGCGCATCGCCCGGCTCCGCGAGCGCGTTCAACAGCGACGCGGGCGCGCACGCCGCCGCGTCCGATGCCGCGCCGCTCGCGCCGCCCGTCGTCCACTACCCGCCCGACGATGACGACGACACGAAGCCCGCGGCGAACGCGGGCGCGTCCGGCGTCGCCGCATCGTCGGCGCACTGATCCCGCCGTTCCCGTCCCTGCCCCCGATCGCAGAACCGAGGTGAAATAACATGACGTCATCCAGCCGCCGCCGTTTCCTGCATACCGTCGCACAATCCGCGGGCGCGGCCGTCGCGCTCAACGCGTTCCCCGAGTCGATCCGCCGCGCGCTCGCGATTCCGGCCGCGCGCGGCACCGGCACGATCCGCGATGTCGAGCACATCGTCGTGTTCATGCAGGAAAACCGTTCGTTCGACCATTACTTCGGACACCTGCGCGGCGTGCGCGGCTACAACGACCGCTTCCCGATCCCGCTGCCGAACGGCAAGCCGGTGTGGTACCAGCCGTCGAAGGAAGACCCGGCGAAGCCCGTGCTGCCTTTCCGGCTCGACACGAAGACGACCAGCGCGCAGTGCCTCGGCGCGCTCGACCACTCGTGGGCGAAGACCCACGCGGCGATCGACGGCGGCCGCTACGACCAGTGGCCCGCGAACAAGACCGACATGACGATGGGCTATCACGTGCGCGAGGACATCCCGTTCCACTACGCGCTCGCCGATGCGTTCACCGTGTGCGACAACTACTTCTGCTCGCTGCCGGGGCCGACGCACCCGAACCGCTCGTACCTGATGACGGGCACGGTCGACCCGACCGGCAAGTTCGGCGGCCCGCTGCTCGACAACGCCGACTACGTCGACGGCGACCTGCCGCCCGCGTACCAGCTGCTGTCGTGGACGACCTTCCCCGAACGGCTCGAGGCGCGCGGCGTGTCGTGGCAGATCTACCAGCAGGGGCTCACGTGGGCCGATCCGTACAACGGCAACTACGGCACGAACATCCTGCAGAACTTCACGAACTTCATCAACGCGAAGCCGGGCTCGTCGCTGTACCAGCGCGCGCAGACGGTGCGCACGCTCGACAACCTGAAGGACGACGTGATCAACGACCGCCTGCCGCAGGTGTCGTGGCTGCTGCCGCCCGCCGTGTTCTCCGAGCACCCGAAATACACGCCGGCATACGGCGCGAACTACACGTCGCAGATCCTCGACGCGCTCACGGCGAATCCGGACGTGTGGGCGAAGACGGTGCTGTTCATCATGTACGACGAGAACGACGGCTTCTTCGATCACGTCGTGCCGCCGCAGCCGCCGACGTCGGCCGCGCAGGGCGCATCGACCGTGACCACCGACGGCGAGCTGCACACGGTCGTGAATCCCGGCCGCGGCGGCAGCTATACGGCCGACGGCCTGCCGTACGGCCTCGGGCCGCGCGTGCCGATGACGGTCGTGTCGCCGTGGTCGAAAGGCGGCTTCGTGTGCTCGCAGGTGTTCGACCACACGTCGGTGATCCGCTTCATCGGCGAGCGCTTCGGCGTCGACGAACCGAACATCACGCCGTGGCGCCGGACCGTCTGCGGCGACCTCACCGCCGCGTTCGACTTCCGCTCGTCCGACGCGTCGTTCCCGACGCTGCCCGACACGAGCCAGTACCGCTCGATCGCCGACCAGCAATGCACGTCGCAACCCGCGCCGACCGTGCCCGCGACGCCGTCGCCGATCGATCCGCAGGAACCCGGCGTGCGGCCCGCGCGCGCGCTGCCGTACGAACTGCACGTGAACGCGAGCCTCTACGGCGGCAACACGTTGCGCATCGAGTTCGCGAACCGCGGCAACCAGGGCGCGCACTTCCAGGTGTACGCGACGAACCGCACCGACGGCCCGTGGCGCTACACGGTCGGCGCGCGCCGCGTGCTGCACGCGGACTTCGACCTGACGGAGACGAACGGCGCATATGCGTTCTCGGTGTACGGGCCGAACGGCTTCGTGCGGATGTTCGCGGGCAACGTGTCGGCCGCGACGGCGCGCCGCCGCAACCATGCGCAGCCGGAAGTGAAGGCCGGCTACGACATCGCGAACGGCAACCTGTACCTGAAGCTGCGCAACCATGGCGCGGGCCACGTGACGCTGACGCTGGCCGACAACGCATACGGCACGCCCGCGCGCCAGGTGACGCTGCACGGCGGCGACGAACACGTCGAGCAATGGGCGCTCGCGTCGAGCCATCACTGGTATGACGTGACGGTGAGCGACGGCGCGAACGGCACGTTCTCGCGCCGCTTCGCGGGCCACGTCGAGAACGGCCGGCCGAGCTACTCGGATCCGGCCGCGGTGCGGCCCGTTTCCGCGTCGTAAGCGCGGCGGCACGGCGGTGCGCGGCCCCGGCCGCGCACCGCGTGCGCGTGAGTGTCAGATCGCGTGCGCGAGCGCGCGGTCGACGAGCGCGGCGTCGAAGCCGTCGTCCGCGTCGCGAAAGCGCAGCGGCGCCGCGCAGTGCACCAATGTGTCGATGAAGTACTTCGCGCGCGGCCACGGTCCGAAGCCGGCCGCGGTGTTGATGTGTCCCGCGTCGCCGAGATTGACGAATGCGCTGCCGAGCCGCCGTGCGAGCGTGCGCGCATCGGCGAGCGGCATCCACGGATCGGTCTCGCTGCCGATCACGATCGACGGCACCGCGAGCCGGCGCGCGTCGAACGGCCCGGCAAAGGTGAACTTCTTCGGACTGGCCGGCGCGACGAACAGCACGCCCGCGACGTCGGCCGTCGGCGGCCATTGCGCGAGCGCATGCGCGGCCGCGAGGCAGCCGAAGCTGTGCGCGGCCAGCACGAACGGGCCGCGCTCGCGGTCGAGCAGCGCACGCACGGACTGCGCCCAGCGCGCGAGATCCGGCGCATCCCAGTCGGCCTGTTCGACGCGCAGCGAACGCGGGAACTGCCGCTCGAGCCAGGTCTGCCAGTGGGCGCCTTCGCTGCCGTGCAGGCCCGGAACGGTCACGAGCCGCGGCGGCCACGCCGATTTGCTGCATGCGCGCATGATTGCCCTCGCTTGTTGCTTGAAGACGGGATTCGATTGTGGCGTGCCGCGCGCGGCGGCCGAACCAATATTTTGTGCTTTGCTTTTGCGCGGGACGGCCGCGCGGCGCGGGCCGGCCGCCTCGCGGCGGCGCAACGCGCCGCGAAACCGTAGAATGTGGGCTTCCCGCTTGCCTTGCATCGGATCGAACCGGGCGCCGCCGCGCCGGTTCCGATCGACAGGAGACGCCCGATGTCCGCTACGCCCGCCGGCGCGCTGCGCCCGTTCCATCTCGCCTTTCCCGTGTCGAGCCTCGCCGGCGCGCGCGCGTTCTACGGCGGCCTGCTCGGCTGCCCCGAAGGCCGCAGCTCGGAACACTGGGTCGACTTCGATTTCTTCGGGCACCAGCTCGTCGCGCACCTCGCGCCGGACGAAACCGGCAAGAGCGCGGTGAACCCGGTCGACGGCGACGACGTGCCCGTGCGCCATTTCGGCGTCGTGCTGTCGATGGATGAATGGCATGCGCTCGCCGACAAGCTCAAGGCCGCGCACACGCGCTTCGTGATCGAGCCGCACATCCGCTTCAAGGGCGAGGTCGGCGAGCAGGCGACGATGTTCTTCCTCGATCCGTGCGGCAACGCGCTGGAGTTCAAGGCGTTCGCCGACATCGGCCAGCTGTTCGCGAAGTAGGCGCATGAAGATCCTGTTCTACTCGCCGCATCAGGAAGCCGACGCATGGCGCGACGCGATCGCGCGGGCGCTGCCCGAGGCCGAGCTGCGCGCGTGGCAGCCGGGCGACGCGGGCGCCGCCGACTACGCGCTCGTCTGGCGCGCGCCGCGCGAGCTGTTCGCGCCGCGCGACGGCCTGCGCGCGATCTTCAATCTCGGCGCGGGCGTCGACGCGCTGCTCGCGCTCGACCGCGCGCATCCCGGCACGCTGCCGCGCGACGTGCCGCTGGTGCGTCTCGAGGATTCGGGCATGGCGCGGCAGATGATCGAATACGTGACGCACGCGGTGCTGCGCTACCTGCGCCGCTTCGACGAATACGACGCGCTGCAGCGCGAGCGCCGCTGGCAGGTGCTCGAGCCGCATCCGCGCGCGAGTTTCACCGTCGCGGTGCTCGGTCTCGGCGTGCTCGGCGCGCAGGTCGCGCAGGCGCTCGCGGCGCTCGGCCTGCCGGTGCGCGGCTACAGCCGCAGCCCGAAACGGCTCGACGGTGTCGAGACCTTCGCGGGCGACGGCGCGTTCGACGCGTGCATCGACGGCGCGAAGGTGCTCGTGAACCTGCTGCCGAGCACGCGCGATACCGACGGAATCCTGTCGGCACGGACCTTCGCGAGGCTGGCGCCGGGTGCGTACCTGGTGAACGTCGCACGCGGCGCGCATCTCGTCGAGGCCGACTTGCTCGACGCGCTCGCGAGCGGCCGGATCGCCGCCGCGACGCTCGACGTGTTCCAGCACGAGCCGCTGCCCGTCGATCACCCGTTCTGGTGCGCGCCGCGCATCACGATCACGCCGCACAGCTCGGCCGAGACGCTGCGCGACGAAGCCGTCGAGCAGATCGCCGGCAAGATCCGCGCGCTCGAGCGCGGCGAGCGCGTCGGCGGCATCGTCGACTACACGCGCGGCTACTGAATTCCGCCTATACGAAACTGGAGACAACCATGACGTTCCCCACCGCCGTCAAGATCGTCGAAGTCGGCCCGCGCGACGGGCTGCAGAACGAAAAGACCTTCGTGCCGACCGACGTGAAGATCGCGCTCGTCGACCGGCTGTCGCGCGCCGGCTTCCGCAATATCGAAGCGGCGTCGTTCGTGTCGCCGAAATGGGTGCCGCAGATGGCCGACGGCGCCGACGTGATGGCCGGCATCGAGCGGCGCGCGGGCACCGTGTATTCGGTGCTCACGCCGAACCTGAAGGGCTTCGAGAACGCGCTCGCCGCGCGCGCCGACGAAGTGGTGATCTTCGGCGCGGCGAGCGAGGCGTTCTCGCAGCGGAACATCAACTGCAGCATCGCCGAGAGCATCGCGCGCTTCGAGCCGGTCGCGAAGGCCGCGAAGGATGCCGGCCTGCGGCTGCGCGGCAGCGTGTCGTGCACGCTCGGCTGCCCGTATCAGGGCGAGGTGCCGGTCGCCTCGGTCGTCGACGTCGTCGAACGCTTCGCCGCGCTCGGCTGCGACGAGATCGACATCGCCGACACGATCGGCGTCGGCACGCCGAAGCGCACGCGCGAAGTGCTGTCGGCCGTCACGCGGGTGTTTCCGCGCGAGCGGCTGTCGGGCCACTTCCACGACACCTACGGCCAGGCGCTCGCGAACATCTACGCGGCGCTGTTCGAAGGGATCGAGATCTTTCACGCGTCGGTCGCCGGCCTCGGCGGCTGCCCGTATGCGAAGGGCGCGACCGGCAACGTCGCGACCGAGGACGTGCTGTACCTGATGCAGGGCCTCGGCATCGACACCGGCATCGACCTCGCGCAGGTGGTCGCCGCCGGCGACTTCATCTCCCATGCGATCGGTCGCGCGAACGTGTCGCGCGCCGGTCGCGCACTGCTCGCCAAGGCGCAGAGCGCGGCCGACACGCCGAGCTGCGTCTGACCCCGACACTGACGGATTCTCCATGACGACACCCGCTTCATTCGACTCTCTCCCCGATTCCGCGCGACGCGTCGCGCTGCTGCTGCGCGAACGCGGGCACGCGAAAGGCATCGTGATGCTCGCCGAAACCGGCAAGACTTCCGCCGAAGCCGCGGCCGGGCTCGGCTGCGAGGTCGCGCAGATCGCGAAGTCGATCCTGTTTCGCCGCGAATCGGACGGCCTGCCGGTGCTCGTCGTCGCGAGCGGCGCGAACCGCGTCGACGAGAAGAAGGTCGCCGCGCAAGTGGGCGCGGTCGGCCGCGCCGATGCGAAGTTCGTGCGCGACAACACCGGCTACGCGATCGGCGGCGTCTGCCCGATCGGCCATCTCGTCGAACCGGTCACGCTGATCGACGCCGACCTGCTCGAACTGGACAGCCTGTGGGCGGCCGCCGGCCATCCGCACGCGGTGTTCAACCTGTCGCCGCAGGAACTCGTCTCGCTGACCGGCGCGCCGGTCGCCGACGTCGCGCTGCGCAACGACGCATGAGCGACGTGCCGGTACCGGTCGGCACGGTCGCGTCGCCGTGCACCGACGTATGCAGGATCGATCCGCGCACCGACTGGTGCGCGGGCTGCCTGCGCACGCGCGACGAGATCAAGGGATGGCGCGCGTCGGACGACGACGCGAGGCGCGCGTTGCTCGCACGGCTCGACGCGCGGCGGCGCCTGCTCGCGCGGAGCGGCGCATAAAAAAATGCCGTTCGGCCTGCTTGGCGAACGGCATGAGATCGGAATCCTGTGAACGTGATCAACGTCACAGCCCGCATCATACGAGCGACGCTGCAGCGTCGCATCGGGTGTTTCCCTACAACTTCTTACAGCGGTTTGCGTGTGCAACCTTCGTTCCCGGACGCGGCGCCGGCGGGTGTCGGCAACCTGCCGGAGCGGCAGGCCGAAGCGGCAAGCCGAATCGCACGACCGTTTCAGTTGCCGACCGCCGCGCGACGCGCGGGCACGATGCGCCAGCCGAGGTTCACGCCGGCCGCCGCGAGCAGGATCAGCAGCGCGCCGAGCACCTGCGTCCACGCGAGCGTCTGCCCGAACGCGACGCGATCGACGATGATCGCGACGACCGGATAGACGAACGACAGCGCGCCCGTCATCGCGACCGGCAGCTTCTGGATCGCACCGTACAGAAGCACATACATCACGCCGGTGTTCACGACGCCGAGCACGACGAGATCGACCCACTGCGCGGCCGTCGCGGGCAACGCGTCGAAGTGCGCGAACGGCGCGAGCAGCACGATGCCGAGGCCGGCCTGCAGCAGCGCAAGCAGGTGCGGCGGCGTGCCCTTCAGATGCTTCGTGACGATCGACGACACCGCGTACAGGAACGCCGCGCCGAGCGACAGCGCGACGCCTTCGAGATATTCGCCGGGCACCGCGAGCACGGCCGGCTCGACGCGCACCACGCACACGAGCCCGATGAAGGCGAGCGCGAGCCACGCGATCGTCGACGCGCTGATCCGTTCGCGGAACACGATCGCGCCGAGCGCGACGAGCATGAACGGCTGCGTGTTGTAGACGGCGGTCGCCATCGAGATCGACGCGCGCGAATACGCGGCGAACAGCAGCAGCCAGTTCGCGACGATCGCGACGCTGCCGAGCGTCGCGAGCACGAGCATGCGCGGCGAGAACAGCGCGCGGCGCAGGAAGCCGAGCGCCGCGCAGACGATCGCGAGCGTCGCGGCGCCGAACAGGCAGCGGAAGAACACGACGTTGGTGGGCGGTTGCTGCGACGACATCACGAGCCAGCCGATCGTGCCGGACATCATCATCGCGACGACCATCTCGGCGGCACCGCGGCGGATTTCGTTCGAGGCCATCATGGACTCCGTTTGACGAGAGGGGATGACTTCGATTCTAGGAACTTGCTTTCCGCGCATCCACGACTAAACTGAAGCGAAAACATCGATTCACCTTCGAAAGCAAAGCGATCATGTCGAAACGCCTTTCCCCGCCCGCCGTCGCGTCGCTGGACGCGACCGACCGCGCGATCCTCGCCGCGCTCGCCGAGGACGCGCGCATCGCCACCAGCGAACTGGCGCGCCAGATCGGGCTGTCGGCGCCCGCGACCGCCGACCGCGTGCGACGGCTCGAAGCGCAGGGCGTGATCGCGGGTTTCACCGTCGAGCTCGACCCGCGCGCGCTCGGCTACACGCTGCAGGCGATCGTGCGCGTGAAGCCGCTGCCGGGGCAGCTGCATCTCGTCGAGGAAGTGTTGCGGCGGATTCCGGAGTTCGTCGAATGCGACAAGGTGACCGGCGAGGACTGCTTCATCTGCCGGCTCTATCTACGCACGATCGAGCACCTCGACGACATCCTGTCGAAGGTGACGGAGCGCGCGGAAACGAGCACGGCGATCGTGAAATCGACGCCGGTGCCGCGCCGCCTGCCGCCGCTCGTCGACGACGATGCCGCCACGCGCCGCTGATCGTCGCCGCGCGGCAAGCACCGCGCCGGCCGCGGCGGCCGGCGTCGCTCACGCGGCCGCGTCGCGCGCCTCGAAGAACGCCAGCAGCTCGTCGATCAGCGCGACGGGCGCCTCCTCCGGAATGTAGTGCCCGCAATCGAGCGCGCGGCCGCTGACGTCGCGCGCGACGCGCCGCCATTCGTCGAGCGGATCGAAGCAGCGCCCGAC
This sequence comes from Burkholderia sp. RF2-non_BP3, assembly GCF_001522185.1. Lineage (NCBI taxonomy): Bacteria > Pseudomonadati > Pseudomonadota > Betaproteobacteria > Burkholderiales > Burkholderiaceae > Burkholderia > Burkholderia sp. RF2-non_BP3. The sequence goes on along the minus strand of NZ_LOSU01000070.1, from coordinate 28,412 downwards.
GATCCCGTTTTCGCCCCACAGCACGCGCAGCGGGCACGCGACCTTGTTGCCGCGCTCGAGATCCGCGCGGTCGTGCTCGAGATCGATCGTCGCCGACGCGCGGTAGTCCTCGCACATCGCATGCACCGCGCCCGGCTGCGCGAGCGCGGCGCGATACGCGGCGAGCGCCTCCGGCGCGAACGGCGCGAGCCCGGCGGACCGGTTGCCCATCACGCGCTCGATGTACGCATCGGTGCGGCCTTCGATCAGCGTTTCGGGCAGCGGCGCCGGCTGGATCAGGAAGAACCAGTGGAAATATGCGGTCGCGAACGCGCGGTCGGTCTGCTCGTACATCGCGAGCGTCGGCGCGATGTCGAGCAGCATCATCCGTTCGACGGCCGCCGGATGATCGAGCGCGAGCCGGTGCGCGACGCGCGCGCCGCGATCGTGCGCGCAGACGTGGAATTGCTCGAAGCCGAAATGCCGCATCACGGCGACCTGGTCGGCCGCCATCGCGCGTTTCGAATACGGCGCATGCCGCGCGTCGCTCGGCGGCCTGCCCGACGCGCCGTAGCCGCGCAGGTCGGTCGCGATCACCGTGAAGTGATTCGCCAGCGTCGCGGCGACGCGATGCCAGATCATGTGGGTCTGCGGATGGCCGTGCAGCAACAGAAGCGGCGGCCCCGCGCCTCCTTTGACACCGAAGATGTCGGTGTCCTGCACCGTCACGCGAAACGGTGCAAACGCCTCAAACGACATGGTTTGTTTCTCATTGGTTTGTTATGGCGGGTATTGTAGGAGCGCCCGGCCGACTGCTGCGCGCGGCAGATGCCCGAATGCGTAGAAAGAGAACACTCACTCGATTGTCGCCATGCCGCGCCGTTTGCTAAGCTCGCGTAGAATCGCACGACCGTTCGTATTAATATGAGCGCATCGCTGCACCGCTACACTCGAAGCACCGTTCGACCGCCACGCATTGATGCCGGCATCGGCGCGACCGCGCCGCATCCGGCCGCCCCTCGAGACTGGAGACATCACATGGCATTGCCCGCCGTCCTGCAGAACCTGACGCTGCCCGTCATCGCGTCGCCGATGTTCATCGTCAGCTACCCCGAACTCGTGCTCGCGCAGTGCAAGGCGGGTATCGTCGGATCATTTCCCGCGCTCAACGCCCGTCCGGCCGAACTGCTCGACGAGTGGCTCACGCAGATCCAGTCCGAGCTCGCCGACCACAAGGCGAAGCACCCGGATGCGGTGATCGGCCCGATCGCGGTCAACCAGATCGTCCACCAGTCGAACGTACGGCTCGAGCATGACGTGCGCGTATGCGTCGACCACAAGGTGCCGATCTTCATCACGAGCCTGCGCGCGCCGGCGCGCGAGATCGTCGACGCGGTGCACGGTTACGGCGGCATCGTGCTGCACGACGTGATCAACCTGCGCCACGCGCAGAAGGCGCTCGAAGCCGGCGTCGACGGGCTGATCCTCGTCGCGGCCGGCGCCGGCGGCCACGCGGGCACGACGTCGCCGTTCGCGCTCGTCGGCGAAGTGCGCAAGATGTTCGACGGGCCGATCGTGCTGTCGGGCTCGATCGCGAACGGCGGCTCGATCCTCGCCGCGCAGGCGATGGGCGCCGACCTCGCGTACATGGGCACGCGCTTCATCGCGACGCAGGAAGCGCACGCGGCCGAGGACTACAAGCGCGCGATCGTCAACGCGAAATCGTCCGACATCATCTACACGAACCTCTTCACCGGCGTGCACGGCAACTACATTCGCGAGAGCATCGAGAAGGCCGGCCTCGATCCGGACGCGCTGCCGGAATCGGACAAGTCGAAGATGAATTTCGGCGGCGACAAGGCGAAGGCGTGGAAGGACATCTGGGGTGCCGGCCAGGGCGTCGGCCTGATGGACGACCTGCCGAGCGTCGGCGCGCTCGTCGAGCGGCTGAAGCGCGAGTACGACGACGCGAAGGCACGGCTCGGCATCGCACGCTGACGCGGGCGGCGGGTTGCGCCGCGGCCGCACATGACGTCGGGCAAAAACAAAAAAGCGCGAACCGCAACGGCTCGCGCTTTTTTCATGTCCGCCGCGCAGGCGGCAGACGGCGATCAGCCCGCGCGCTTGATCCGCGTGATCGGCAGCACGCGCAGGCGCGCCTCGATCGACGGGCACAGCGACTGCCCTTCGAAACGTGCGGCGAGGAAGTCGACGAACGAGCGCACCTTCGCCGATACGTGGCGGCGGCTCGCATACACCGCGTAGATCGGCGCCTCGTGCGGCGGCACCGAGTCGAGCAGCACCGGCACGAGACGGCCGGATTCGATGTCGTCGCCGATCACTTCGGTGCCGAGCAGCGCGATGCCCGCGCCGGCGAGCACCGCCGCGCGCAGCCCCTCGAGATGGTTCACGATCAGGTTGCCGTTCAGGTTCACGCGCGACGCGGCGGCCGCGTCGATCACCAGCGAATCGAGCATCGTCGAATTCGAATCGCGGCGCAGGTAATTGTGATGCGCGAGATCGGCAATCGTCTGAGGCGTGCCGTGCTTCTCCAGATACTCGGGCGACGCGACCAGCAGGATGTGTGCGGTGGCGATCTGCCGCGCGACCAGCGACGACGATTTCAGCCCGTTCGGCGCCGCGCGCACCGCGACGTCGTAGCCTTCCTCGATCAGGTCGACCACGCGATCGGACAGCGTCATGTCGACGGTCACGTCCGGGAACCGGCCCGCATAATCGGTGACGGCCTGCATCACGTGCCGCAATCCGAACGCGGACAGCGACGTCACGCGCAGGCGGCCCTGCGGCACGACGCTCGCGGCGCCGACCGCCTGTCCGGCTTCGTCGAGTTCCGACAGCGCCTGCACGAGGCGCTCATAGTATTCGCGTCCCGCCTCGGTCGGCGCGACACGTCGTGTCGTGCGATGCAGCAGCCGCGCGCCGAGCTGCTGCTCGAGATGCATCACGTGCTTGCTCGCCATCGCGGCCGACATCTGCATGCGCTCGGCCGCGCCGACGAAGCTGCCCACTTCGACGACGTAGCGAAACACATTCATGCTGACGAGGGTATCCATCGAACTAGCTCGCAATTCCTGGTAATCATGCAATTACGAGATAGGGTAACAAAGGCAAGGAAACAAGAAGGTCAACAAAGGCAAAACGGCGCCGCGGGAAGCGGCGCCGTTTCGGGGGCGGAAGACCGGCAGGCGGGACGCGCTGCGTGTGCGCGTCCGGCGAACGAATCGTCAGAACTTCGCGCGGATGCCCGCGCCGAACGTGTTGCCGCTCGACAGGCCGCTGATGTGGTCGTTCATGTAGGCAGCGTAGACGTCGGTGCGCTTGGACAGCGGATAGTCGTAGCCGACGGCCCAGGTCTGGCGCGTCTGGTCGAGGCCGCCGCCGTCGCGCGAGTATGCATACGACGCCATCGCGTTGCCAACGCCGAGCGGCACCGACACGCCGCCCTGCGCGGTGTTCACGTGCCAGCTGCCGGCAACCTGGTCGTTCTTCGTGTACATGTACTGGCCGAACAGCTTCACGTACTTCAGGTCGTAGGTCGCGCCGACCAGCCCGATGCCCTGGCTCTTCATGCCGGTCACGAGCGAGCTCAGGTCCTGCGGGCCGTTGTTGAAGTTCACGTACTGGTAGACGGCGGTCGCGGCAAACGGGCCGTTCGCGTAGTTGAACTGCGCACTCCACTTCTTCGAGCGGTTGTCGCCAGCCGTGTTGCCGAGCGCGTACATCGCCGCGAAATTCAGGCCACCGAACGAAGGCGACGTGTAGGACAGCGCGTTGTTCCAGCCCGAATCGCCGACCGCGCCCTGGTCGCTCGGATAGGTCGGGAACGTGCCGAGGCCGAGGAACACGTGGTACACCATCGGCGAGAAGGTGTACGAATCGTAGAACGGGTTGAACAGGATCGTCGACAGGAACAGGTGCGTCGTCAGGCGGCCCGCCGTCACCGTGCCGTACGGCGAGCTGACGCCGACGTATGCGTTGCGCGCGAAGAACGTGTCGCCCTGGAAGCGGCCGAACTGGCCGTTCTGCGCACGGAAGAAGCTCTCCAGCGTGAAGATCGCCTTGTAGCCGTTGCCGAGATCCTCTGCGCCGTGCAGGCCCCAGTACGACGTCGACATCCCGCCGCCCGACACGTTCCATGCGCGATCGCCGCCCGGGAACTTGGTTGCGCCGACCCATTCGTCGACCTGACCGTAGAGCGAGACGCTCGACTGCGCGTGGACGGGTGCGGTTGCGGCCACGCAGGCGGCCGCGGCGATCAGCTTGACGGACGTGCGCGACGCACGGCGAGCGAATGCTTTCATGGGATCTCCAGGTTTTGTCGAATGTCGATGAGTGGCGCGAGCGTTGTTTTTTGGAGCCGATTGCTTGCGTCGTTCGGGGCGCAGCCATCTTTACGGATCGTGCGTCCGGTCAAAATTGCGCACACTTATTGCGGGTATAGCAGCGGCATTAACTTCGCGGAATCGGCACATGGCCAGGCGCGCCGCAGCGGCCGCGCGCGGAGCGGGCACGCGACGGGACGGCCGCGGGGCGCGCGCGTGCCGGGCGCGAAAGATAGCGCAATGCGGCGGGAAAATCAGCGGAAATATGCGCGCGACTGTGGCGAATTCGCATCACAGCCGGCGGGGAGACGAACGCGCGGGGCGCTCAGTTTCGGTAGAACGGGGAGAAAAACGGCGAGTGCGACGGTTCTTCCTGCGCGCGGGGGGGCGGCATCGGACGGCCGCCGCGCTCCTCGTTGTAGCGCGCGACGTCGGCGCGGATCGAGCCGGCGCGCAGCGGCACGTTGCCGCCGCCCTGCGGGCGCGGCATCTGGCGGGAGTCGGCGCTGATCGGACGATACGGGCTTTGCGCGGCGTAATGGCCGTAGGACGGCGTCGGCCGCAGCCCCCAGCGGGAACCGTAACCGCTCACGCCGCCGGCACGCGCGCCGCCCGGCGGCAGCGCCCGGCGCCATACCGGCGCGTTGCCGGCCGGCTGGCCGAAAGCGCGCATGTCGCCGCCACCGAAACCGTGACCGAAGCCGTGACCGCCGCCGAACGCCTGACCGCCGTGCGGCGGTTGCGCGAGCGCGAGCGGCATCAGCAGTGCGCCGAGCACGCCTGCCACCCATCGTCCGACCTTCAGTTTCACCCGTTCCGTCATCATTCAGTGCCTGTTACCGCTCGCCGCCGGGCGTTTCCGGCCGACGCAAGCCTTTCAGCAGTAATTTATGAGCGGCCCGAAACGGTGTCGAGCCAAAAAGTGTTAGGTCGCGGGCATCGGTGTAACACCATGTTACTGCTAGGTTTTTTCACTTCAGGGCGCAATCGCGGCAGAACATTCTTCTGCTGTTTTGCGCATCGGCCGCCCCTCTCTGGCGCCCGCCGCCCTATGCCGTCGATTCATCAATCGATTCGCACAATGAATTTGTGTATTGAATGACCAACCGGGACAATATCGGCTTCGCGCGCGCGACATGCGCGCCTGCCGTTTCCGAATCGAGTTCCCCGATGGCCCGTCCCCGTTTCCTTCCCGACAACTTCACGCTCGCGCTGGTCGGCACCGTCGTGCTCGCGAGCCTGCTGCCGTGTCGCGGCCCGGCCGCCCACGCGTTCAACTGGGCGACCAACATCGCGGTCGGCCTGCTGTTCTTCCTGCACGGCGCGAAGCTGTCGCGCGAAGCCGTCGTCGCGGGCGCGACCCACTGGCGGCTGCATGCGGTCGTGCTGCTCAGCACGTTCGCGCTGTTCCCGCTGCTCGGCCTCGCGCTGAAGCCCGTGCTGCAGCCGCTCGTCACGCCGGCGCTCTACGCCGGCGTGCTGTTTCTGTGCACGCTGCCGTCGACGGTCCAGTCGTCGATCGCGTTCACGTCGATCGCGAAGGGCAACGTGCCGGCCGCCGTGTGCGCGGCGTCCGCGTCGAGCCTGCTCGGAATCTTCGTGACGCCGGCGCTCGTCGGGCTGATGATCACGTCGCAGTCGGCCGCGGCCGCGTCGCCGTGGAGCACCGTCGGGAGCATCGTGATGCAGCTGCTCGTGCCGTTCGTCGCCGGCCAGCTGCTGCGGCCCGTGATCGGCGGCTGGATCGAACGCAATCGCGGCGTGCTGCGTTTCGTCGACCAGGGCTCGATCCTGCTCGTCGTCTACGTCGCGTTCAGCGAGGCCGTGAACCAGGGGCTCTGGCACCAGATGCCGGCGCGCGCCCTCGGCGGCCTGCTGGTCGTCAACGTCGTGCTGCTCGCGATCGCGCTGGTGCTGACCACGTTCGTCAGCAAGCGGCTCGGCTTCAACCGCGCAGACCAGATCACGATCATCTTCTGCGGCTCGAAGAAGAGCCTCGCGGCCGGCGTGCCGATGGCGAAGGTGATCTTCTCCGCGCAGGCGGTCGGCGCGATCGTGCTGCCGCTGATGCTGTTCCACCAGATCCAGCTGATGGCGTGCGCGGCGCTCGCGCAGCGCTGGGGCGCGCGCGACATGCGCGGCGAGCGTGACGGCGACGAGGGCGCGGCCGGCGCCGCACGCGGACGCGGCGCGCTGAGCGCGGGCAAACGCTGACGCGGGAGGCTGCGCGGCCGGCATGGCTGGCCGCGCGGGTGGATTCGCGTCTTTCTCGTTACGCTTTCCGCTTTCTCCGCCGCCCCACCACCCGCCCAAAGCGACGCATGCACCATCGACGCGCATCGCGTCACGAAATCTTCATTCAATTCTCCGCGCGCGCTGCCGTTAAAGTCGGGCGTCCCGTCGCCTCGGCCGCCCTCGCCCATGCCCGCGCCTCATCCCGTCCCGCCCGCCGTCTCCACCACGCGCCTGATCGCGGAGCGTGCGCTCGCGGCCGTGTTCCAGCCGATCGTCGACCTCGGGTCGGGCACGGTCGTCGGCTACGAAGGCCTGATCCGCGGCCCGCGCGGCACCGACCTCGAGACGCCGGCCGCGCTGTTCGCGCAGGCCGCCCGCGACGGCGCGACCGTCGCGCTCGAACAGGCGGCCGCCCTCACCTGCCTCGACGCGTTCGCGGCGCTCGGCTGCGACGGCAAGTTGTTCCTCAACTTCAGCGCGAACACGATCCTGCAACTCGCGCGCGAACGCGAGCGCGCGCGGCAACTGCTCGGTCGCGCGCGGGTCGGTGCGGAGCGCATCGTGATCGAGCTGACCGAGCAGACCGCGATGCCCGACGTCGCGCACATCGGGCCGGCGGTCGCATCGCTGCGCGACGCCGGCATCCAGTTCGCGCTCGACGACTACGGCACCGCGAACGCGAGCATGAACCTGTGGCTGCGCCTGCACCCGGACGTCGTGAAGATCGACCGCTTCTTCATCCACGACATCGCGCGCGATCCGCTCAAGTTCGAGGCGGTCCGGGCGATGCAGCACTTCGCGCACGCGAGCGGCGCGAAGCTGATCGCGGAAGGGATCGAGAACGAGTGCGACCTGATCGTCGTGCGCGACATGGGCATCTGCTGCGTGCAGGGCTTCCTGCTCGGCCGGCCGGACGCGCAACCGTCGCGGGTCGTCGCACCGGCCGCGCGCGACGCGATCCGCGCGCCGCACATCGCGGTGTTCCCCGGTGCGACCCGCGCCGTGCGGCCCGCAAGCACGATCGCGACGAAGATGCTCGTCCCCGCGCCGGCGCTGCCGCGCGATGCGACCAGCAACGACGTGCTCGACCTGTTCAACCGGATGCCCGGCCTGCACGCGGTCGCGCTCGTCGAACGCGGGCGGCCGGTCGCGCTCGTGAATCGGCGCGGCTTCATCGACCGTTTCACGCTGCCTTACCATCGCGAGGTGTTCGGAAAGAAGCCGTGCCTGCAGTTCGCGAACGACGCGCCGCTGATGATCGACAACGCGACGACGGTCGAGCAGCTCGCGATGCTGCTCGCGAGCCACGACCAGCGCTACCTCGCGGACGGCTTCGTCATCACCGAGCACGGCCGCTACGTCGGGCTCGGCACCGGCGAGAGCCTCGTGCGCGCGGTGACCGAGATGCGCATCGAGGCCGCGCGCTATGCGAATCCGCTGACCTTCCTGCCCGGCAACATCCCGATCAGCGCGCACATCGAGCGCCTGCTGGCGCGCGACGCCGGGTTCCACGCGTGCTACGTCGACCTGAACCAGTTCAAGCCGTTCAACGACCAGTACGGCTACTGGCAGGGCGACGAAGTGCTGAAGTTCGCGGCGACGGTGCTGGCCGGCGTGTGCGATCCGCAGCGCGACTTTCTCGGGCACGTCGGCGGCGACGATTTCCTCGTGCTGTTCCAGCGCGACGACTGGCACGCGCGCGCGGCCGACGCGATCGCGCACTTCAACGACGGCGCGCGGCGTTTCTACACGCAGGCCGACCGGCTGGCGGGCGGGCTGCGCGGCGAGGACCGCCACGGCAACCCCGCATTCTTCGGTTTCGTCACGATGGCGATCGGCGCGGTCGGCGTGCCGGCCGGTGCGAACGGCGCGATGCGCTACGGCAGCGACGAGATCGCGTCGGTCGCGGCGCTCGCGAAGCGGCGCGCGAAACAGCAGCCGGGCGGGCTCGCGGTCGTCGATCTCGATGCCGGCCGCGCGGCGCTGCGCGATCGCGGCGGGCCGCCGCACGCGGCGGCGGGCTGAACCGGCGGGCGGTTGCCGGATGCAAGCGCGCTGCCGGCCGGCAAGAACGGCGACGACGGTGTCTCGCGCGCCCGATTGCCGGCAACGGCCTCCCGTTCGCCTCGCCCGCCCCTCGCGGACCGGGCATCCGAACGCGTGCGCCCCTTTCCGTGCGATCACCTTGCCTTTTCCGCGTTTTGTTTAGTATTTTTAGTAACGTCGTTTTCGCAGATTAGCGCGTAAAAACCCGTTATTTCCGGGTATTCCCCGGTTATCCGGCCCGAATTTGGCTCGGCGTTTTACTATACAATCGCCGTCACCCTAAACAAACCGGACCCGAACGATGGGCACCACCATTCGCGACGTAGCGCGGGCGGCAGAGGTCTCGATCGGCACCGTCTCCCGCGCGCTGAAAAACCAGCCGGGCCTGTCGGAAGCCACGCGGGCGCGCATCGTCGAGATCGCGCAGCAGCTCGGCTACGACCCGGCCCAGTTGCGCCCGCGCATCCGCCGGCTCACCTTCCTGCTGCACCGCCAGCACAACCGCTTTCCCGCGAGCCCGTTCTTCTCGCACGTGCTGCACGGCGTCGAGGACGCGTGCCGCGAGCGCGGCATCGTGCCGACGCTGCTCACGGTCGGCCCCAACGACGACGTGCTGCGCCAGATGCGCCCGCATGCGCCCGACGCGATCGCGGTGGCCGGCTTCATCGAGCCCGAGACGATCGAGGCGCTCGCCGCGACCGGCCGGCCGCTCGTGCTGATCGACCTGTGGGCGCCCGGCCTGCGCTCGGTGAACATCGACAACGCGACGGGCGCGGCGCTCGCGATGCGCCACCTGCTCGCCATCGGCCGCTCGCGGATCGCGTTCATCGGCGGCTCGGCCGCGCACTTCAGCATCGCGCAGCGCGCGATCGGCTATCGCCGCGCGTTCTTCGAGGCCGGGCGGCTGTTCGATCCCGCATACGAAGTGACGATCGACGCCGGGCTCGACCCCGACACCGGCGCCGCGCGCGCGATGCAGCAGCTGCTCGACGCGCCCGGCCCGCGCCCGGACGCCGTGTTCGCGTACAACGACGCCGCCGCGCTGGCCGCGCAGCGCGTGTGCATCGCGCGCGGCGTGCGGATTCCGGAAGACATCGCGATCGTCGGCTTCGACGACATCCCGGCCGCCGCGCACGCGAATCCGCCGCTCACGACGCTCGCCGTCGACAAGGAAGCGCTCGGCCGCCGCGGCGTCGAACTGCTGCTCGCCGAATCGCCCGAGCGCACCGAGATCTCCCTGCCCGTCGAACTGATCGTACGGGCCAGCAGCCAGCCCGCCGGCTCACCGGCACTCGATACCGCCACGGTCACCGAATCATGAACATGCCCCCGGTCCAATCCCGCACGGCCGCGCCGGCCGCCCACGCGCAAGCGGCACCGTTCGTCGCGAGCTTCCGCGATCCGTCGTTCCTGCTGTCGCACATCGAGGACACGCTGCGCTTCTACGCGCAGAACGCGTTCGACCCGACGGGCGGCTTCTACCATTACTTCCGCGACGACGGCAGCATCTACAACCGCACGTCGCGGCACCTGGTCAGCAGCTGCCGGTTCGTCTTCAACTACGCGATGGCGTACCGGCATTTCGGCGATCCGCGCCACCTCGACTACGCCCGCCACGGGCTGCGCTTCCTGCGCGACGCGCACTGGGACGAAGCGCTGCAGGGCTACGACTGGGAACTCGACTGGCGCGACGGCACGAAACGCGCGACGCTCGACGGCACGCGCCACTGCTACGGGCTCGCGTTCGTGCTGCTGGCCGCCGCGCACGCGACGATGGCCGGCATCGACGAAGCGCGCGCGCTGATCGCGTCGACCTACGAGCTCGCCGAGCACCGCTTCTGGGACGCGGCCGCCGGCCTCTACGCGGACGACGCGACGCCGAACTGGAACGTGTCGTCGTACCGCGGCCAGAACGCGAACATGCACATGACGGAAGCGCTGCTCGCGGCATACGAGGCGACCGGCCATCTCACCTATCTCGATCGCGCGGAAAAACTCGCGACCCACATCACGCAGCGCCAGGCTTCGCTGTCGGGCGGCCTCGTGTGGGAGCACTACCATGCGGACTGGTCGGTCGACTGGGACTACAACAAGGAAGACAGCTCGAACATCTTCCGTCCGTGGGGCTTCCAGCCCGGGCACCAGACCGAATGGGCGAAGCTGCTGCTGATCCTGGAGCGGCACCGCCCGCTCGACTGGCTCGTGCCGCGCGCGGCCGAGCTGTTCGACGCGGCGCTCACACATGCGTGGGATGCCGATCACGGCGGCCTCTGCTACGGCTTCGGCCCCGACTTCACGATCTGCGACCACAACAAGTATTTCTGGGTGCAGGCGGAAACCTTCGCGGCGGCCGCGATGCTCGGCGCGCGCACCGGCAGCGAGCGCTTCTGGGACTGGTACGACGAGATCTGGCGCTACAGCTGGGCACATTTCGTCGATCACCGCTACGGAGCGTGGTACCGGATCCTCACCTGCGACAACCGCAAGTACAGCGACGAGAAAAGCCCGGCCGGCAAGACCGACTATCACACGATGGGCGCATGCTACGACGTGCTCGCGACCCTCGCGCGCGCGGCGCGCAGCGAGCCGACGCAATGAGCGGCGGCACCTTTCCGGCTTTCGTGTCGGCGGGCGACATCCTGACCGACATGGTGCGCGCGGGCGACGCGCAGTGGACCTCGGTGCCGGGCGGCGCCGGCTGGAACGTCGCGCGCGCGGTCGCGCGGCTCGGCGTGCCGAGCGCGCTCGCGGGCGCGATCGGCGAAGACTGCTTCTCCGACGTGCTGTGGCGCACCAGCGAGGCGGCCGGGCTCGACCTGCGCTTCCTGCAGCGCGTGCCGCGTGCGCCGCTGCTCGCGATCGTCCACGAGACGCGGCCGCCCGCGTACTTCTTCATCGGCGAAGCGAGCGCGGATCTCGCGTTCGACCCGGCGCGGCTGCCGACCGGCTGGGCCGCACACGTGAAGTGGGCGCACTTCGGCTGCATCAGCCTCGTGCGCGAACCGCTCGCGGGCACGCTCGTCGCGCTCGCGGCGGAGCTGCACGCGCGCGGCGTGAAGATCAGCTTCGATCCGAACTACCGGAACCTGATGACGGCCGCGTACCGGCCGACGCTCGAGAAGATGGCCGCACTCGCCGACCTGATCAAGGTGTCCGACGAGGACCTGCGCCACCTGTTCGGCGGCGACGGCCCGGATGCGGTCGACGCGGTGCGCGCGCTGAATCCGCGCGCGGCGGTGCTCGTCACGCGCGGCGCGCAGCCGGCGACGCTTTACGCGGACGGCGACGTGCTCGAAGCCAGTCCGCCGCGCGTGGAGGTGGTCGATACCGTCGGCGCGGGCGACGCGTCGATCGGCGGCATGCTGTTCAGCCTGATGGCCGCGCCGCAGCGGTCGTGGCGCGAGCATCTCGCGTTCGCGCTCGCGGCGGGCGCCGCCGCGTGCCGGCATACGGGCGCGCATGCGCCGACGCTCGACGAGGTGGTCGCGCTGCTCGAACGGTGACGGGACAATGACGGCGCGCTGATCGGTCGCCGATTAGCGGCGCTGTACATGCTGCGCCGCAGTGCTACGATGAAGTGTCCTATTGCGGGAGAGGCACGATGGACACGAACACGTTCACGAAAGGCATCTACACGGCCAAGGCGCACACGCAGCACGCCGCCAACGGACAGTTCCAGGGTTACGTGATCCTCGCCCGGGACGACGGCGACGAGACGGAAAACATGCGCTACGACGTCCACACGACGAGTCCGAGCGAGGAAGAGGCGTTCAACGAAGCGAAGGCGCTCGCGCACCGGATCCTCGGCGAAATCGAGCTGTGACGCGCGAACCGTGACGCGCCGAACCCTCACACGCGCGCCGCGGCGCGGTCACGGCGCGCCGCCGCATTCGGCGCGGCTCAGAGCAGCCGCGCCACCATCGACACCAGCATCGTCAGCACCAGCGTCGACATGAACGGGAACGGGTAGCGCCGCCCGCCGAGCGTCAGCGTGACGTCGCCCGGCATCCGCCCGATGCCGACCTTGCCGAGCCACGGCCAGCAGCGCGTCAGGATCATCACCGCGACGAACGACGCCATCAGCCAGCGCAGCATCCCGGGCGCCCCGTCAGAGCGCGTGCGAGCGGTCGCCGCGCGCGAATGCGTCGAGCGTGCCGTCGATCCCGCGCGAGAATGCGATCACCTTGAACAGCTCGCCCATCTCGGCTTCCGAGATCAGCTTCTGCACCGCGTTCGCGGCCGGCAGGAACTGGTGGATGTCGGACGGATCGATCGCGGCCAGCGCGTCGGTGATGCCCGCGTTCAACAGGAAACGCGCCTGCGACGTGTAGCCGAGGAGGTCCGCGCCGGTCGCGACGCCCGCGTCGTAGATGCCGGTGAATTCGACGTGCGCGGTGATGTCCTGCAGCCCCGGGTACAGGAACGCGTCGTCATGCGCGTGGTGGCGGTAGTGGCACATCAGCGTGCCGCGGTCGCGCTGCGGATGGTAGTACTCGTGCGCGGGGAACCCGTAGTCGACCAGCAGCACCGCGCCGCGCCCGAGCATCGTGCATACGGTACGCGTGAACGCCAGCGCGGCTTCGTGCGTCTCGGTCACGTAGCCGTCGTCGACGTCGAGCGTCGCGAGCACCGGCGGCAGGCCGGCCGCACCGGCGGGCCGGTCGTCGAACACGAACGCGTGCCGCGCGTCGAGCGCGACGCCGCGCTCGAGCCACGCGCCGTCCGCTTTCGCGAAGAGGCGCACCGGCATCGCGTCGAGCACCTCGTTGCCGACCACGACGCCGTCGAAGTGCTCGGGCAGCGCGTCGAGCCAGCGCACCTTCCCGGCGAGCGCCGGCGCGACCGCCGCGATCGTGTCGCGCTGGCGTTCGCGCAGCTCGCCGGACAGGTCGACGATCAGGTATTCGTCGAGTTCGACGCCGAGCGCATCGAGCGCCGCGAGCAGCCCGGCCGCGAGCTTGCCCGTGCCCGCGCCGAACTCCATCACACGGCGCGTGCCGCTTGCCGCCAGCGCTTGCCCGACGGGATTCGCGAGCGTCTGCGCGAACAGCGGCGACAGCTCGGGGGCCGTCACGAAGTCGCTGCCGTCGTCGGCGCGGCGGCCGAACTTGCGCGCGCCGCCGCTGTAATAGCCGAGGCCGGGCGCATACAGCGCGCGCTCCATGAAGCGGTCGAACGGCAGCCAGCCGCCAGCCGCCGCGATCTCGTCGCGCAGTTGCGCGGCAAGGGTTTCGGACTGCGCGAGCGCGTCAGGGCCGGGAGCAGGTAAACTAGCGGGTTCGTGAGCTTTCGGGTTCATCCCGGCATTGTAAATGACCGTTTCAGCCGATACGTCGACCCCGCGCATCGCGCTCGTCGCCGGCGCGCTGGGCAGCGCGGCCGACGCCGCGTCGCTCGGTCGTGCGCTCGCGACCGGATTCGCGCAGCGCGGCTGGGATGTCGCGCTGCAGCGCAGCCCCGGCGCGCCGCGCGCGGCCGCCGATGCGCTCGTCGCCGAAGTCGCCGCCCACGGCCGCCGTGCAGCCGTGCTCGACGCCGATCTGGCCCTGGAAACCGACGCGGCCGCGCTCGTCGCCGCGTGCGGCGCGGCGCTCGGCCGGCCCGCCTGCGCGGTGTTCGTGAGTGCCTGCGCCGGCACCGACGACGCGCACACCGTGGACGGCGCATCGCTCGCCGCTGCGCTCGCGCGCAACGTGACGGCGCCGCTCGCGCTGGCCCGGGCGCTTGCCGACGCGACGCCCGACGCCGCGCGCGACGACGAATCGCTGCGCGCGTGTGCGATCCACGTGCTGGATCAGGCCCTGTTTCACCCGGCACCGGCGCGGCTGTCGCATGCGCTGATGCAGGCCGCGCTGAACCGCGCGACCGCCGCGCTGGCGCTGGCCCTCGCGCCGAAAGTGCGCGTCGCGGCGCTCGTGCGCGGCCATGCGCCGCACGCGAACGACATCGCGGCGGCGGCCTGCTATCTCGCGAGCGCGCCCGGCGTCACGGGCGCGACGCTGACCGTCGACGGCGGCGAGCACCTGGTGCCGCACGCCGCCGGCCCGAATGAATGAACTGCGCGGACCGCGCGGCCTGATCGCCGCCGCCCGCGCCGCTTTGCGTGCGCGCACGCCAATTTGACTGGGACGACCATGTTTTCCGCTCTCCTGCACCCCCGCCTCGCGGACTGCCGCAGGCTCTACCTGCGCGACTACGAGGTGCACATCAACATCGGGGCCTTCGAACACGAGAAGCGCGGCGAGCAGCGCGTCGTCATCAACGTCGACCTGTTCGTGCCGCTCGCGCTGTCCACCCCCGTCGACGACCGGCTGCATGAAGTCGTCGACTACGACCTGATGAAGCAGAGCGTCGCGCAGTGCGTGGCGCGCGGCCACATCCACCTGCAGGAAACGCTGTGCGACGCGATCGCCGCGAACCTGCTGGCGCACGACGCCGTGCGCGCGGTACGCGTCTGTACCGAGAAACCGGACGCCTATCCGGACTGCGACGCCGTCGGCGTCGAAGTCTTTCGCATCAAGGACGAGGAGCGCGCATGAACGCCCCCCACATGAACGACACGGCGGCCGACGGCGCCGCCATCGAAGCCACCGCCGCCGACACCGGCCGCCGCGCGCTGACGCGCCGCGAGCAGAAGGAAGCGTACGAGAACAACAAGCTGTTCAAGCGGATCGTGCGCCAGGTCGGCCAGGCGATCGGCGACTACAACATGATCGAGCAGGGCGACAAGGTGATGGTGTGCCTGTCGGGCGGCAAGGACAGCTACGCGATGCTCGACGTGCTGCTGCGCCTGCGCGAGCGCGCGCCGATCGACTTCGACATCGTCGCGGTCAACCTCGACCAGAAGCAGCCGGGCTTCCCCGAGCACGTGCTGCCCGAATACCTGACGCAGGTCGGCGTGCCGTTCCACATCGAGAACCAGGACACCTACAGCATCGTCAAGCGGCTCGTGCCCGAAGGCAAGACGACCTGCTCGCTGTGCTCGCGGCTGCGCCGCGGGATCCTGTACCGCGTGGCCGGCGAGCTCGGCGCGACCAAGATCGCGCTCGGCCACCACCGCGACGACATCCTGCAGACGCTGCTGCTCAACATGTTCTACGGCGGCAAGCTGAAGGGAATGCCGCCGAAGCTGCAGTCGGACGACGGCAGGAACGTCGTGATCCGCCCGCTCGCTTACGTGAAGGAAACCGATCTCGAGAAATACGCCGAGCTGCGCGAATTCCCGATCATCCCGTGCAACCTGTGCGGCAGCCAGCCGAACCTGAAGCGCGCGGAAATGAAGGCGCTGATCCGCGAATGGGACAAGCGCTTCCCGGGCCGCGTCGACAACATGTTCAGCGCGCTCGCGAACGTCGTGCCGTCGCACCTGATGGATACGACCCAGTTCCCGTTCGCGTCGCTGCGCGCGACCGGCGAGGCCGATCCGCAGGGCGACATCGCGTTCGACGAGGAGCCGTGCGCGTCCGGCGACGAGGCCGCCGCGCCGGGCTCGGCGAAACCGATCTCGATCGTCCAGTTCGACGACTTGTAAGCAGGGTCCGAACACCCGCCGGAACCGGGGCCGCGGCCTCGTTCCGGCGCTGTCGCCCCGCCGCGACAGGCCCGGAACGACGGGGGCCGCATGCTAAAATGGACGGCTTCGAACTCCTCTGACAAGCTGGCGCCATGAATATCGTGATTTTGGCGGCAGGCACCGGCAAGCGCATGCGTTCCGCGCTGCCGAAAGTGCTCCATCCCCTGGCCGGCAGGCCGCTCCTCTCCCACGTCATCGCCACCGCGCGCACGCTGCAGCCGTCGCGGCTCGTCGTCATCGTCGGTCACGGCGCCGAGCAGGTCCAGGCCGCCGTCGCCGCGCCCGACGTCCAGTTCGCGGTGCAGGCCGAGCAGCTCGGCACCGGCCACGCGGTACGCCAGGCGCTGCCGCTGCTCGATCCCGCGCAACCGACGCTGGTTTTGTACGGCGACGTGCCGCTCACGCGCGCGTCGACGCTGCGGCGTCTCGTCGACGCCGCGCGCGAAGGCCGCTACGGAATTCTGACCGTCACGCTCGACGACCCGACCGGCTACGGCCGCATCGTGCGCGACGCGTCCGGCTTCGTCACGCGCATCGTCGAGCAGAAGGACGCGTCGCCCGAGCAACTGAGGATCGCCGAGATCAACACCGGCATCATCGTCACGCCCACGGCGCAACTGTCGATGTGGCTCGGCGCGCTGAAGAACGAGAACGCGCAGGGCGAGTACTACCTGACCGACGTCGTCGAGCTCGCGATCGAGGCCGGCTTCGAGATCGTCACGGCGCAGCCCGACGAGGAATGGGAAACGCTCGGCGTGAACAGCAAGGCGCAGCTCGCGGAGCTCGAGCGCATCCATCAGCGCAACGTCGCCGATGCGCTGCTCGTCGACGGCGTCACGCTCGCCGATCCGGCGCGGCTCGACGTGCGCGGCACGCTGCGCTGCGGCCGCGACGTGTCGATCGACGTGAACTGCGTGTTCGAAGGCAACGTGACGCTCGCCGACAACGTGACGATCGGCGCGAACTGCGTGATCCGCAACGCGTCGATCGGCGCGGGCACGCGCATCGACGCGTTCACGCACATCGACGGCGCCGAGCTCGGCGCGAACACCGTGATCGGCCCGTACGCGCGGCTGCGTCCGGGCGCGCAGCTCGCGGACGAAGCGCACGTCGGCAACTTCGTCGAGGTGAAGAATGCGGTGATCGGCCACGGCTCGAAGGCGAACCACCTCACCTACATCGGCGACGCCGACATCGGCGCGCGCGTGAACATCGGCGCGGGCACGATCACCTGCAACTACGACGGCGCGAACAAGTTCCGCACCGTGATCGAGGACGACGTGTTCGTCGGCTCCGACACGCAGCTCGTCGCGCCGGTGCGCGTCGGCCGCGGCGTGACGATCGCGGCCGGCACGACGATCTGGAAGGACGTCGCCGAAGGCGTCCTCGCATTGAACGAGAAGACGCAGACCGCGAAGAGCGGCTACGTCCGCCCGGTCAAGAAGAAGAGCTGAACCTTTAGCGGGCGCCCGGACGGCGCCCGCGTCGACTTACAGGATTGACCATTCATGTGCGGCATTGTCGGCGCAGTTGCGCAGCGTAATATCGTTCCGGTGCTGATCGAAGGATTGCGGCGCCTCGAATACCGTGGCTACGATTCGTGCGGCGTCGCCGTGCTCGAGCCGGGCGCGCCGAAGCGCGCGCGCAGCGTCGCGCGCGTCGCCGATCTCGACGCGCAGGTGCAGGAATCGCATCTCGAAGGCACGACCGGCGTCGCGCACACGCGCTGGGCGACGCACGGCGCGCCCGTCACGCACAACGCACACCCGATCTTCTCGTCGAACGCGCTCGCGCTGGTGCACAACGGCATCATCGAGAACTTCGAGACGCTGCGCGAAGCACTGCGCGCGAAGGGCTACGAGTTCGTGTCGCAGACCGACACCGAAGTCATCGCGCACCTCGTGCACAGCCTGTATCGCGGCGACCTGTTCGCGGCCGTGCGCGAAGCCGTGCAGCAGCTGCACGGCGCGTATGCGATCGCGGTGACGCACAAGGACCAGCCGCACACCGTCGTCGGTGCGCGCCAGGGTTCGCCGCTCGTCGTCGGCCACGGCGACGGCGAGAACTTCCTCGCATCCGACGCACTGGCGCTGGCCGGCAGCACCGACCGCTTCACGTTCCTCGAGGAAGGCGACGTGTGCGAACTGTCGCTCGACGGCGTGAAGATCGTCGATCGCCACGGCGCGCTCGCGCAGCGCGAGATCCGCGTGGTCAGCGCATACGGCGGCGCGGTCGAGCTGGGCCCGTACCGCCACTTCATGCAGAAGGAAATCTTCGAGCAGCCGCGCGCGATCGGCGACACGGTGCCGCAAACCGAAGCGTTCGACGCGACGCTGTTCGGCGAGGCGGCCCCCGCCGCGTTCGCGAACATCGACAGCCTGCTGATCCTCGCGTGCGGCACGAGCTACTACTCGGGCCTCACCGCGAAGTACTGGCTCGAATCGATCGCGAAGATCCCGACCCAGGTCGAGATCGCGAGCGAATACCGCTACCGCGAGTCGGTGCCGAACCCGCGCCAGCTCGTGCTGGTGATTTCGCAGTCGGGCGAGACGGCCGACACGCTCGCCGCGCTCAAGCACGCGCAGTCGCTCGGCCACACGCATACGCTCGCGGTGTGCAACGTCGCGACGAGCGCGATGGTGCGCCTCACCGAGATGCAGTTCCTGACGCACGCGGGCACCGAGATCGGCGTCGCGTCGACCAAGGCGTTCACGACGCAGCTCGTCGCGCTGTTCGTGCTGGCCGCGACGCTCGGCAAGCTGCGCGGGCACGTCGACGCCGCGCAGGAAGCGCAATTCCTGAAGGAGCTGCGCCACCTGCCGGCCGCGCTGAACAGCGTGCTCGCGCTCGAGCCGCAGATCATCGCGTGGTCGGAGGAATTCGCACGCAAGGAAAACGCGCTGTTCCTCGGCCGCGGGCTGCACTACCCGATCGCGCTCGAAGGCGCGCTGAAGCTGAAGGAAATCTCGTACATCCACGCCGAAGCCTATCCGGCCGGCGAACTGAAGCACGGGCCGCTCGCGCTCGTCACCGAAGCGATGCCGGTCGTGACGGTCGCGCCGAACGACACGCTGCTCGAGAAGCTGAAGTCGAACATGCAGGAAGTGCGCGCACGCGGCGGCGAGCTGTACGTGTTCGCGGATGCCGACACGCAGATCGTCAACGACGACGGCCTGCACGTGATCCGGATGCCGGAACACTACGGGCAGCTGTCGCCGATCCTGCACGTCGTGCCGCTGCAGCTGCTCGCGTATCACACCGCATGCGCGCGCGGCACCGACGTCGACAAGCCGCGCAACCTCGCGAAGTCGGTGACGGTGGAATGACGCGTGCCTCCCGCGAGGGAGGCCAGCGGCCCGTCGGGGCTGAGTATCCGCGTGAAGCAGGCCATTCGGCCAGGTCAAAATATATACCACTTGGTGGTATATAATCCTGTGCTAACTTGACTGGCTCGACATGTCTGCTTCCGTACGACGCGTATTCAAGACGAAGTGGTTTCACAAGGCAGCAGGAAAAGCGGGAATCGCCGATGGCGAACTGTGCCGCGCGGTGCGACAGCTGGCACGGGGCCAGGGCGTCGATCTCGGAGGCAACGTCTGGAAGAAGCGTCTGGACGGGAATCGCCAGCGCGGCATCGTGCTGGGCAAGGTCGGGCATACGTGGGTGTTCGTGTTCCTGTTCGCCAAGTGCGACCGCGACAACATCGACGCTCACGAACTGCGCGCCTTCAAAAAGCTCGCAGCGGATGTCGGTCGACGCACCGACGTCGACATCGCGACACTGGTCGCACTGAACGAGTGGGTGGAGATTTGCAATGGCTAAGAGCCGATTCAAGAGCGACGCGACGGAGGCGGTCCACAGCGCTGCGTCGGGTCTCTATCGCGCACGGCAGATCGACAAGAAGACAATGCGCGAATACGACGTCCTTTGCATCGAAGCGGCGCCGAAGTTCGATCCGGAAGCGATCGCACGCATCCGTAAGTCGGTCAATGTCAGCCAGAGCGTGTTCGCGCTCTACCTGAACACGACGACGTCGACGATTCGCCAATGGGAACAGGGCGACAAGCGGCCGAGCGGTATCGCCGCGCGCATGTTGCAGATCGTCGAGAAACACGGGCTCGAGGTATTTTCGTGAAACGTGCTCCCCGAGCACGGATGAGCGGCCGCCTTCTCACCGGGCACCGCAACGCGACGCGAGCCGCACGCAAGATGACGGAGAGACCATGGTAAGACTGTTTGGATGCGGATTGCTGGCGCTGAGCTTCGCGTCGACGGGCTGGGCGGCCGAGCACTACGTCGAAGTCTGGAACCCGCCCGAAGCGCGGTTGCCGGCGGCGCGTACGCCGGACGCCCGTACGCCGGCAGCGCGCCCGGGTGCCGACGCGCACGCGGGCGGCAAGACCGTGGAAAAGCACGCGAGCGTGCAGCCGAAGGCTGCGGTCAAGCCGCACAAGCGCCGCGTCGCACAAGCCGTGAAAACCGCGCCGCATCGACCGACCGCCGCGACGGTCGAAACACCGGCCGCACCGCGCCCGGTCGCGCAGCCCGCGCCGGGCCGGCTCACGGTGATGCAGCCGGCCATGCCCGATACGCCGCACGCACTCAAGTTCTCGGACATCCCGCGGCAATACACGCCGGACGGCAATGTGCTGCGTGTCGGCACGGGCAGCCGTTCCGCGGAGGTGACGCGATAATGGAAGCGCAGACCTATCACGGCTACCAGATCTGGGGCCATTCGATCCTGCAACAGGACGAAATCCTGCAGCCCGAACGCTTCGCGGCGAGCGGCACGATCACGCAGAACAATCGGCTCGTCGAAGCGTCGGGCGTGCTCGGCGTGTTCGACACCGAGGACGAAGCGCGCGAAGCGGGGCTCGAATGGGCCCGCGCATGGATCGACAACCATCGCTGAACGCGCCGCGCGGCTGCGCGCGCGCCATCATCAACGCAAGAAAAAAGGGGCGTCCATGACGCCCCTTTCTGCATTCGGCCCCAGCCCGCTCACGCAACGGGCCGCGGCGGCGGCACCACCGTCCGGGGCCGACCGACGAGCCGCGCCAGCACGACGATCGCGACCAGCGTGACGACGTACGCCGCGATCTGGATCCCCGCCGGACGCGCGGTGTAGCCGATCAGCGTATGCAGCGCCTTGCCGACGATGCTCGATTCCTTGAGCAGCCACGAGGTATCCCAGACCGCATCGCCCCACGACGGCACGAGGCCGGCGGCGAGCAGGAAGCCGACGCACTGGCTCGCCATCCCCGCCGCGAGCAGCACGATCAGCGCGTTGGTGACGGAGAACAGGCGCTTGAGCGGAATCTGCAGCAGGCCCGCATACATCGCGTAGCCGAGCCCTGCGCCGCCCAGCACGCCGAGCAGCCCGCCGACGATCATCTGCGGCGTCTGCCCCGGATCGCCCGCCGCGATGCCGTACAGAAACAGCACGGCCTCGGAGCCCTCGCGCAGCACCGCGACACCGACGACGATCGCGAGCCCCGTCAGCGGCCGGCTGCCGGCCGCGACGGCCCTGCCGACCTCGCCCATGTGCAGCGCCATCTCGCGGCCGTGGCGGCTCATCCAGATGCAGTGCCACGCCAGCATCAGCGTCGCGACGAACATCACGCCGGCGTTGAAGACTTCCTGCCCCATGCCGGAGGCCCACTGCGAAATCACGTCGGCGAACGCGGCGATCAGGCCGGCGCCGATCACGCCGCCGACGAGCCCGCCGCCGACCCACCAGCCGCGCCTCGGCACGCCCTTCGTCGCGGCCATCACGATTGAAACCACCAGCGCGGCCTCGAGCACTTCACGAAAGACGATCAGGGCGGTAGACAGCATGGCGATATCCGCTTATTTGACGGTCAGGTGCGTTTTCGACTGCGCTTCGTGATACTCGTCGTGGAACTCGTAGGTGCCGGCCTTCAGCGGCCCGACCAGGATCTCGACCGACTTGCCGGCCGGCACGACCTTCTCTGCCTTGAAATCGTCGCTTTCGAATTCCGCGGGCGTCGCGTCGAGGTTCTTCACGACGAACTTCACCTTCTTGCCGGCCGGAATCGTCACGCCGTCGGGCGAAAACTTGTGGTCCTTCAGGGTCAGGTTGACGACGTCGTCGGCAGCGAATGCGGACGTTGCCGATGCGCCCAGCAGGGCCAGTGCGAAACCGAAAGCGAAGCGATTCATACGGGTAACGAAATGAAATATCGAGGGGAACCGATAGTAAGATCGATTCGCATTTCCCTCTTCAAGTACCCTTACTGGTGGCATGGACATCGTGCATCACCGACATGACATGCACCTTGTCGCGCAAGGCTCCGCCAGATTTCGCCGACAATACCCGAGCGTCAATCGGGAAAAATTCGGACTGACGCACACGGGCGGATTGCGATTCGTCTGACTTCAGTTTTACAAATTGCTTATGCGGCACCGAACGCATCGAAGGGGCTTGACCTTCCCACCATGGCAAGCTTCATGCTGCTCATGTTTCTCAATCGCCCATCCACCCAGGAGAACACGATGGAATTCGAAGTCCAGGACATGACCTGCGGCGGCTGCGCCAATGCCATCACGCGCGCCGTGACGGCAGCGGACCCCGCCGCGAAGCTCGACATCGACGTGGCCGCGAAGACGGTCAAGGTCGAGTCGGCACAAGGCGCCGAACGCGTGCAGTCGATCATCGAAGCCGCGGGCTTCCACCCGGCACTGCGCTCGGCCTGACGCGCGCGGGCGCGGCGCCCGTCGGCACCGCGCCCCGCACACCGGCCGCGTCAGCGCAGCCGGATCAGCGTCGACTTCAGCTCGGTGTATTTCTCGAGCGCGTGCAGCGACTTGTCGCGGCCATTACCCGACTGCTTGTAGCCGCCGAACGGGAAGTTCATGTCGCCGCCTTCGTCGTAGCAGTTCACCCACACCGTGCCCGCCCGCAGCCGGCGCGACACGTCGTGCGCGGTCGTGAGGTTGGACGTCCACACGGCCGCCGCGAGCCCGTACTCGGTATCGTTCGCGATCCGCACGGCCTCGTCGACATCGTCGAACACGATCACCGACAGCACCGGGCCGAAGATCTCCTCGCGCGCGATCTTCGCGTCGGGCTTCACCTCGAACACCGTCGGCTCCACGTAGAAGCCGCCCGTCTCCTCCTTCACGCGCGCACCGCCCGTGACGAGCGTGCCCTCCTTGCGCCCGGCATCGATGTAGCCGAGCACGCGCTCGAGCTGGATCCCGTCGACGATCGCGCCCATCGATACCGACGGATCGAGCGGGTTGCCCGGCACGTACGCGCGCGCGGCCGCGACCAGCTTCTCGATGAACGCGTCCTTGATGTCGCGATGCACGAGCAGGCGCGAGCCGGCCGTGCACATCTCGCCCATGTTGTAGAAGATCGCGCCGGCCGCGGCCTGCGCGGCGCGGTCGAGGTCCGGACAATCCGGCAGCACGATGTTCGGCGACTTGCCGCCGAGTTCGAGCCACGCGCGCTTCAGGTTGGACTGCGCGGCGTACTGCATGATCAGCTTGCCGACCGCGGTGGAGCCGGTGAACGCGATGCAGTCGACATCGCGATGCAGCGCGAGCAGCTTGCCCGGTTCACCCGCGCCCGGCACGACGTTGAACACGCCTGCCGGGATGCCGGCTTCGTATGCGAGCTGCGCGACGCGGATCGCGGTCAGCGGCGATTTCTCCGACGGCTTCAGCACGACGCTGTTGCCGGCCGCGAGCGCCGGGCCGAACTTCCATGCGGCCATCAGGAGCGGGAAGTTCCACGGCACGACGGCCGCCACCACGCCGACCGGCTCGCGCGTGACGAGACCGACGAGATGATGGTCGGCCGGCGCGACTTCGCCGCCGACCTTGTCGATCGCTTCGGCGAACCACTCGACGCAATACGCGGCGCCCGGCACGTCGACCGTCGTGGTGTCGCCGATCGGCTTGCCCGCATCGAGCGTCTCGAGCAGCGACAGTTCGTCGAGATGCTCGCGCATCAGCGCGGCCCAACGCAGCAGCACGGCCTTGCGCGCGCGCGGGTTCAGTCCGGCCCATACGCCGGCGTCGAACGCGCGGCGCGCGGCCGCGACGGCGGCGTTCACGTCGGCCTCGCCGCAATCGGCCACCTTCGCGAGCACGCGGCCGTCGATCGGGCTCACGCAGTCGAACGTCCTGCCGCCGTGCGCGTCGCGCGACGCGCCGTCGATGAATGCGCGCCCGTCGATCGCGAGCGACGCCGCCTTGTCCTGCCAGTCAGCCAAAGTCAACTTGTTCATCAGGATGCCTCAATTGTCGTGGCATTCGCGCTGCGGCACGCCGCGCAACGGCAACGCTGCCGGCGGCGAATGCGGTGATGCGCGGTCAGAAGGTGGCCGGCGAATTCGCCGACACGACCTCGCAGAGCTGTTCCGCGCTGGGATTGCGAAAACGGTGCGGCAAACGGCTTTCGAAGTAGTAGCCGTCTCCGGGGTCGAGCAGCCACGTCGCGCCGTCGACGGTGAGCTCGAGCCGGCCCGACACGACCACGCCGCCCTCGTGCCCCGCGTGCACGAGCATCTCGGGCCCCGTGTCGGCGAGCGGCTGGTAGATCTCGCGCATGATGCACATGTTGCGGTCCTTCACGCCCGCGCCGACGAGATGAAACGCGAGCGCGTCGTTGCCGAGGTTCGGCATCTCGTCACGGCGCGATACGACCGAGCGCGATTCGACGAGTTCGAACGTGAAGAACTCCGCGAGACTCATCGGAATGCATTCGAGCAGTTTCTTCAGCGAGCCGACCGACGGGCTCACGCGCCCCTGTTCGATCAGCGAGATCGTGCCGTTGGTCACGCCGGCCCGCTTCGCGAGTTCGCGCTGCGACAGGCCATGCTTGTTGCGCACGAAACGCAGGCGCTCGGCGACTTCGGTGGACATCGATTCGGTTTCGGACACGATAGGAGTGCGGTGAAAAAGTGAAACGATGCGTTGAACGGCATTACGCAGCCGTTGAATATTCTAATCACTTTATGCCGCGCATCAGCGGGGAAAACCCTGAAAGGCGTTCGAAATAATGAACACCCCGCGAATCATTCCGTTTGCGAATCTTTTGTTCGGAGTGCCTCGGGAAAGCCCTGACATGAGACCGTCAAAAAACATTTGACGCCGTTTTTGGCTCGTATATGCTGGCTCTCAGGTCAGCGTCATTGGCCATTCATCGGCACCGAAAAACGTTATTGCAACGTAAAAATTGATGCCCATCGATGTAAATGACGCAGGCCCGGCACCTCGATTATTTTAAACGCCTCGCGCGCCGAAACGATCAGGTGTTCAATACTTTCAACAAACCAGTCGAGTGTAATCGTGAGAGTCCGTGGCCCTCTGGTGAGGTGGGATCGAGGCGATGTGCGAAGTTTGCGCAGCGCTGCTCCCGCTTCCGATGGCAGTTGCGGCTGGCATAGTCCTCGCCTGCTTCACCTGTCGATCTACACCATCCTGTCCCGTCGTTCCGTTCGCCGTCACAACGCCGTTTCCGCACGTGCGTTCGTGGCCGTCGATACAGACGAAGTCGCGTCGCTGCTGCCATAGCGCCTCTCCTCCTTTTCTCGTCGTTCGTTTCAATTGCCTGCTCGTTAGCCGCGCCGTCCGCGCGGTGACGGAACGCGTTCGCGCATCCATTGCCGCGTCGCGCAGCACAACGAAACGAACGACGGCCTGACCGTCGCGCGCAGCGCGGATCGCCATGCGAACCCGTTGCGCCCATTCACCAGCGGCCTTGCGCATTTCGCCAGGCTGCGGGGCCGTGTCGCGCCTGCATTTCGCGATTTTCCCGCGCAACGCACGTCATGGCCCTACGGACAACTGATTGACGTCATGGAAAGGAAACCCCTCGTCGGCATCACCGCCGACTTCACGCAAATCGGCGCACATGCGTCGCACACGGTCGGCGACAAGTACGTCGCGGCGATCGTCGACGGCGCGCACGCGCTCGCGATGGTGCTGCCCGCGCTCGGCGATCGCCAGTCGACCGACGACGTGCTCGCCACGGTCGACGGCCTGTTGTTTACCGGCAGCTATTCGAACGTCGAGCCGCACCTGTACGGCGGCGAGCCGAGCGCCCCCGGCACGAAGCACGATCCCGCGCGCGACGCGACGACGCTGCCGCTGCTGCGCGCGGCGATCGTCGCGGGCGTGCCCGTGCTGGCCGTATGCCGCGGCTTCCAGGAGCTGAACGTCGTCTGCGGCGGCACGCTGCATCAGCGCGTGCACGAAGTGCCCGGCCTCGCCGATCACCGCGAGGACGACGACGCGCCGATGGACACGCAATACGGCCCCGCGCACGTCGTGCGCCTGACGCCCGGCGGCGTGCTGCATACGCTCGCCGGCGGCCGCGACGACGTGCACGTGAACTCGCTGCACAAGCAGGGCATCGCGCAGCTCGGTTCCGGCCTCGCCGTCGAAGCCGTCGCGCCGGACGGCCTGATCGAGGCCGTCAGCGTCGTCGATGCACCGGCCTTCGCCCTCGCCGTGCAATGGCACCCGGAATGGCGGCATGCGCACGACCCGCTGTCGAGCGCGATCTTCCGCGCCTTCGGCGACGCCTGCCGCGCGCATCGCAACGCCCGCACGCGCGCCGCGGCCGCCGCCGCGCTCGCCTGAGCGCGCCGACCCACATAACGAGAACAGACATGCAAGACATCGAAGACTTTCTGAAGCAACACCGGATCACCGAGATCGAAGCGATCATTCCCGACATGGCCGGCATCGCGCGCGGCAAGATCACGCCGCGCAACAAGTTCACGTCCGGCGAATCGATGCGGCTGCCGCAGGCCGTGATGGTGCAGACCGTCACCGGCGACTATCCGGAAGACGGCTCGCTGACCGGCGTGACCGATCCCGACATGGTGTGCGTGCCCGACACGTCGACCATTCGCCTGATCCCGTGGGCCGTCGATCCGACCGCGCAGGTGATCCACGACTGCGTGCACTTCGACGGCTCGCCGGTCGAGATCTCGCCGCGCTACGTGCTGCGCCGCGTGCTCGATCTGTACAAGGCGAAGGGCTGGAAGCCGGTCGTCGCGCCGGAGCTCGAGTTCTACCTGGTCGACATGAACAAGGACCCGGACCTGCCGCTGCGTCCGCCGGTCGGCCGCACGGGCCGCCCCGAGACGGGCCGCCAGTCGTATTCGATCGAGGCGGTCAACGAGTTCGATCCGCTGTTCGAGGACATCTACGAATACTGCGAAGCGCAGAACCTCGACATCGACACGCTGATTCACGAGGTCGGCGCCGCGCAGATGGAAATCAACTTCATGCACGGCGACGCGCTGTCGCTCGCCGACCAGGTGTTCCTGTTCAAGCGCACGGTGCGCGAGGCCGCGCTGCGTCACAACATGTACGCGACGTTCATGGCCAAGCCGATGGAAAACGAGCCGGGTTCGGCGATGCACGTGCATCAGAGCATCGTCGACGAGGAAACGGGCCGGAACCTGTTCACGTCGCCGGAAACCGGCGGCGCGACGTCGATGTTCTACAACTACCTCGCGGGGCTGCAGAAATACACGCCCGCGCTGATGCCGATCTTCGCGCCGTACATCAACTCGTACCGCCGGCTGTCGCGCTTCATGGCCGCGCCGATCAACGTGCAGTGGGGCTACGACAACCGCACGGTCGGCTTCCGCATCCCGCACTCGGGCCCGGCCGCGCGCCGCATCGAGAACCGGATTCCGGGCGTCGACTGCAACCCGTATCTCGCGCTCGCGGCGACGCTCGCGGCCGGCTATCTCGGCATGACGCAGCGGCTGGAGCCGACCGAACCGCTCGTCAGCGACGGCTACGAACTGCCGTACCAACTGCCGCGCAACCTCGAGGAAGGGCTCACGCTGATGGCCGCGTGCGAGCCGCTCGGCGAGATTCTCGGCCACAAGTTCCTGAAGGCGTATTTCGCGCTGAAGGAAACCGAATACGAAGCGTTCTTCCGCGTGATCAGCTCGTGGGAACGCCGCCATCTGCTGCTGCACGTCTGAGCGTGCACACGACCGAATACGGAATCACGGAGGAAACATGACTTACCGCAACGAATCTGCCTGGATCCAGCCGGCCGCGCCGGCCGCCGCACCGCGCACGACGCAGGCGCGCTCGACCGCCGAATACCGCGCGCTCGACGCCGCGCACCACATTCACCCGTTCTCCGACATGGGCGCGCTCAACCGCGCGGGCAGCCGCGTGATCGTGAAGGCCGACGGCGTCTACCTGTGGGACTCGGACGGCAACAAGGT
>NZ_LOSU01000069.1:0-3415 GCF_001522185.1 Burkholderia sp. RF2-non_BP3 | reverse complement strand
TCATTGGCGATTGAGCCAGTCAGAGCGGTACGGAGTACGTATCGGCTGTCGTTCTTTAACAATCTGGAAGAAGTAAGTAATTTGGATAGCGGAAGCGTCTTGAGATGGACGTGAAAACTATCCGGGTTGTGATTGTATCGATGTATCTCAAGATGATTCGAACTCTATGTTCGACTCAATTGGAATACGGCACAACGCGAGAACTCAACCTGTAACGAGACAGACTCGTTATAGGGTCAAGCGAACAAGTGCATGTGGTGGATGCCTTGGCGATCACAGGCGATGAAGGACGCGGTAGCCTGCGAAAAGCTACGGGGAGCTGGCAAACGAGCTTTGATCCGTAGATGTCCGAATGGGGAAACCCACTCCTTTTGGAGTATCCATGGCTGAATACATAGGCCATGCGAAGCGAACGCGGTGAACTGAAACATCTAAGTAACCGCAGGAAAAGAAATCAACCGAGATTCCCAAAGTAGTGGCGAGCGAAATGGGATGAGCCTTGCACTCTTTATTTGTATTGTTAGCCGAACGCTCTGGAAAGTGCGGCCATAGCAGGTGATAGCCCTGTAGGCGAAAACAGTATGAAAGAACTAGGTGTGCGACAAGTAGGGCGGGACACGTGAAATCCTGTCTGAAGATGGGGGGACCATCCTCCAAGGCTAAATACTCGTGATCGACCGATAGTGAACCAGTACCGTGAGGGAAAGGCGAAAAGAACCCCGGGAGGGGAGTGAAATAGATCCTGAAACCGCATGCATACAAACAGTCGGAGCCTCGTAAGGGGTGACGGCGTACCTTTTGTATAATGGGTCAGCGACTTACGTTCAGTAGCAAGCTTAACCGTATAGGGCAGGCGTAGCGAAAGCGAGTCCGAATAGGGCGTTCAGTTGCTGGGCGTAGACCCGAAACCAGGTGATCTATCCATGGCCAGGATGAAGGTGCGGTAACACGTACTGGAGGTCCGAACCCACTAACGTTGAAAAGTTAGGGGATGAGCTGTGGATAGGGGTGAAAGGCTAAACAAACCTGGAAATAGCTGGTTCTCTCCGAAAACTATTTAGGTAGTGCCTCGTGTCTCACCTTCGGGGGTAGAGCACTGTCATGGTTGGGGGGTCTATTGCAGATTACCCCGCCATAGCAAACTCCGAATACCGAAGAGTGCAATCACGGGAGACAGACATCGGGTGCTAACGTCCGGTGTCAAGAGGGAAACAACCCAGACCGCCAGCTAAGGTCCCCAAATATAGCTAAGTGGGAAACGAAGTGGGAAGGCTAAAACAGTCAGGAGGTTGGCTTAGAAGCAGCCACCCTTTAAAGAAAGCGTAATAGCTCACTGATCGAGTCGTCCTGCGCGGAAGATGTAACGGGGCTAAGCTATATACCGAAGCTGCGGATGCGTGCTTGCACGCATGGTAGGAGAGCGTTCCGTAAGCCTGCGAAGGTGCCTTGTAAAGGGTGCTGGAGGTATCGGAAGTGCGAATGCTGACATGAGTAGCGATAAAGGGGGTGAAAGGCCCCCTCGCCGTAAGCCCAAGGTTTCCTACGCAACGTTCATCGGCGTAGGGTGAGTCGGCCCCTAAGGCGAGGCAGAAATGCGTAGCTGATGGGAAGCAGGTCAATATTCCTGCACCATTGTTAGATGCGATGGGGGGACGGATCGCGGAAGGTTGTCCGGGTGTTGGAAGTCCCGGTCGCTGCATTGGAGAAGGCGCTTAGGCAAATCCGGGCGCAGGATTCAAGGGTGTGGCGCGAGCTCCT
Organism: Burkholderia sp. RF2-non_BP3; assembly: GCF_001522185.1. Classification (NCBI taxonomy): domain Bacteria; kingdom Pseudomonadati; phylum Pseudomonadota; class Betaproteobacteria; order Burkholderiales; family Burkholderiaceae; genus Burkholderia; species Burkholderia sp. RF2-non_BP3. Next base: position 1,657 of record NZ_LOSU01000069.1, on the reverse strand, counting down.
TCGGGAGCGAAGCAATTGGAAGTGGTTCCAAGAAAAGCCTCTAAGCTTCAGTCTAACGATGACCGTACCGCAAACCGACACAGGTGGGCGAGATGAGTATTCTAAGGCGCTTGAGAGAACTCGGGAGAAGGAACTCGGCAAATTGGTACCGTAACTTCGGGATAAGGTACGCCCTTGTAGCTTGACTGGCCTGCGCCAGGAGGGTGAAGGGGTTGCAATAAACTGGTGGCTGCGACTGTTTAATAAAAACACAGCACTCTGCAAACACGAAAGTGGACGTATAGGGTGTGACGCCTGCCCGGTGCCGGAAGATTAAATGATGGGGTGCAAGCTCTTGATTGAAGTCCCGGTAAACGGCGGCCGTAACTATAACGGTCCTAAGGTAGCGAAATTCCTTGTCGGGTAAGTTCCGACCTGCACGAATGGCGTAACGATGGCCACACTGTCTCCTCCCGAGACTCAGCGAAGTTGAAGTGTTTGTGATGATGCAATCTACCCGCGGCTAGACGGAAAGACCCCATGAACCTTTACTGTAGCTTTGCATTGGACTTTGAACCGATCTGTGTAGGATAGGTGGGAGGCTATGAAACCGGAACGCTAGTTTCGGTGGAGCCGTCCTTGAAATACCACCCTGGTTTGTTTGAGGTTCTAACCTTGGCCCGTGATCCGGGTCGGGGACAGTGCATGGTAGGCAGTTTGACTGGGGCGGTCTCCTCCCAAAGCGTAACGGAGGAGTACGAAGGTACGCTAGGTACGGTCGGAAATCGTGCTGATAGTGCAATGGCATAAGCGTGCTTAACTGCGAGACCGACAAGTCGAGCAGGTGCGAAAGCAGGTCATAGTGATCCGGTGGTTCTGTATGGAAGGGCCATCGCTCAACGGATAAAAGGTACTCTGGGGATAACAGGCTGATACCGCCCAAGAGTTCATATCGACGGCGGTGTTTGGCACCTCGATGTCGGCTCATCTCATCCTGGGGCTGTAGCCGGTCCCAAGGGTATGGCTGTTCGCCATTTAAAGAGGTACGTGAGCTGGGTTTAAAACGTCGTGAGACAGTTTGGTCCCTATCTGCCGTGGGCGTTGGATATTTGAAGGGGGCTGCTCCTAGTACGAGAGGACCGGAGTGGACGAACCTCTGGTGTACCGGTTGTCACGCCAGTGGCATCGCCGGGTAGCTATGTTCGGAAGAGATAACCGCTGAAAGCATCTAAGCGGGAAACTCGCCTTAAGATGAGATATCCCTGGGGACTAGATCCCCTTGAAGGGTCGTTCGAGACCAGGACGTTGATAGGTCAGGTGTGTAAGCGCAGTAATGCGTTCAGCTAACTGATACTAATTGCCCGTAAGGCTTGATCCTATAACAAGTCTGTTTCGACAGTCGTTAGCGCTTCAGCGCTTACGAATGTCGAACGTCGAGTGCAAAGCACTCGACGTACTGCGGTTGAAGTACCGCGTACGTGTGAGATACAGCTCACAACCTAATTACTGCTTCTTCCCAGATTGGTTCTGTTGGCCATGCCAGCAGAACAACCCTCTTTGCCTGATGACCATAGCGAGTCGGTCCCACCCCTTCCCATCCCGAACAGGACCGTGAAACGACTCTACGCCGATGATAGTGCGGATTCCCGTGTGAAAGTAGGTAATCGTCAGGCTCCCT
>NZ_LOSU01000068.1:0-2077 GCF_001522185.1 Burkholderia sp. RF2-non_BP3 | reverse complement strand
CGTCAGGTTGACGTTGTCGACGGCCGTGCTGTCGCCGAACTTCTTCACGACGTTTTCGATGCGCACGAAGGCGTCGTTCCTGGTACGGGCCGTGGCGGCCGGTTGGGTCTGTCGTGCAGCAGCGGAAGAGGGTATCGATTGCATGGGAGTCACCATTCGTTCTTCACGGATTGCGGGCGTGAGCGTCCCCGCGCGAGGCGCGCAACGCGACTCGCGGACAACGGCTCATGCCGGATGGAACAGTGCGCGCGGCGCGCGCGGGCGGACGGCGGTCCGCGAATCTCAGGCGCGCAGGCGTGGAGCGATGCCTGCGCCGCCGTGATGCTTGGCGATCAGTGGCCGGTTTTCAGCTGCGCCCACAGACGGTTCTCGAGGCGCAGGATGTCGGCCGGCATCGGCTTCATCAGCACCATCTTCTTCAGCACGTCTTCGGGCGGATAGACGGTCGGGTCCTGCGCGACGGCCGGCGTCACGAACTGGTGCGCGGCCTTGTTCGCGGTCGGGTAGAACACCGTGTTGGTGATTGCGGCGTTGACCTTCGCGTCGGACACGTAGTTGATCCACTTGAGCGCGGCCTCGGGGTGCGGCGCATCCTTCGGGATCACCATCACGTCGAACCACAGCAGGCCGCCTTCCTTCGGATTCGCGAACTTGATGTCGTACGAGCGCTTCGCCTCCGACGAGCGGCGGTGCGCGATGCCGACGTCGCCCGACCAGCCGAGCGCGACGCACACGTCGTTGTTCGCGAGATCGTTGATGTAGCCGGACGAGTTGAACTGGGTGATGTACGGGCGGACTTTCTTCAGGACTTCGAAGGCAGCCTGGTAGTCGCCGGGGTTCTTGCTGTTCGGATCCTTGCCCATGTATTGCAGCGTGGCGGCGAACACGTCGACGGCCTGGTCGAGGAACGACACGCCGCAGCTTTTCAGCTTTTCCATGTTGGCCGGGTCGAACACCAGCGCCCAGCTGTCGACGGGCGCCTTGTCGCCGAGCACCTTCTTCACCGCCTGCGCGTTGTAGCCGATGCCGTCCGTGCCGTAGGCCCAGGGGACGCCGTACTGATTGCCCGGGTCCGCATCCGAGATCATCTTCATCAGCAGCGGGTCGAGGTTGGCGAGGTTCGGGATCTTCGACTTGTCGAGCTTCTGGTACACGCCGGCCTGGATCTGCTTGGCCATGTAGTTCGAGGTCGGCACGACGATGTCGTAGCCCGAACTGCCCGCCAGCAGCTTCGCCTGCAGCGTGTCGTCGCTGTCGTAGTTGTCGTACTTGACGTGGATGCCCGTCTGCTTCTGGAAATTCGGGATCGTGTCGGGTGCGATGTAGTCGGACCAGTTGTAGACGTTCAGCTCGTCGGCACGCGCCGACGGGCTGGCGACCGACGTGAACGCGGCCGCGGCGGCAAGGGCCGCGACGGAACAGGCTTGGCGAAGAAAGCAGGCACGCATGGTGGAATTCCCCTGGGTTATGGCGGCGTGCGGCGCCCGCCGCACGCCTGTAGGCAAAGTCGTTACGAAAGGCCCAGTTGCTGGGCGGTCGCATCGACGGCCTTCTTCGCCTTCGATACGAGTTCATCGATTTCCTGACGCGAGATCACGAGCGGCGGCGACAGCAGCATCCGGTCGCCGGTCGCACGCATGATCAGGTTGCCGTTGAAGCAGAAGTCGCGGCAGATCGTGCCGACGTCGCCGCCGTTCGCGAACCGGCGGCGTTCGGACGGCGACTCGGCGAGCTGCAGGCTCGCGACCATCCCGTGGCCGTGCACCTCGCCGACGATCGGGTGACGCGCGAAGGTTTCGCGCATCAGCGCCTGGAAGTACGGGCCCGTGTCGTGCTTCACGCGCTCGACGATCCCCTCGTCGCGCAGCAGCTTCAGGTTCGCGACCGCCACCGCCGCGGCGACCGGATGCCCCGAGTACGTGAGGCCGTGATTGAATTCGCCGTTGTCGATGATCGGCCGCGCGATGCGTTCGTGGATGCCCACCGCGCCCATCGGCACGTAACCCGACGTCAGGCCCTTGGCCATCGTGATCAGGTCCGGCTCGAAGCCGAAGTGCTGATGCGCGAACCATTCGCC
>NZ_LOSU01000067.1:0-209846 GCF_001522185.1 Burkholderia sp. RF2-non_BP3 | reverse complement strand
CCGGCGTGGAACGACGACGTGTTCGTGTCGTGGTCGCCGGCCAGCGGCGTCGTGCTGACGCAGTGAGGGCGACATGATGAGAACTTCCGCTTCCACGCCGTCCGCGCCGGTCCAGCCCGGCGCCACCGCTGCCACACATGCCGCCAAACGCCGCGGCCGCTTCGCCGCGCTGTCGCGCTTCCTGCCGTCGGGCCGCGGCATCGCGATCGGCGTGCCGTTCCTGTGGCTCACGATCTTCTTTGCGCTGCCGTTCGTGCTGGTGTTCAAGATCAGCTTCGCCGACCAGGTGATGGGCATCCCGCCGTACACGTCGCTGGTCGAGATCAAGGACGGCGTCGTGCACTTCGCGCTGCAGCTGTCGCACTACGCGTTCCTGCTGCAGGACGACCTGTACATCGCGACCTACCTCAGCTCGCTGAAGATGGCCGCCGTGTCGACGGTGCTGTGTCTGCTGATCGGTTACCCGATGGCGTACTACATCGCGCGCTCGGAACCGGGCCGGCGCAACGTGCTGATGATGGCCGTGATGCTGCCGTTCTGGACGTCGTTCCTGATTCGCGTGTACGCATGGATCGGCATCCTGAAGGATGACGGCCTCCTGAATCACACGCTGATCGCACTGGGCATCATCCACACGCCGCTGCGCCTCTACCACAGCGATGCGGGCGTCTACATCGGGATGGTCTATTCGTACCTGCCGTTCATGGTGATGCCGCTGTATGCGCACCTCGTGAAGATGGATCTCACGCTGCTCGAGGCCGCGTACGACCTGGGCGCCAAGCCGTGGGTCGCGTTCACGCGCATCACGCTGCCGCTGTCGAAGAACGGGATCATCGCCGGCAGCCTGCTGGTGTTCATTCCGGCGGTCGGCGAGTACGTGATTCCGGAGCTGCTCGGCGGCGCCGACACGTTGATGATCGGCCGCGTGATGTGGGACGAGTTCTTCAACAACATGGACTGGCCGATGGCGTCCGCGGTGACGGTCGCGATGGTGCTGCTGTTGCTGGTGCCGATGGCGCTGTTCCAGTACTACCAGGTCAAGGAACTGGAGGAAGCGAAATGATCAAGCCGAGCAAACCGCTGTCGACGGGCGTTCTCGCCTTCGGCTTCCTGTTCCTGTACATCCCGATCATCAGCCTGGTCGTGTACTCGTTCAACGAGTCGAAGCTGGTGACGGTGTGGTCGGGCTTCTCGCTGAAGTGGTACGCGGCGCTGTGGCAGGACGACGAGCTGCTCACGGCCGCGTGGCTGTCGCTGAAGATCGGCCTGTTGACGGCCACCGCGTCGGTCGTGATCGGCACGTGGGCGGGCTTCGTGCTCGCGCGCTTCGGCCGCTTCAAGGGCTTCACGCTGTACACGGGGATGATCAACGCGCCGCTGGTGATTCCGGAGGTGATCCAGGGGATCTCGCTGCTGCTGCTGTTCGTGGCGCTGGAGCAGATGTTCGGCTGGCCGAAGGGTCGCGGGATGGTGACGATCTGGATCGGCCACGTGATGCTCTGCGTGTCGTACGTGGCGATCATCGTGCAGTCGCGCGTCAAGGAGATGAACAAGTCGCTGGAGGAAGCCGCGCTCGACCTGGGCGCGACGCCGCTGAAGGTGTTCTTCGTGGTGACGCTGCCGCTGATCTCGCAGGCGCTGCTGTCGGGCTGGCTGTTGTCGTTCACGCTGTCGATCGACGATCTGGTGCTGTCGGCGTTTCTGTCGGGGCCGGGCTCGACGACGCTGCCGCTGGTGGTGTTCTCGCGCGTGCGGCTCGGGCTGAACCCCGAAATGAACGCATTGGCGACGCTGTTCATCACGGCGGTGACGATCGGCGTGATCGTCGTGAACCAGATGATGATCGCGCGCGAGCGGCGCCGGGTGGCCGACTTGAAGGCGGCGTTCGCGGCGGCCTGACTTCCCTCTTCCCTTTCCATCGATAACAAGACCCGCGCGCCGCACGATGCGGCGCGCGAACCGATCACACATTGACAGGCCCACGACAAGGAGAATCCGCAATGAAGAAGAAACTGATCTGCCTGCTGGTGGCCGGCGCGTTGCCGGGCATCGCGCTGGCCGACTCGACCTCCGCCGAAATCAAGGCACTGCAGGCACAGGTCGCCGCGCTGCAGAAACAGATGAAGGCCATGCAGGCGCAGCTCGCCGCGAAGCCGGGCGGCGCATCTGTCGCGCAGGCCGGCGCGACGGCCTCCGCCAAGCCGGCGATGGTGGCCGCCGATCCGTCCTCGCCGGACTACGGCAAGGCTCAAGCCACGCTGACCAACGACGAAGTCAGCGAAATGAAGCAGCAGATCGCGAACCAGCAACTGAAGGTCGACTCGCTGACGGACGCGGCCAACACCGGGCCGCTCGCGGGCCTGTCGGTCACCGGCTACATCGACCCGACCTACATCTACAACCGCGCGGCCGGCACGTCGTCGTTCCTGTTCGCGAACCACGAGAACGCGTACAACTACTTCAACAGCACGTTCGGCGATCTCTACCTCGACATCAAGAAGACCTTCGGCGTCGGCCCGATGGCGCCGTCGGCGGAGATCACGCTGATGCCGAACCGCGGCAACGGCATCACGCTGCTGCAGAACTCGCGCGGCTCGATCACCGACAACCTGCTGAACACGGCGGTCGTCAACGTGCCGATCACCGCGTCGACGACGCTCGTCGCCGGTTTGATCCCGAGCTTCGGCGGCTACGAGGTGCAGCAGTCGAACCAGATGCTCACGCTCACGCACAACCTGCTGTACGATTTCTCGGATCCGGGCAGCTACGTCGGCGTCGGCGCGAACTACACGAAGGGCAACTGGGCGTGGAAGTTCTTCCTCGGCAATGAGCAGTACCGCACGTACGGCTCGGTCACGCAGACGGGCACCAATGCGCTCGGCGACCCGATCAGCACGAGCAACAAGGTGCCGACCTTCACCGCGCGCGCGGACTACACGTGGTCGAGCGCGCTCGATATCGGTGGATCGTTCAACATCGGGCGGCAGACGCTGGCGAGCGCGATCGACGATCAGGGCGTCGTGCACTACGGCCCGGGCGGCGCGGCGCCGAGCGCCTATGGTTCGTTCTTCTTCGGCGAACTCGACGCGACCTACACGCTCGCCGATGTTCAGTACAACGCCGAAATCGACTACGGCCGGCAGCAGCATGCGGCGTTCAACGGCGGGCTCGCGCAGTGGTACGGTCTGTCGCTGCTCGCGCACCGCAAGTTCAACGCGCCGGTGGTCGGCCGCATGGGCGTGACGCTGCGCTACGACCTGCTCGCCAACACGAAGAACGGCGGCGGCGGTGGCGGCATCGCGCTGAACGGCAACGGGATGGATCCGAACAACGGCTTCGGCGTCGACGCGGACTGCCTCGCGATGTCGAAGGCCGGCGGCGGCCTGGGCTTCGAGTGCAAGGGCGCGGTGCGCCAGGACGTCGCGCTCGACCTGCTGTTCTACCCGACCCAGCAGATCACCGTGAAGGTCGAATACCGGCACGACTGGGCGAACAACAAGGTGTTCCTGCGCAACGACGGTTCGTACGGCAAGTCCAACGACCTGCTCGCGACGCAGTTCATCTATTCGTTCTGATGCGGGCCACGCGGGACGCCGTGCCGCGTGCATGGCGTCCCGCATCGTTTCACCCGGCCGGATCGCGGTGCGTCGCGCACCGGCGCCGGCCGTCCTCGAGGGAGTCGGTTTGATGACGCAGTCTTTCACCGCCCGCGCCGACGCGCTCGCGCGCGACTCGTACTACGAAGCGACCGCCGCGCGCCCCGCGGTCGACGATCCCGTGTTGGAAGACGCGATCGACGTCGACGTGTGCGTGATCGGCGCGGGCTTCGCGGGCTTGTCGACGGCGCTCGATTGCCGCGCGCGCGGGCTGTCGGTCGCCGTGATCGATGCGCACCGGCCCGGCTGGGGCGCGTCCGGCCGCAACGGCGGCCAGGCGATCACGGGCTTCGCGAAAGACGAGGTGATCGAGCGGCAGCTCGGCGCCGCCGGCGCGCGTGCCGCGTGGTCGCTGTCGCTCGACGGCGTCGCGCTGATCGCCGAACGCATCGCGCGCCACGGCATCGACTGCGACTTCACGCGCGGCTACCTGACGGTCGCGACGAAACCGCGCCGCATCGCGGACCTGCGCGCGTGGATGGATGCCGCGACGTCGCGCTGGGGCCATCCGTCGCTGTCATGGCTCGACACCGGTGCGATCCGTGCGCGCATCGCATCGTCCCGCTATCTGGCTGGCGTCTACGATCCGCTGTCGGGCCACCTGCATCCGCTCAAGTATTGCCTCGGTCTCGCCGACGCCGCGCGCCGCGAAGGCGTCGCGCTCCATGCGCACACGCCCGCCCTCGACGTCGTGCGCGGCGCGCGGCCGGTCGTGCGCACGCCGTCGGGCGAAGTGCGCTGCCGCTTCGTCGTGTCGTGCTGCAACGCGGGCCCCGGCGGCATCCTGCCGGCCGCCACCGCCGCGCGCATCGCGCCGATCGCGTCGTACATCATCGCGACCGAGCCGCTCGGCCGCGCGCGCGCCGACGCGCTGATCGCGCAGCGCGAAGCCGTGTGCGACAACAACTTCTTCCTCGACTATTTCCGGCTGTCCGCCGACCATCGCATGCTGTTCGGCGGCCGCGCGAACTCCGCGGGCGCGTCGCCCGATACGCTCGCCGAAACGATCCGTCGGCGCATGGTCGGCGTGTTTCCGCAGCTCGCCGACGTGCGCGTCGACCACGCGTGGGGCGGCTTCGTCGACGTCACGCGCAACCGCGCGCCGGACTTCGGCGCGCTCGATCCGAACTTCTTCTACGTCCAGGGCTTCAGCGGGCACGGCGTCGCGCTGACCGGCATCGCCGGACGCGCGATCGCCGGCGCGATCGCGGGCGACACCCGCGCGTTCGACCTGTTCGCGCAGCTGCGCCACCGGCGCTTTCCCGGCGGCGACGCGTGGCGGCAGCCCGCGCTCGAACTCGGGATGCTGTATCACCGCGTGCGCGAGCTGTTCTGAGTCCCCTTCATTCGCTTTCCTGATCATGCAGACATTCGCCAACCAGCCGCACGTCGCGTCGTATTACGCGGCGACCGCCAACGATACGACCCGCCATGCACCGCTCGCCGGCGCGACCGACGCCGACGTGTGCGTGATCGGCGCGGGCCTCACCGGTTTGTCCGCCGCGCTCAACCTCGCCGAGCGCGGCCATTCGGTGACCGTGCTCGAAGCGTCGCGGGTCGGATGGGCGGCGAGCGGGCGCAACGGCGGCCAGCTGATCGGCGGCTTCGCATGCGGCATCGACACGTTCGGCAACTTCATGCCGGAAGGCGACGTGAAGCGGATCTGGGACATGGGGCTCGAAACGCTGTCGCTCGTGAAGTCGCGCATCGCGCGGCACGACATCGACTGCGCGCTCATGCCCGGCTACCTGACCGCCGCGAACACCGAGCGCGACGCCGATGCGCTGAAGCGCTGGCGCGACGAGGCCGCGAAACGCTTCGGCTACGACCGCTTCCATTTCGTCGAAGCGGACGAGCTCGGCGACTACGTGCAGTCGGCGCGCTATCGCGGCGGCCTGTACGACCCCGACAGCGGCCACCTGCATCCGCTGAACTACACGCTCGGGCTCGCGCGTGCGGCCACCGACGCCGGCGTGCGGATCCACGAGGACAGTTGCGTGACGCGCGTGCGCGACGTGTCGGGCGGCCACCTCGTCGAAACCGGCCAGGGGCAGGTGCGCGCGCGCTTCGTCGTGCTCGCGTGCAATACGTACGTCGGCACGCTCGCGCCCGCGCTGTCGAAGAAGATCATGCCGGTCGGCACCTACGTGATCGCCACCGAGCCGCTCGGCGAAGCGCGCGCCGCCGCGCTGATGCCCGCGCGCGCGGCGATCTGCGACAGCCGCTTCGTGCTCGACTATTTCCGGCCGGCGCCCGACACGCGGCTCGTGTGGGGCGGCAAGGTCAGCTATTCGACCCGGGAGCCGCGCGATCTCGCGGCGGCGATGCGCGCGGACATGCTGAAGACGTTCCCGCAACTCGCGGACGTCAAGGTCGACTACGCATGGGGCGGCTTCGTCGACATCACGATGAACCGCGCGCCGCACTTCGGGCGCGTCGCGCCGACGATGTATTTCGCGCAGGGCTTTTCGGGGCACGGCGTGAACACGACCGCGCTCGCGGGCAAGCTGATCGCCGAGGCGATCGACGGCCAGGCGAGCCGCTTCGACCTGTTCGGCAAGATCCGGCATCGCGACTTCCCCGGCGGCGCGGCGCTGCGCACGCCGGCGCTGGTGCTCGCGATGAGCTGGTACCGGCTGCTCGACGCGTTCGGCATGCATTGAGCGGGCCGCATCGGAGCGAAACGAAAAACGGCCGCGCAACATGCGCGGCCGTGCAATCGAATCGCATGACATCGGTGCGTCGGGCACATACCGCGCCCGCGCGCCGCGTACGACATGCGCCGGTCAGTCCGTTCCGAACTTCGGCGAATGCGGACCGTACAGCAGCCCGTTGGGCGGACCGGCCGACAGCAGCCGCGTGCTGGTGAACGCGGCGACGTCATGGCTCTGGTCCATCAGCGTGTTCGCGATCTGCTTGACCGCCGCCACCACCAGCATGCCGATCAGGCCGCCGCCGCCGTTGTTGCCGCCTTCGTCGCTGCTCGCGCTCGCCCGGCCCTGCCACAGCACGTCGCCGGTACGCAGGTCGACGAGCTTCGCCGAGGCCGACACGACCGTTGCGCTCGCAAGGATCCGGTAGACGGTGCCGTACTGCGACACCTTCGAATACAGCGCGGCATCCGCACCGAAGATCTCGCGCAGCTTCGCGGGCGGCGTCTGCTGGATCTCGGCCGCGTTGGTCAGGCCGTTCTGCTTGAACGTCTCGTCCATCACGGCGACCGGCACCACGTAGTAGCCGGATTCGGCGAGCGGCAGCGTCATCTGCGACAGCATCCCGTAGGTCGCCGCCACGTCGGACGTTTCGTTGATGGGCGGCAGGACGAGGATCGAGCGCGGCTGGCTCTTCTTGAACGCCGTGTAGTCGGGTCGTTTCACCGGCTGCGCGCACGCGCTCAGCAGCGCGACGATCGACAGCACGGACATCAGCTTGAATGAGAGTGTCTTGAACATGGCGGGCGCGTTACGGTTTGGCGGTGGTCGAGGCGGTATCCTTCTGGCCGGCGATCGCCTGGGCGGCCGGCTTCTGAACCGCTGCCTTCGACGCGTCGGTCTTTTTCTTCATCAGAAAATCCATGAAGGTCGACGATTCCGGGAACGACTGCTTCTCGGCCTGCAGTTCCTGCTCGGCCTGCTGCTCGTTGCCGACGCTCGCGTACAGCATCCCCAGATGCGCATGGAAGCCCGGCGGCGGCATCTTGCCCTTCGCGCGAATCTCCTGCAGCGCCTTTTCGAGCGCGTCGATCTGCTCCTGCGGCGACTTCTGCCCCTTGAAGTATTCGTACACCTGCGGCTGATAGCCGTTCCACTGATAAAGCGGCGGCGTGGAGCTCGCGCAGCCTGCGAGCAGCAAGGCGGCGGCCGTTGCCGGCAGCCAGTTACCCCGTTTCATGGTCTGTTCTCTTTTGATGTCGTTGTCGATCGGTCCAGCGCGGCGCCGGCCCCGGCGCGCGCTGCTGCAATGGCTGGGACGCTTATTGCGGCGCCTTCAGCGTGCCGGCGTCGACCTGGTCGACGAGATGATTCACGGCTTCCTGGATCGCAAGGTCCAGCACCTTGCCGTTGAGCGTCGAGTCGTAACCGGCCGTGCCGCCGAAGCCGATCACTTCCCGGTTCGACAGGCTGAACTCGCCCGCGCCCTGGCTCGACGCGACGACTTCCGACGTCGTCGTGTCGACGATGTTCAGGTTGACCTTCGCATACGCGACCTGCGTCTTGCCGCGGCCGAGGATGCCGAACAGCTGGTGATCGCCGACGTCCTTGCGGCCGAACTCGGTCACGTCGCCGGTCACGACGTAGTTCGCGCCCTTCACGGCCTGCGCCTTCTTCATGAAACCGGCTTCCTGCTTGATCTCGTCGAGGTTCTCGCGATCGAGCACGTTGAAGCGGCGGCTCTGCTGCAGGCGCGTGACGAGGATCGTCTTCGCCTGTCCGCCGAGGCGGTCGATGCCGTCCGAGAAGATGCCGCGCATGTAGCTCGAGCGGTTGTCGAACTTGCCGACCGCGATCGCGACGGGCTTGCCCGCATACGGCTTCTGCGCGCTGCTCACGGCCGGCACGTCGAGCGTGCGCGACGATTCGGTCGCGCAGCCGGACAGCGCCGCGACGAGCGCCGCCGCCACGAGAACGGTGCGTCGTGTCTGAATGTTCACTGCTGGTCTCCTTGCGTGAAAAGATTGCCCGGAACGGGCGTGCCGGCTCGTTGACGGGCCGGCGGTCGATGCGGTGATCGAAACGGTTGGGGCACGCATCGGCGTGCGCGACTTCATCGCCCGGGTGGCGATGAAGATGAAGATGGAGATGGCGGCATGCGAAGGGAAGGTGCGCGCAACGGACGTGCTGCGGCAAGATGCGGACGCGCGGCGCATGGATCGACCACCCCGCTTGCGCCGGCTACCCCGTGATTCTGTCTACTGCGCTGTTGATCGCGCATGATCGGCCCCGAATATGATTTTGGCCGATGATACCAAGCCTGATTATCGAGACGGGATTTCTTGAGAAGAATTGACGTTCTTTACGGATCGTCGCGGATCCGTGGCGCGTCGCACGCCGGCGGAGCACGCGGGGCGCCCGCGCCGGCCCGCGAGCCGGCGCGCCGGTTGCGGTCAGTCGGCCACCTTCTGCCGCATCGTCACGAATTCCTCGGCCGCGGTCGGGTGAATGCCGATCGTGTCGTCGAACTGCGCCTTCGTCGCGCCCGCGCGGATCGCGATCGCGATGCCCTGGATGATCTCGCCCGCGTCGCGGCCGACCATGTGCGCACCGATCACGCGCTGGCTGTCGCGCGCGACCACGAGCTTCATCAGCGTACGCTCGTCGCGGCCGGACAGCGTGTGGCGCAGCGCCTTGAACGACGTGCGGTAGATGTCGATCTCGTCGTGCAGGCGACGCGCATCGGCCTCGGTCAGGCCGACCGTCGCGATCTCGGGCTGGCTGAACACGGCCGACGGCACATAATCGTGATCGACCGCGACGCGCGCGCCGCCGAACAGCGTCCGCGCGAGCAGCCCGCCGTCGCGGGTCGCCACCGGGGTGAGCTGCGGCCGCGACGTGACGTCGCCGATCGCATGGATCGACGGCACCGACGTCGCCGAATACGCATCGACGGCGATCGCGCCGCGCGCGTCGAGCATGACGCCCGCCCGTTCGAGCCCGAGCCCGTCGACGTTCGGCACGCGGCCGGTCGCATAGAGCACCGCGTCGTACGGGCCGTGCTGTGCGTCGCCGACACGCACGGAGAGCGTGCCGTCGTCCGCGCGCGCGATCGATTCGACCACGGCGCGCGCATGGATCGCGACGCCTTGCTTGGTCATTTCGTCGGTCAGGAATTGACGCACGTCGTCGTCGAAGCCGCGCAGGATCTTCTCGCCGCGATAGAAGAGATCGACCTGGCTGCCGACGCCGTTGAAGATGCCCGCGAACTCGACCGCGATATAGCCGCCGCCGACCACCGCGATGCGTGCGGGCAGCGTCGCGAGCGACAGCGCCTCGCGCGACGTGATCGCATGCTCGATGCCGGGCCGCGGCGGCAGCGACGGGCGCGAGCCGGTCGCGATCGCGATGTGGCGCGCGCGGATCGTGCGATCGCCGATCGCGACCGTATGCGCGTCGACGAGGGTCGCGCGCCCCGCGTGCATCGCGACGCCGGATTGCCTCAGCAAGTTGATGTAGATGTCGCTGAGCCGGTTGATCTCGCGATCCTTCGCGGCGATCAGCGCGGGCCAGTCGAGCGTGCCGGCGCCGAAGGTCCAGCCGAAGCCCTTCGCGTCCTCGAGCTCGTGCGGATAATGCGATGCGTAGACGAGCAGCTTCTTCGGAATGCAGCCGCGCAGCACGCAGGTGCCGCCGATCTGCTCTTCTTCCGCTATGCCGACGCGCGCGCCGTATGACGCCGACATCCGGGCGAGCCTCACGCCGCCGGAGCCGGCCCCGATGACGAACAGGTCGTAGTCGAAATCCATCGCAAGCCCTCATCGCAGTTCGGATGACGGCACGATAGCAAGATTCGGGAATTCGTGCGGAACGTGGCGGCGCAGGACGACGCGCGCCATATAAAAAACGGCGAGAGACGTCGCCTCTCGCCGGTCAAACCAGCTGCCGGGTGTGCCATGCGTCACCGATCGACCACATGCCCGGCCTGCCGGCCGCGCGGCACCGGTCCGTCCGGGCGCGCGAACGGCGCACCCGCGGCGGGACCGGCCGCCATGCTCAGGCCTGCGACGTGTCGCTGCCGTCCGTCGCCTGCGTATCGTCTGCCTGCTGCGGCTGCTCTTCCTTCTTCTCGAGCATGCCTTCGATCGCCTCGGCGCCCTTGAAGCCGGCGACGGCCGCCGCCGCCTTGGTCAGCAGGCCCGCATCCGGATCGACCTTCTCGGCCGCCTCGACGGCTGCCACGGCGCCAGCGATTTCACCCACGGTGTTCAGGATACCCATCGTCATCCCCTTTCAAGAAAATCGTGAGCGCATCGTCCCACGAAAAAAAACCGGCAGACCGTGTTTGTCATCACCGGATACACAAGTTACGCACCAGGCCGGCCGCACGCGAAACGCGCGCCGGAACGACGCCCGCGCGTGCGTCGCGGCACACGGCGGACCCTGCACGCAGCGTAGCGGAATCGCTTCGCGCGCACTGTCAAAGTATGTTCTGGAATGCCGACGGAATCCTTACGGGCAGGCCGCGCCCGATGGAGCAATCGCTGAATGGTCGTCCGCGTGCATGAAGGTCGCGTGACGAAAAAAAAGAGGCTCCCGCGGGAGCCTCTTCGATGCGCGCCGAGCGTGAGCCGGCGCGTGCGTTCCGATTTTCGTCAGAAGATATTGCGCAGGCCGATCGCGATGCCGGTCTGGTTGCTGCGACCCGGCAGCTCGACGTTCGCCGCGCCGTTCGTCTTGTTGAAGTCGATGGTGCCGTAGACTTCCGTGCGCTTGCTGAGCGCGTATTCGGCGATGCCGACGATCGCGTAGCGGTTGCCGCTCGCGAGCGTGCCGTTCGTGGTCATCGCGTTGCGCATGTGGTCGTAGTAGAACGCGCCGGTCAGCGTCAGCGGCGTGCTGACCTGCCAGCTCACGCCGGCGAACGGACCGTCGTCGATCCGGCCCGTGCCCTTCGCGACCGGAATCGACTGCTGCGCGAGCAGGCTGTCGACGAAACCGGTGTCGTCCTTCGAGCGCAGGTAGCCCGCATAGACCTTCGCCTTGCTGAACGCGTACACGACGTTCGCGTGGTAGATCGTCTGCTTGCGTGCGGAGTTGTCGCTGTTCTGCTGCGCGCCGGCCGCGATGCTGAGCGGGCCCATCACGTACGACAGCGACACGCCCCATGCATTGCCCTTGCCGAGCGAACCCGGGATCTGGCCCGAGAAGCCGCCCGCGCCGGTCGATTCGTAGTTCGTGCCCGTCGAGTACATCGCCTTCGCGGTCAGGCCCGCGAACGTGCCCGTGTACTTGATCTGGTTGTCCGCATACAGGCCGCCGCCGAGTGCGACCGGCAGCCATGCATTTTCGAAGTAGTTGCCGACCGTCAGCGGATCGTAGGTGTCCGACAGCAGGTCGAACAGCGGCGTCTTCTGGCGGCCGAGGGTCACCGTGCCGTACGGGCTGTCCAGGCCGACGTATGCCGCGCGGTTGAACAGGCGGCCGCTGTCGGCGAATGCGCCGTTCTGCAGGTTCACGCCGCTTTCGAGCTTGAACAGTGCCTTCAGGCCGCCGCCGAGGTCTTCTGTGCCGTAGATGCCGAAGCGGCTGTTGGTGATCGCGCCGTTGGTCATCGACAGCAGGCCGTCGTTCTTGGCGTTTGCGTTGGTCAGGTAGCGGACGCTGACGTCGGCGACGCCCCAGAGCGTGACCGAGCTTTGTGCTGCTGCGTACTGGCTGGCGAAGGCCAGTGCCGCGCCCCCTGCGATGGCTGCGAGTCGGGTGGTCTGCTTCATGAGCTTTCCTATTTGTAGGTGTCTCCATTCATGGCCGGCCGCGTGCGCAGCCGGGTGGCGATCGCGCACGTTCATGGCGCGCGCGATGTGGGCTGAATCATAAGACCAGTGCGCGCCCTGAAAGAAATTGAAATGCGCGGTAACGCGCGATTGTCGCCCTGGAACAACAACGGTCCCGCACCAGGCTTGCCGCACGCGTGACGGACGCGGGGTGCGGCGATGGCGAAACGAGGGCGGATGCCGTAAGGATCGGCCGGGGCAGCCGGCTGGCGTTCGGGTCGTGTCGCAGGCCGGTGACGCGATGCACCGGTGATTCGGTCACGCGGCGCATCGGCAGGCCGCATGGTGGCGGCCCTGCACACGTCAGGCAGGCTGCGACGTCCCGCCGTCGGGGTTGGCGCCGCTGCTGCCGTTGCCGGCCGCCGCATCGCCACGATCGCTCCCGCCGCCCGCCCGCCGCGCCCGCCGCACGATCTCCGCGAACGCGCCCGCCAGCAGCAGCACCGCGCCCCACAGCGCGACGTCCGGCACGAGCCGCGTCGCGAAGCCGCCGACCACCGCGCCGGCCAGGAAGCAGAAGCTGATCGTCGCAAGCAGCGCCGAGTCGTGCAGCGCGCCCGCGTCGTAGCGCGGAATCAGCCCGACGAACAGCTTCTGCGCGGCGCGCCGCAGGTTGCCGGTCGTCATCACCGACGTGTACGACAGTTCCTCGAGATGGGTGAACGACAGCGTCTGCAGCGTCGCAACGAACGAGATGCCGGGAATCAGCCACGCGCTCGACGCGCCGACGAGCCCGCTCGCGGCAATGCCGAGAAACGCGATCTCGACGATCAGGCTCGCGAACGCGGTGTGGCGCATCCAGCCGCGCCGCGCGGCGAGACCGAGCAGGTGCGCGACGAATACCGCGACCACGAAGCCGCCGAGCGGCGGCACGTGATGCAGCGCGGCCGCCCATTCGCCGGCCGACAGATTGATACCGAGCAGCGCGACGTTGCCGGTCATCGTGTTCGCGAACACGTGGCCGTGACCGACGTACGTGTACGCGTCGAGGTAGCCGCCGGACAGCGTGAGCAACGCGGCGACAGTGAGATTGCGGCTGGCGCCGTCGAGATCCATCGATCCTCCCGTGAATATTCGCGCCAGTATGCGGGACGGGAGACGGCTTGTCCTTCGCTCACTGGCCGATGCCGGTGAGCCCGATCAGCGCACCGGCCGCGAGCAGCCATAGCGGATGGATGCGCGTGCGCCACGCGAGCACCGCGCATGCGGCGGTGATGCCCCACTGGATCGCGGTGCGGTTCGACGCTTCCGAGATCAGCACCGCGCTGGCCGCGACGAGCCCGGCCGTGACCGGCATCAGCCCCTGCTGCACGTAGCGGCGCCACGGCCGGTCGCGAAAGCGCTCCCACGCGTGCAGCGCCAGCACCGTGACGAGCGACGACGGCCCGAACTTCGCGATCGACGCGACCAGCAGCCCGGCCCAGCCGGCCACGTGCCAGCCGACCAGCGACACGATCATCATGTTCGGCCCCGGCGCGGCCTGCGCGAGCGCGAACAGCGCGGTGAATTCGTGCGCGCTCATCCAGTGGTGCACGTCGACGACCTCCCGCTGCATCTCCGGCAGGATCGTGTTGCCGCCGCCGAATGCGAGCAGCGAAAGCTGGCTGAAGATCGTCGCGATCGCGATCAGCGTGTCGTTCATGACCGGCCTCCGTCGCGCGCGGCGGCGTGCTGCGGTGCTGGCGCATCGCGGCGCCGCGACGCGAGCCAGATGCTCAGGGGCGTCAGCACCAGCATCGTGGTCAGGAGCGGAATGCGCAGCACCGCGATCGCGACGAACGCGAGCGCCGCGATGCCGGCCGCGGTGCGCGGCGCGTGCAGCAGCGGTTTCACGACCTTCACGGCCATCGCGACGAGCAGGCCCGCGGCCGCGGCGGCGAGCCCGCCGAACAGGTGCTGCACGCGCGGATCGCCCTGCGTCTTCGCATACAGCACGCCGAGCGCGACGACCACGAGCGTCGGGCCCGCGATCAGCCCGAGAATGCCGGCGAACGCGCCCGCGACGCCGCGAAAGCGCATGCCGACGGCGACCGACAGGTTGATCACGTTGCCGCCCGGCAGGAACTGGCACAGCCCGAGCAGATCGGTGAATTCGTCGGCGGTGAGCCATTTGCGCTCCTCGACGATCGTGCGCCGCGCGAATGGCAGCGCGCCGCCGAACGACATCAGGCCGAGCGACAGGAAGCCGGTGAACAGCTCGGCGAGGCCGATCCGGCGCGGCGACGCGGCGGGCGGCGGAGAAACGGATTGCATGGGGGTCCTCATCAAACGGTGTCCCGAGATTACCGCCGTTCCGCACCCCGGCAAAACGATTTTATCGACGCGCCCTTGTGATCTAGAATCACAAGCATGGCACGCGACCTCCCGCCCTTTTCCGCGCTTCGGGCCTTTGAAGCAGCGGCACGACACGAAAGCTTCAGCGCCGCCGGCGACGAGCTGCATGTGACTCACGGTGCCATCAGCCGGCAGATCGCCGGGTTCGAGGCGTGGCTCGGCAAGCCGGTGTTCCACCGCTACGGCAAGCGCGTGAAGCTCACCGACGAAGGCCGCCGCTATCTGGATACCGTCCGTGCCGCGTTCGACAGCATCGCGCTCGCCACCGAGCAGCTGCGCAACACCGGTGCCGCGCGCGTGCTGCGCATCAATGCGCTGCCGACCTTCGCGATGAAATGGCTGCTGCCGCGCCTGTCGCGGTTCCAGCGCGACGTGCCGAACGTCGAGCTGAAGCTGTCCACGTCGAATGCGCCGCTCGACATGCTCGACGGTTTCGACGTCGCGATCCGCCGCGGCCCCGGCCCCTGGCCGAACTGCACGAGCGGCCACTTCCTCGACGAAAGCGTGATTCCGGTTTGCAGCCCCGCGCTGCTCAAGCGCGCGCCGATCGCCCGAGCGGACGATCTCGCGCGGCACGTGCTGCTGCATTCGGATACGCGGCCGGAAGGCTGGCGCGACTGGTTCGCGGCGGCCGGCGTGACGATGAAGGGGCGCAAGCGCCAGTCGTTCGATCACTTCTACCTGGCGCTGCAGGCGGCCGTCGACGGGCTGGGCGTCGCGCTCGGCCCGCTGCCGCTGATCGACGACGAGCTCGCGAGCGGCCGCCTCGTGATGCCGCTGCCCGGGCCGCGCATCGCGACGCGCAGCTACTGGTGGATCGCGCCGGGCGCGCCGGCCGGCGATGCGCTCGTCGCGCAGTTCTGCGCGTGGCTGCAGGCGCAGTCGAATATCGGCGCGTAACGACGTGCCGGCGGGCGGCATTGCACCGCCCGCTGCCAAGGTCAGACCACCGGGCCCGGTTCCTTTTCCTTGCGCAGGATCGCGTACAGGATGATCGCGCCGAACGTCGCCGTGCCGATCCCGCCGAGCCCGAAGCCGCCGAACTTCAGCGAGAAGTCGCCGGCGCCGAGCACCAGCGTGACGGCCGCGACGATCAGGTTGCGGTTGTCGGAGAAGTCGACCTTGTTGACGACCCAGATCCGCGCGCCCGTCACCGCGATCAGCCCGAACACGACGATCGACACGCCGCCGAGCACCGGGCCCGGAATCGTCTGGATCACCGCGCCGAACTTCGGCGAGAAGCCCAGCCCGATCGCGATCAGCGCGGCGATCGCGAACACCAGCGTCGAATAGATCCGCGTGACGGCCATCACGCCGATGTTCTCCGCGTAGGTGGTCACGCCCGTGCCGCCGACGCTGCCCGACACGATCGTCGCGAGCCCGTCGCCGATGAACGCGCGACCGACGTAGCGGTCGAGGTTGGTGCCCGTCATCGCGCTCACCGCCTTGATGTGGCCGAGGTTCTCCGCGACCAGGATCACAGCGATCGGCGCGAGCATCAGCATCGCGTGCGGATCGAAGACCGGCGCACGGAAGCTCGGCACCCCGAACCACGCGGCATGCGCGACGATCGAGAAATCGACCGGCTTGCCGAGGCCCATCCCGTTGGTCGCGATCGCGTAGATCACGTACGCGATCACCAGCCCGACGAGGATCAGCAGACGCTGCATCATCCCGCGCGCGAACACCGCGACGCCGCCGACGCACAGCACCGTGACGAGCGCCATCACCGAGTCGAAGGTCGATGCCGACACGCCCTTGACCGCGATCGGCGCCAGGTTCAGCCCGATCACCGCGACCACCGCGCCGGTGACGACGGGCGGCATCAGCGTCTCGATCCAGCGCGTGCCGATCGCCTGCACCAGCGCGCCGAGCGCGACGTACACGACGCCGCACGCGACGATCCCGCCGAGCGCGACGGGGATGTTCGGGTTCGGGCCGCTGCCGCCGTAGCCCGTCACCGCGATCACGAGGCCGATGAAAGCGAAGCTCGAACCGAGGTAGCTCGGCACGCGGCCGCCGACCAGCACGAAGAACAGCAGCGTGCCGATGCCCGACATGAAGATGCACAGGTTCGGGTCGAAGCCCATCAGCAGCGGCGCGAGCACGGTCGAGCCGAACATCGCGACGACGTGCTGCACGCCCATCGCGACCATCTGCGGCCACGCGAGGCGTTCGTCGGGGCCGACCACGCGCGAGGCGGCGCCGGTCGGTTGCACCCGCCAGCGCGGGAAGTAGGAATCGGACATGGGGAAAAGGGCTCCTGTCGAACGCCGGCTGCGGACGGTGCGCCGGTCTGGAATCTGGCGCGAGTTTACGGAGCGGAAATGGGGCTGGCAAGCGCGAACCGCCGGCGCGGCGGTGGCGCGGCGCGGCGGTCGTGCCCGCCGGGCGGGGTGCCGGACGGCACGATCGCGTCGATGCAGGCCGACGGCGGCCGGCCTGCGCCCGCCACGACGTAAGCGGGCGCTCACATCGTGGCGGATGCCGCGGGGATCACGGATTGATGTACTGGAACAGCGACATGTTCTGCAGCTGCGCGTACGCCTTCTGCGCGCCGCTCAACGCGTTCTGCACCTGCAGGTACTGGCTGATCGTCGTCACCATGTTGGTGCTGGTCAGGTCCGACAGGTTGCTGGTCGTCTGCAGCGCCGCGGTCTGGTTGACGACCTGCATCGCCTTGACTTCCTGCTCGCGGCCGCCGACCGACGCCAGCACCGTCGTGACGTTGCGCATCGTGTTGTTGATCTTCGTCGCGGCCGTGCCCATCGCGTTCGACAGCGCGGCGCTCGCCGTCTGGTTGCCGGTGACGGGCGTCTTCAACGCCGTGATCATCGAATCGAGCGTCGAGAACACGTCGACCCCGCTTGCCTGCGGCGCGGGCGTGACCGAAAAGGTGTCGTTGACCGCCGGCGTGCCCGACACGGCCACCTTCATCCCGCTGCCGAGCGCGATCGCGGTGCCCGACGTGTAGGCCTGCGCGGGCGTGGTCGTCGGCGGCGACGCCGTATTGTCGGTCACCGTGTAGGTCGGCGCGGCCGCCGTGCCGCCGAAGGTGATCGTGAACTGATGGCCGTTCGTCGCGGCCGCCGGGTCCGTCACCGTGACGTTGCCGATGGTGGCCGTGCCGGTGTTGCTCGCGCCGGCCGCCTGGACCGGCGAGCTGCCCAGCGCCTGCACCGACATGAACACCGCGAGGCCCGAGTCGCCCTGCGGCACGCTGCGCGAATCGTCGATCTGTACCGTGCGCGTACCCGTATCGCCGACGTAGCTGATGCCGCCGGCCGCGTTCTTCGTGAACGGCGCCGCCGCATTCTTGAACCCGGCGAACAGGTAGTTGCCCGCGCCGTCCGTCGCGTTCGCGAGCGACATCAACTGGTCGCGATAGCCCTCGAGCTGCGTCGCGAGCGCCGCGCGGTCGCTGTCGGCGAGCGAACCGTCGCCGGCGCGCACGATCACCGACTGGACGCTGCCGAGCACGGTGCCGACGTTCTGCAGCGTCTGGTCCTCGGCCTGCAGCGACGCGAGTGCCGTGCTCTGGTTCGCCGCGTACTGCGACAGCGTGGCCGACGTCATCGACAACTGCACGGCCTGCGCCGCGCCCACCGGGTTGTCGGCCGGCGTCGTGAGGCTCACGCCGCTCGAGATCTGCTGGTAGAGCTGCGCGAGCTGGGCCTGCTGATCGTTCATCTGGCCGACGTTCAGCTGGTAGAACTGGGTCGTGGAAATCCGCATCGTTTCTATCCTCTCGAATCCGGTCAGCTGAACAGGCCCAGCACGGTCTGGAACAGCGAAGACGCCGTCTGGATCACTTTCGCGTTCGCCTGGTAGAGCTGCTGGTACTGCATCAGGTTCGCGGCTTCCTCGTTCTGGTTCACGCCCGACACCGACTGCTGCGCGGACGTGATCTGGCCGACCAGCGCCGTCTGTGCGGTGCTCGACGACTTGAGCTGGCTCGCGGCGTTGCCGATGTTGTTCACGTAGTTCGCATAGGCGCCCGTGAGCGTCGTCGTGCCGCCGCCGAGCGTCTTCGCGTTGACGAGCTTCGACAGCGCGAGCGCGTTGCTGCCGTCGCTCGTGCCGCCCGCGTACGGTCCGATCGTGAACGAATCGCCGTCCGACGGCGTGCCCGACAGCGTGACGGTCACGCCGTTCATCGCCCCGGCGGCCGCGCCGGACATCGTCATCGCCGCACCGGTCGACGGGTCGTACGGCACGGGGTCGGTCGGACTCGCGATCGTCACCGACGTCGGCGGCGTGCCCGGGATCGTCACCGTGGTGCCGACCGGGAAGCCCGACAGCGACTTCGTCGCCGCGTCGTAGGTCAGCTTGGTCGACGGCACCTGGTAGCCTGCGCTCACCCCGCTCAGCGCGATCTTGCCGGTGCCGATGTTGGTGCTCGACGCAGACGTGATGGCCGGCGACGCGGCCGCGATCGCCGAGCCGCTCGTCGTCGCGAGGCCGAAGCCCGTCAGCGCGCCGCGCGTCGGCAGCACGGTGAACTGGTCGCCGGCATTCATCGCGCCGGACGAGAACGAGAAGTTCAGCCCGCCGAGCGAAAGCGGCATCGGCCCCGCCTTCTGGTCGACCACCGCGCCGCTCGCGCGGTCGGTCAGCGTGTAGTTCGTGCCGTCGTATGACAGCGTGTAGTCGCTCGTCGTCGGCTGCGACGCATTGGCGAACGAGACGGACAGCGATGCGTTGCCGGTGTTGCCCTGATTCGAATAGACGGCCGGGGCCGCCACCGTGAACAGGTTGCCGCCCGGCTTGCCGGACAGATCGATGCCGAGCGCGTTCTGCCCGTTGACCTGCGCGGCGAAGCTGGCCGCGACCGCGCCGAGTTGCGCCTGCGCGGGGTTGAGCGTCTGGCTGCGGAACGCGAGCAGGCCACCGAGCGTGCCGCCCGACAGCGACGCATCCGGCAGCGCCTGGTTCGGGCCTGGCGGGTTCGCGCCGGCGATGCCCTGCGACACGACGGTCAGCTCGCTCGGATCGGACGGCGACGTGACGGCCGCGAGCTGATAGCTCTTGTCGGCGAGGACGAGCGGCTGGCCGCCCGCGAGGAACACGCTGTAGCCGCTGTCGTTGCGCACCACCTGCACGCCTGCGAGGCTCGACAGGTTCGACACCGCGAGGTCGCGCTGGTCCATCAGCTGGTTCGGCGGCTGCCCCTGGCTGCTTGCCGACGAGATTTGCTGGTTCAGCTTCGCGATCTGCGCGGTGTACGTGTTGATCTGCGACACCGTGCTGGTGAGCTGCGTATTCACGCTCTGGCGCAGCGCGTCGTACTGCTGGCCGGCCGCGTTGAGCTGGTTCGCGAGAATCTGCGCGTTGCTGATCGCGGTCTGCCGCACCGACGGATCGGCCGCGCTGTTCGCCACGTTCTGCAAGCCGGTGAAATAGCCGGTGATCGCGGTCGAGATCCCGGCCGTCGGGCTGCCGACGTAATTGTTCAGCTGCGCGACGAGCGAATACCACGTCGACAGCGCGCCGCCCTGCGACTGCGCGCTGTTCAGCTGGTCGCTCAGGTACTGGCTGTACTGCCGCTGCACCGTGACGGTGTTCACGCCCTGCGGCATGTAGCCGCTCGACGTGTACTGGCCGCTCGCCTCGGCATAGACCGGGCGTTCGACCGAATAGCCGGGCGTGGCGGCGTTGCTGATGTTCTGACCGGTCGTCGTGAGGCCCCAGAGCGCGGCATTGAGGCCGCTGACGCCGAGGTTCATGAGTGTGTTGGACATGCGCGATCCTGATGAGCCGGCCGCGCTGCGGCCGCCGGGTTGCGTGACTCCCGATATAACGGCCGCGGATCGGAAAAATTGAGGGAAAAATACGCGTGCGACGCGCGCGTGCGCGTCGTGTGTCGAGCCGCCGGGCGAACGCCGCCGGCGCCGGTGCGAAAGCGGCCCCGGGCGGGGCCGCGAGAGGGATTATGTCAGGCCCGCGCGAGCGAGCGGCGCTTCATCTCGAGCTGCGTGATCAGGCGCTGCAGCGTGTTCTCCGCGCTGCCCGGCAGCGACATGAAGCGAAAACCGAGCTGGAAGCGCCGCGAACCGTTCGGCATCTGGGTCGAACGCTGCGACACGAGCCGCAGGTCGAGCGACAGCTTGCCGTGGCCGGTCAGCTCGAGTTCGACCTCCGGCAGCAGCGTGCCGACCTCGAGCGCCTCGACGCGCTCGTCGGCCGTGCGCAGCCCGACGCCGCCGAGCGACAGGTTATGCACCTCGAACACGAAGCTCTCGCCGTCCGGCAGCTTGCCGCGGCACAGGAACGGATCGACGATCGGCGCATCGACGCGGAAATACTCGCGGCGCTGGATGCACATCAGCACGTCGGGAAAATCGGCGACGAACGCGGGCAGCCCCTCGTAGCGCGTCTCGCGCGGCGTGCTCGTGGTGAATTCGACGCGCACGCCTTCGGGCGCCGCCGCGAACGTGCAATGCGACGCGCCGAGGATGCCGGCGTTCTGCTCGGACAGCGCGCCCCAGTCGAACGTGAACGTGCGCGCGCCGACGTCGACCTCGAGCAGGCGCGTGACGAGCTGGCCGCCCGGATACTGGACGGTCAGGAAGTCGCCGCGGTTCACGAGGTTGCGCAGCTGCACACCGATCTCCAGCGGATTGCGGCGGGCATAGTCGGGCCCGGAATGGCCCGCATCCAGGCTCGGATCGGTCGACGTTTCGATATTCATGGCTAGCCGGTTTTCTTTTCATGGGCGCCCGGGCGACCGGTGCGCAGTAAAACCGGGCCAGAACATGGCCCGGTTGCAGGTCTCACACACTTAGCGGCAGTGCTCACCGAAAGTTTAGATCGAATTGGCGGTTTTTTTCGCGCAAACGTTGAAACCGCGCGCGGCGGGGTGCCGGGCGCGGTCCGTAAGACTGCAAGAATGGGCCGGCAGGCGGGGCCGTTCCGGCCCCTGCCCCGTCAGCCGATCTGCTGCATGATCGAGATCAGCTTCTTCGCGTAGTTCGGGTCGGTCGCGTAGCCGGCCTTCTGCAGCCCGTGCGCGAAGCCCTCGACGCTGCGGCTCGCGCTCAGCACGCCCGCGTAGCGCGGGTTGTTCTTCAGCAGGTTCGCATAATCGGTCATCGCGTGCTCGTACGAATCGTACGCGCGGAACTTCGCGACGACGCGGCGCGGCGCGCCGTTCACGTATTCGGTCGTCAGCGCCGACACCGTGCGGCCCGTCCAGCCCTTGTTCGCCTTGATGCCGAACACGTTGTAGCTCGTCGAGCCGTCGCTCGCGCGGATCTCGCGCTTGCCCCAGCCCGATTCGAGCGCGGCCTGGCCCACGATGAAGCGCGCCGGGATGCCGGTGGTCGCGCTCGCCGCCTGCGCCGGGGCGGCGAGCCGGTCGACGAACGCGTCGGCGTCCTGCGCGCCGCTCGCGCCCTTCAGCGGCGGCGTCAGCGCGCTGCCGGCCGTGTAGCCGCGCGCGCCGGCGAGGCCGCCGTTGTTCGCCGCGTTCGCGTAGGCCCGCGCCATCGCGTTCATCGCGGCGAGGCTGCCTTCGTTGCCCGACGTGCCCGAACCGGCCGCACCCAGGCCCACCGCGCCGAGCCCGGCCGCGCCGGCGTCGGCCGCCGTGTCGCCGCCCGTGCCCTGCCCCGCGTTGCGCAGCAGCTGCTTCATCAGCGCGTCGGCCACGCCGATCCCGCGCTTCGACATCTGCTGCGCGAGCTGCTGGTCGAGCATCGACGTGTACATCTTCGACGTGTGCGAATCGAGCAGCCCGCCGTCGGGCGACGCGTCGCGCATGCTCTTGAGCATCATCTGCGTGAACATCGCGTCGAACTGGCCCGCGACCGCCTTCGCGCCGGCCTGCGGCGACTGCTTCGCCTGCGCGCGCAGCGCGTCGAAACCCTGCACGTCGAGGGCGAAGCGCTGCGTCAGGTCGTTCGCGTTCGGGAGAGTAGCTGCCATTTAGATGATCTCCAGATCGGCGCGCAGCGCGCCGGCCGCCTTCATCGCCTGCAGGATCGACATCAGGTCCGCCGGCGTCGCGCCGAGCGTGTTCAGCGCCTTCACGACGTCGGCGAGATTCGCGCCGGCCGTCACCATCTTCAGCGCGCCGTTGTCCTGCTTCAGCTGGATCTGCGATTGCTGCGCGACCACCGTCTGCCCGTTCGAGAACGGCCCCGGCTGCGACACCACGGGCTGCGTGTTGACGACCACCGACAGGTTGCCGTGCGCGACCGCGCAGCTTTGCAGCGTGACCATCTGGTTCATCACGATCGAGCCGGTGCGCGCGTTCAGGATCACCTTCGCGGCGGCCTTGTCCGGGCTCACGTCGAGGTTCTGCAGGCGCGCCATGAACGCGACCTGCTGCGCGGAATCCGCCGGCGCGGCGAGCTGGATCGTGCGGCCGTCGAGCGCCGTCGCGGTGCCCGGGCCGAAGCTCGAATTGACCGCGGACACGATCCGCTGCGCGGTGCCGTAGTCCATGTCGTTCAGCTGCAGCTGCAGCACGCCGTTCATCTGCGCGATCGCGTTCGGCACCGAGCGCTCGACGATCGCGCCGCCGACGATCCGGCCGGCCGCGAGCTGGTTCACCTGCACGCGGCTGCCGTTCGCGCTCGCCCCCGCGCCGCCGACCGCCATGTTGCCCTGCGCGAGCGCGTACACCTGGCCGTCGGCGCCCTTCAGCGGCGTGAGCAGCAGCGTGCCGCCGCGCAGGCTCTTCGCGTTGCCGAGCGACGAAACCGTCACGTCGAGCGCCTCGCCCGGCCGCGCGAACGGCGGCAGCGTCGCAGTGACCATCACGGCCGCGACGTTCTTCAGCTGCATGTTGTTCAGCGACGACGTGCCGCCGTTCGCCGAGCCGTTGTTGATCGAGATGCCGAGGTTCGCGAGCATGTTCGCGAGCGTCTGCGTCGTGAACGGCGTCTGCATCGTCTGGTCGCCCGTGCCGTCGAGACCGACGACGAGGCCATAGCCGATCAGCGGGTTGTCGCGCACGCCCTGGATCTGCGCGAGGTCCTTCAGGCGCTCCGCGTGCGCGGGCGCCGCGCCGAGCGCGCATGCGGCCAGCACGAACGCGGCGGCGAGCCGCGCGACGGCGGGCACGCGCGACATACGGGACGCGCGCGACGAGAAGCGGTGGAAAAGAGGCTGCTGCATCGTCGTCACCACGGTGCGATGTTGAGGAAGAAGCGCTGCAGCCAGCCCATCGTCTCGGCTTCGTTGATGTAGCCCTTCGCCGAGTATTCGATCCGCGCGTCGGCCACCTGCGTCGAGTAGACCGAGTTCGCACCCGAGATCGTGTTCGGGTTGACCACCCCGGAGAAGCGCACGAACTCGTTGCCCTGGTTGATCAGCATCTGCTTCTCGCCGCTGACGACGAGATTGCCGTTCGGCAGCACGTTGGTGACGGTCACCGTGATCGTGCCGTTGAACGTGTTCGCCGCGCTGGCGCCGCCGGTCGCCGCGAACTTGTTGTTGCCGGCCGCCGACAGGTTCGCCTTCGCGAACAGCCCGCCGAGGAAGCCGGCCGTCGGCACGTTGAAGCTGGTGTCGCCCGCGCGGTTGGTGTTCGCGCCCGACGACTTGGTCGCGTTGATGTTCTCCGCGATCACGATCGTCAGGATGTCGCCGACGTTGCGCGGCCGCTGATCCTCGAACAGCGGCCGGCCCGCGTAGCCCGGGTTGTAGATCGAGCCGGGCGCCTGCATCGCCATCGGCGCCGGCGGCTGCGCCGTCATCGGCTGCTGGATGATCGGGTCGCGCGGAATCTGCGCGCAACCGGCGAGCGCGGCCACCGCGACCGCGCACGCGGCGCGGACGGAGGCTGACGGGAGGAGGCGAACCTGCTTCATGGCGACGACGGGACTTTCCGGTTAGCTCTTCATCTGCGTGACGGTCTGCAGCATCTGGTCGGACGTCGTCACGGCCTTGCTGTTGATCTCGTACGCGCGCTGCGTCTGAATCATGTTGACGAGCTCCTGCACGACGTTCACGTTCGACGCCTCGACATAGCCCTGGTTGAGCACGCCCGCGCCGTTCAGGCCCGGTTGCGACACGTTCGGCGCGCCCGACGACGTGGTCTCGGCGAACAGGTTCTCGCCCTTCGCCTCGAGACCGGCCGGGTTGATGAAGGTCGCGATCTGCAGCGAGCCGATCTGCACCGCGTTGCTCGAGCCCGGCTGCGTGACCGACACGACGCCGTCCTTGCCGATCGTCAGCGACTGCGCGTTCTGCGGCACGGTGATCGCCGGCAGGATCTGGTAGCCGCTCGACGTGACGAGCTGGCCCTGCGCGTTGGTCTGGAACGAGCCGTCGCGCGTGTATGCGTTCGTGCCGTCCGGCATCAGCACCTGGAAGAAGCCCGCGCCGTTGATCGCGACGTCCTTCGAGTTGCCGGTCTGCGTGAGGCCGCCCTGCGTGTACAGGCGCTCGGTCGCGACCTGCTGCACGCCGGTGCCGAGCTGCAGGCCCGACGGCAGTTCGGTCTGCTGCGTCGAGTTCGCGCCCGGCTGGCGGATGGTCTGGTACAGCAGATCCTCGAACACCGCGCGCGACGCCTTGAAGCCGTTGGTGCTGGTGTTCGCGAGGTTGTTCGAGATCACGTCCATCTGCGCCTGCTGCGCATTCATGCCGGTGGCGGCGATGTAGAGCGATCGGTTCATGTTGAATCTTCTCCTGGTAGCGAGGGCCGTGCCGCTCAGCTGAAGTTGAGCAGCTGGTTCGCCGACTGCTCGTTCTGGTCGGCCGTCTGGATCAGCTTGGACTGCAGCTGGAACGCCCGTGCGTTGTCGATCATCGCGACCATCGCGGTCACCGGGTTCACGTTGCTGCCTTCGAGCGAATTCGGCGTGACGACCACGTTCGGGTCGGTGTCGGCCGGATTGCCGTCGGCGGTGCGGAACAGCCCGTCGTTGCCGCGCGTGAGCGTGGCGGGGTCCGGGTTCACGAGCTTCATCTGGTCGACGATCGCGACCGCCGTCGGCGGATCGCCCGGCATCAGCGCCGACACCGTGCCGTCCTTGCCGATCGTCACTTCCGCGTTCGGCGGCACCGAGATCGGGCCGCCGTTGCCGATCACCGGCAGGTTGCTCGCGTTGACGAGCTGGCCGTTTTCATCGACGTGCAGGTTGCCCGCACGCGTGTAGGCCTCGCTGCCGTCGGCGGCCTGCACCGACAGCCAGCCGGCGCCCTGCACGGCGACGTCCAGCGGGTTGCCGGTGCGCGTGATCGGGCCCGGTGCGTAATCCGCGCCGGGCGTCGACGCGAGCACGTAGGTGCGCGTCGTCGTCGGGTCGATGTTGCTGCCGTCGCCGAAATTCATCGGCACCGCGCGATAGGTCGCGAGCTGTGCGCGAAAGCCCGTCGTCGACGCGTTCGCGAGGTTGTTCGCGACGATCGCCTGCTGGTCGAGCGACTGCGACGCGCCCGTCATCGCCGTGTAGATCAGTCGGTCCATGGCTGCCGGTTATCCGCGCATTACAGGTTGATGAGCGTCTGGTCGACGGTCTGCTGCGTCTTGATCGTCTGCGCGTTCGCCTGGTAGTTGCGCTGCGCGGTGATCAGGTTGACGAGCTGCGACGTGAGATCGACGTTCGAGTTCTCGAGCGCGCTGCCCTGCAGCGAACCGTGGTTCGTGCTGCCCGGCGACGAAATCTGCGGCACGCCCGACGCGGACGATTCGGCGTACTGGTTGCCGCCGAGGTTGACGAGCCCGTTCGGGTTGTTGAAGTTCGCGAGCACGATCTGGCCGAGCACCGACGTCTGGCCGTTCGAGTAGTTGCCGGTCAGCTTGCCGTCGGCGCCGATCGAGAAGGTCGTCAGCGTGCCGCTCGCATAGCCGTCCTGCGCGAGGTTGTTCACGCCGTCCTTGCCGCCGTACTGCGTGGTGCCGGTCAGGTCGAGCGTGAGCTGCTGCGGCGTCGCCGAGCCGTCGGTGTTCGGGACGGTGAACTGGAACTGGCCGAGCGATGCGGTCGGCGCGGCCGGCGTGCCCGTCGTCGTGCTCTGGATCGCGCCGGACGAGTTGAACGTGACCGTGCCGAGGTCCGTCGTGGTGCCGCCCTGCACGCCTGCGTAGGCTTCCCACGTGCCGGCCGCCGACTTCACGAAATACATGTTGACCGCCTGCGAGCCGCCGAGCGAGTCGTACACCTGGATCGACGTCGAGTAGTTGTACGTCGTGGTGTCGGTCGCGCTGAACGGCGTCTTGGTCGGCACCGTGTCCTGCGAGTTCAGGTTGAACTGGCCGGCGATCTTGGTCGTCGCGGTCGGCGCGATGTTGCTGGTCGGCGCCTGCAGCGGCACGGTCTGCGCGGTGTTGACCACGCCGCCCGTGTTGGCCGCGTAACCCATCAGGTTACGGCCTTGCGAATCGACGATGAAGCCGTTCTTGTCGCGCTGGAACGTGCCGTCGCGCGAGTACGTCGTCACGCCGTTGTTCGACATCTGGAAGAAGCCGTTGCCGTTGATCGCGACGTCGAGCGACGAGTTCGTCGTGTTGATCGTGCCCTGGCCGAACTGCTGCTGCACCGAGGCGAGCGTCGTACCGATCCCGATTTGCGTGTTGACCGACGTCGCGACCGAGTTCGCGTACATGTCGGAGAACTGCGCGGTGCTCGACTTGAAGCCGACCGTGTTCGCGTTCGCGATGTTGTTGCCGATCACGTCGAGCGCGTTCGATGCGCCGGCGAGGCCGCTCAGACCCTGTTGATAACCCATTTCGGTCTCCGTTTTCGAGAAATCTGGATCAGTTGGTGGTGGTCGTGCCGCCGGACGACGACGACGCGGTGTTCGGGAAGATCGACGCGACCTGGGTCAAGCCCACCGTCGTGCCGTTCGACAGCACGAGCCCCGCCGTGCCGTCGGCCTGCT
The DNA here is from genome assembly GCF_001522185.1 of Burkholderia sp. RF2-non_BP3. Taxonomy (NCBI): domain Bacteria; kingdom Pseudomonadati; phylum Pseudomonadota; class Betaproteobacteria; order Burkholderiales; family Burkholderiaceae; genus Burkholderia; species Burkholderia sp. RF2-non_BP3. Next base: position 182,531 of record NZ_LOSU01000067.1, on the reverse strand, counting down.
TGATGACGCTCTGCACCTGCGCGGCCGCGAGCACGGTCGGCGCATACGTCTTGCCGTCCGAGCCCGTGTACTGCGCGCTCACGGTGTACTTGCCGTCCGGCAGCGCGTTGCCGGCCGCATCGGTCGGCGTCCAGTTGAACGGCACCGTGCCGGCCGACTGCTTGCCTGCGTTGATCGTGTTGACGACGACGCCCGAGCTGTTCTTCACGGTGATCGTCAGGTTCGACACGTCGTTCGCGAGCGACACGCCGAACGGCGACGCCGCGCCGCTCTTCACCGCGACGCCGTTGCCCGGCGCGAGCACGTTCGTGCCGATCAGCAGCGCGGCCTGCGTCTGCTGGCCGGCCGCGAGCTGCGTCGACAGCGACGTGAGCGACGTGTTCAGCTGCGCGATGCCGCTCACCGTGTTGATCTGCGCGAGCTGCGACGTCATCTGCGAGCTGTCGACCGGGCTCGTCGGATCCTGGTTCTGCAGCTGCGTGACGAGCAGCTTCAGGAACGTCGCCTGCAGGTCGCTCGCCGACGTGCCGTTCGTCGACACGTTGTTGGTGTTCATCGTGTCGGTCGGCAGGGTCGACACGTTGGTGCCGTTGCTGCCGATCGTCGTGCTGGTGGAAGTCATCCTGGGTGGCCTTGTGTCGGAACTGTCGGGTCTGGGTCTCGGTGGGGAAGGACGCTCGGCGCGCGGCTTACGTGCCGATCGTCAGCGTCTTGAGCATCAGCGTCTTCGCGGTGTTCAGCGTCTCGACGTTGGCCTGGTACGAGCGCGACGCCGAGATCATGTTCACCATCTCCTGCACCGGATCGACGTTCGGCATCTGCACGTAGCCGTTCGCGTCGGCGGCCGGGTTCGCCGGGTCGTAGGTCGACTTCATCGGCGACGGATCGTCGACCACCCTGGTCACGCGCACGCCGCCGACGCCCTGGCCGGACGCGGTGCGCGCGCCGCCGATCGGGTCGGTCGCGAACACGACCTGCTTGGCCTTGTACGGCTTGCCGTCGGGGCCGGTCGCGCTGTCGGCGTTCGCGAGGTTCGACGCGGTGACGTTCAGGCGCTGCGATTGCGCGGACAGCGCCGAACCGGCGACGCCGAAGATGTTCATCAACGAGGGCATGGGGGCTCCTTGTTCGGGGCGAAGCGGCGCGCGCTTACGAGTTCGTCGAAATCGCGGCGATCATCGCCTTGATCTGCTGGGTCATCACGGTCATCCCGGTTTCGTAGTGCAGCGCGTTGTTCGCGAACTGCACGCGCTCGACGTCGAGATCGACCGTGTTGCCGTCGAGCGACGGCTGCAGCGGCATCCGGTACTGCGCGCGACCGTAGTCGTCGGCCGGGCCGCCCGTCGGAATCAGCTTCGCGGTGCCGGCCATGTGGCCGGGCGCCGTCGACACCATCGTCATCCCGCTCGTCACGCCGGCCGGCTGCGCCATCGGCAGCTGCGCGGCGTTGCTCGGCGCGAGGCCGCCGCCGGTCTGCTTCAGCGAGCGCGCGAGGGTCGACGCGAAGTCGACGTCGCGGGCCTGGTAGCCGGGCGTGTCGGCGTTCGCGATGTTCGACGACAGCAGCTCCTGCCGATAGGCGCGCACGTCGAGCGCCTGTCGGCCGAACGCGAATTCGGCATCGAGTTTGTCCAGCATGTGTGCGTCTCTCCGTATGAAGCGCTGCACGCCCCCTTGCGCCGGATGGCGACCCAAGGGGCTTTTTTCCATGACAGCTATGGTAGGCGTCGGGCGCAACCGGCAATCGGACGAATAACGCGGCAAAGGCCCCCTCTATTCATCGTTTGCGCGACGGCCGGGCTCCCTAGAATGCGAATCGGATCAACGGCTTCGAGGACACGGCGATGACAGGCGCACTTCGCGGAAACGACGGACGCGGCCCGCGCATGGCGCGGGCGTTCGCGCTCGCCGCGGCGCTGTGGCTCGCGGTGCCGCTTGCGCACGCGGACGACGGGATGATCGTGATTCCCGGACGCGGCGAGACGGCCGAAACCGCGCTCGCGCATGCGAACGCGGCGAGCGGCGGGCAGTTCGGCGGGAATGCGGGCACGGCTTCGGGTACGGGCATGGCGATGGCGGGCGGTGCCGTTGGCGCGGGTGGTGGCGCCGGCGTGACCGGAGTGACCGGCGCGGCCTCGGCCGGCTCTGCGGCGCTGCCGGCCGGCTCGATGGTCGTGACGAGCGTCCCGCCGCCGGCCGCCGTGCCAGTACCCGCGCCGCGCCCCGTCTACGCCGCCGCGCGCACGAACGCGGGCGATGGCGCACGGCGCGCCGCCGATCCGGGTGCCGTCGCGACCGTCGTCGCCGGTACGGCCGAGCCCGCATCGAATCCCGCGAATTCCGCAAATCCCGCGCGACCGGCCATCGCCGCGCGCATGGCCGCGGCCCGGGCCGCTTCAGCCGCGCCGGCGCCGCGCGCGCCGGCCGCTGCCGCCAACCCGGCCCAGGCCGCCGCCACGCTCCAGCCGGCCACGCCGGCCGGCCAGCAGGACCCCGACGCGATCCGGCGCACGGCCCTCGCGTTCCTGCAGCAGCAGATCGCGGGCCTGCCGGGCAAGACCACCGCGACCGTCGCGACCGCGTTCCCGCGCGGGCTCGCCGCGTGCACGACGCTCGAGCCGTTCCTGCCGACCGGCGCGCGCCTGTGGGGCCGCACGACGGTCGGCGTGCGCTGCGCCGGCGAGCGGCCGTGGACCGTCTATCTACAGGCGAAGGTCGCCGTGCAAGCGACTTATTACGTCGCCGCGCGGCAGATCGCGCCCGGCGAGCCGCTCACCGCGGCCGACCTCGTCGCGCGCGACGGCGACCTGACGGTGCTGCCGCTGGCGGTGATCACCGATCCCGCGCAGGCGGTCGGCGCGACCGCGCTGGCCCGGATCTCGGCCGGGCTGCCGCTGCGCCAGGACATGCTGAAGAGCGCCGCGTCGGTGACGGCCGGCCAGACGGTGCGGGTCGTCGCGGCCGGGCCCGGCTTCACGATCTCGGCCGAGGGCAGCGCGCTCGCGAATGCGGCGCCGGGCCAGTCGGTGCGGGTCAGGATGGCGGCGGGCCAGATCGTCACGGCGATCGTCAAGGACGCCGGGACCGTGGAAATTCCGCTATAGGGACGGATCGCGCCGCAAGATTGCAAAGAATTGTTTATTCGGAGAATGTCGGGCTCACGATGCTAAAGTTCGGGCCGACCCGGCCGTTATCTGGGTCATACCGTACAGGAAACCCATCGTGAAGATCGATTCCACTCCGAACCCGAGCCCACTCGCGTCGACCGGCAACGGCGCGACCCGCGCGCAATCCGGCGCGGCTTCGTCGTCGTCCGCGCAGGCGGCCGACGCAGGATCGACCGGCGGCGACACGACCGTGAACCTGTCGGGTCTGTCCGGCCAGCTGCGTTCGCTGTCGGCCTCCGGCAGCGCCGACATCGACACGGCCCTCGTCCAGTCGATCAAGGACGCGCTGAACAACGGAACGTTGACGATCGACGTGAACAAGATCGCCGACGGCGTACTGAATACCGCCCGCGACCTGCTGCAACAGCAGCGCTCGCAGGGCAACTGAGCCGGCCCGGGGCCCGTCACGCCCGGACCGGTCCCCTGGTTTGCCGGCATGCGGACACGCGTGCCGGCGCGACGAGCATGACGCGATGAGAGAAGAGCTGCTGGCCACGGTCAACGACGAACACGCGACGGTCGAAGCGTTCGCGTCCCTGCTCGCCTACGAGGAAAAGGCACTGACGACGCCGGAGCCGCTTGAAATGCTGCCCGGCATCGTCGAGAAGAAAAGCGCGTTGATCGACCGGCTCGCGCAGCTCGAGCGCACGCGCGACACGCAGTTGTCCGCGCTCGGCTTTCCGGCCGGCAAGAAAGGGATGGACCAGGCCGCCGAGCGCGATGCCCGCCTCGCCGGCCGCTGGCAATTGCTGCTGCAGGCCGCCGAACGCGCGCGCCAGGCCAATGCGACCAACGGGATGCTGATCCGGATCCGGATGGACTACAACGAGCGCGCGCTCGCGGTGCTGCGCTCGGCGCCCGCGCCGGCCGGCGTCTATGGCCCGGACGGGCGTGTGTCGGCGCTGATGCGTTGATGCGTTGATGCCCCGACTGTACCGACTGCCCCGATTCCACTGACGTACCGATCACGCCGGCGCATCGCGCGGCCCTGCCGCGGCCGCGCGCCCCTTCCCCGTCTTACAGCAGCGGACACGCGGTGACCTGCGTGCCGCGTTCCACGCAAAGCCGTTCGTAGTCGCGCAGGTACGCGCGCTCGTCGTCGTTCAGCAATTCGACGTCGATCAGGTCCCAGTCGTAGCCGACCGTGACGATGTTCTCGAACGCCACGGTGTCCGACGCGTCGTCGTCCGCGCGCACGATCACGATGTTCTCGATCCGCACGCCGCCCTTGCCCGGCACGTAGATGCCCGGTTCGACCGAAATCACCGCGTTCGGCACCAGCCCGTACTTCGCGCCCGGCGCGAACCGCACGCCGCCCTCGTGCACGTGGATCCCGACGCCGTGCCCGGTGCCGTGGCCGAAATCGTAGCCGTGGTCGCGGCACACCTGGCGCACCGTCGCATCGACGTCGCCGCCCGTCGCGGTCTTCGGGAAGCGCGTGACGAGCCCCTTGATGCACGCCTTCAGCGCGACCGTGTAGATCTCGCGCTGCCACGGCTGCGCGACCGTCTCCGGCCGCGTGCGACGCAGCACGACGCGCGTGCAGTCCGTCGCGAAACCGGCGTCGTAGTACGCCCCGCTGTCGAGCAGCACGAGTTCGCCTTCGGTCAGCTCGACGTCGGCGCTCGCCGCCGTGTAATGCGCGAACGCGCTGTTCGCGCCGTTCGCCGCGATCGACGGGAACGTCAGCGCGACCGCCGAGCGGGCGCCGTACGCGTCGTTGATCGTGCGTGCCAGGTCGTACTCGGTATGGCGCCGCCCCGGTTCGCCGACCTTCGCCCAGCGCATCGTTTCGGCGATCGCCGCCGAACTGCGCGCGAACGCGTCGCGGAACCGGTCGAGCACGGCCGGCGTCTTGCCGGCCCGCAGCGCCTCCACCGGGTTGAAATCGGCGTGGCGCGCATGCGGCCACACGCGGCGCACCGACTCGACGAGCGCGCAGTTGACCGATTCGAAGCCGTAACACGCGTGGTCGACCGCGAATTGCGCGAGGAAGCGCTCGAGTTCGGCGAAGTCGCGCCGGATCACGTGCAGCGCCGGATACGACGCCAGTTCGACCGGGCAGCGGTCGCAGCCTTCCGGCAGGAACAGCGCGACCTGCTCGCCGACCGCGAACAGGAAGCCCAGGTGCGACGACGCGTTCGGGATGTGATAGCCGCGGCTGTTCAGCAGGTACGCGAGATCGTCGGACGCGCACGTGAAGAACGCGGTCTTGCCGGGCGCCGCGCCGGTGTGCGCGGCGAGCCGCCGGTTCAGCGCGTCGAGGTTCTGCGCGACGCTCGCGCCGGTCATCGCGTCCGGCAGCTCGAAGATCGGCCGCTCGACCACCCAGCCCGGCAGCGCGATCGCGCGGTCGATCTCGCGCTCGACGAGGCTCGTCCAGTCGAGCGACGCCGCCTGCGTGCGCTCGACCAGCCGGTCGCGCTGCGCGACGCTGATCCGCAGCGCGTCGTAGCCGACCCGCGCGAGCCGGCTCGCGTGCGCGAGCAGCCAGTCGGCCAGCGCCTGCCAGATCGTCACGTTCATCCCGAGCTTTTCGATGCGCACGCGCGCCGGGTCGCACTGCTGTTCGGCCTGCAGGTGATAGCGGCCGTCGACGAACAGCACGAACGGCGGCACGCCGAGCGCCTGCGCGGTCGCCGCGCTCAGGAAGATCCCGCAGCCGGCCGAGCCGTCGAAGCCCGACAGCGCGTAGCGCGGGTTGTTGCTGCGCGGCAGGTATTCGGTGATGTACTCGTCCTGCGACGTGACCACGACCGCGTCGAGCCGGGCGGCGTCGAGCAGTCGCGACAGACCGGCCTGCGTGTCGGCGACGGACGCGTCGTACGAGGGAAGGCCGGAGAAGCTGTATTTCAGTCGATCGATCATCGGATACCCGCTATTGATTGTTGTCGTCCGCCGGCGGCGTCACGCGCCGGCGCGTGCCTGGCGCGCCGCGCCGCCCGTGCGGGGACGACGCGCGGCCCGGCGGGCAGCCGCGCCGCGGCGCCGTTCCATCGACGGATTTTCGGGGGAAATTTTCGTCTCACTTAACTTTGTTTGATGCGAGCGACAGAATCTAGAGCACGCTGAAAACGAGGTCAAGCCAAAATTTTCGTAGGGCTAAAATTACCGGCGCCGCGCGCGACGGCGGCGCGGCCCCCCGCGGCCCCGCCTGGCGCGAGGCGGCCGGGCGCCGGCGTGCGCGGTACAATGCGCCGGCATCGTCGTCCCGACGGCCGTGCTTCGTGCGATTCGCGGAATGCCGCATCCCGGCGACGGCACAGCCCCTCCGCTCGCCTTGCGACTCGTTGCCACGAAAGAGATTCATGGATTCAGACATCATGCGTATCGGCCAGCGCATTCGCCGCCTGCGCCGGGAAGCGAAGAAAACGCTGCTGGAAGTCGCGACCGAAGCGAACCTGTCGGTCGGGTTCCTGTCGCAGGTCGAGCGCCACCTCACCGGCATCTCGCTCTCGTCGCTCGTCAACGTCGCGAAGGCGCTGAACGTGCCGCTCGGCACGCTGATCGACCAGCCGCGCCAGGCGCAGCCCGACTCGCACGCGGGGCGCCGCGAACCGTACGCGGTCGATGCCGCGTCGCAGTGGTACGAGCGGCTGTCCACCACCTTCGACGGCAGTCAGATCAACGCGCTCAAGGTCCGGATGATGGAGGGCTACCGTTCGGAATGGGTCGCGCACGGCGGCGACGAGTTCGTCTACGTGCTGACCGGCCGGCTCTGCTACACGATCGGCAAGAAGGATTACCCGCTGTCTGCCGGCGACTCGCTGCACTTCGACGCGCGGAAGCGCCACCGCGTCGCGAACGTGGGCGACGGGCCCGCCGAAATGATCGCGGTCGGCACGCTGCCGCTCTTCGACGACGACGGTGCCGAGCTGGGATCCGAGGCGATGAAGATCAGACTGCTCGCACGCGATGCCGGCGCGGCGCCGGGCGAACCGCGCGTGAGCCGCCGCAAACCCGCACCGAAGCGCGAGCGCGATGCGGATTCGCTCGCGGCCGCGACCGCCGACATGCCCGCCGACACGCCCACCGACACGCCTGCCCGCGCGATGGTCAGGCCGGCAGCCGGGAAGCCACGCGCGACCGCCGCGAAACGTCCTGCTGCCGCCACCCCGGCCCGCCGCGCCGCCGCCCGCACGAAGAAATGACGGCGGGCGGCCGGGCGGCGCACCACGCCACCCGGCGCTTCCGCAGCACTATTCCCCGATCGCCAGCGCCTGCTTGACGGCCTCGATGCGCGCGCGATGCACGGCGTCCTTGATCTGCATCGCATCGTTGGCGACGCCGCGCGCGATCGCGCCCGCGTCGACGCTGCGCGCCGCCACCAGCGCCACGCGCAGCCGCTCGGCCTGCGGATACGGCTGCGTGTCGAGCCCGAGCCGGCCGCGCGCATCCGATTCGCACGCCTGCAGCATCTCGGCGAAGCGCGCGGGCTTGCGCAGCGCATCGCTGCGCTCGAAGAGCCGCACCAGCGCGGCCGCGCCCATTTCCATCACGCGATGCAGGTTGCCGTGCTCGCGCGCGACCACCAGCGCGAGATCGCGGCACTCGTTCGGCACGCGCAGCCGCTCGCACAGCGGCTTGATGAGATCGACGCTGCGGCCTTCGTGGCCGACATGGCGCGGCAGCACGTCGGCGGGCGTCGTCGCCTTGCCGAGATCGTGCGTGAGCGCCGCGAAGCGCACCGGCAGCGAGTAGCCCTGCTTCGCCGCGTAGTCGACGACCATCATCACGTGCACGCCCGTGTCGACTTCCGGGTGGTAGTCCGCGCGCTGCGGCACGCCCCACAGCGCGTCGACCTCGGGCAGGATGCGCGCGAGCGCGCCGCACTCGCGCAGCACCGCGAACATCCGCGACGGCTTCGCCTCCATCAGCCCGCGCGCGATCTCCTGCCACACGCGCTCGGGCACCAGTGCGTCCGCTTCGCCCGCGTCGACCATCCGCCGCATCAGCGCGAGCGTGTCGTCCGCGACCGTGAAATCCGCGAAGCGCGCCGCAAAGCGCGCGATCCGCAGGATCCGCACCGGATCCTCGACGAACGCGTCGCCCACGTGCCGGAACACACGTGCACGCAGGTCGGCCTGCCCGTCGAACGGATCGATCACCGGGCCGATCAGCGCGCCCTCCGGGCTCACTTCACGCGCCATCGCGTTGATCGTCAGGTCGCGCCGCGCGAGATCCTCGTCGAGCGTCACGTCCGGCGCGTAGTAGAACTGGAAGCCGTGATAGCCGGCCGCCGTCTTGCGTTCGGTGCGCGCGAGCGCGTATTCCTCCTGCGTGTCCGGATGCAGGAACACGGGGAAATCCTTGCCGACCGGCCGGAAGCCCTGCGCGGCCATCTGCTCGGGCGTCGCGCCCACCACCACGTAGTCGCGGTCCTGCACCGGCACGCCGAGCAATTCGTCGCGGATCGCTCCGCCTACTGCGTAGATGTTCATGGCGTCGGTTCGTATTCGGCGATCACGTTGGTTTCGCGGCGCGCGGCATCGATCCAGCGCTGCACCGCCGGCAGCGCCGTCACGCGCGCGGCATACCCGGCCGCCTCCGGCGACAACGCCGGCGCATACGTGTTGAAACGCATCACGACGGGCGCATACATCGCATCGGCGATGCCGAATTCACCGAACAGGAACGGTCCGCCCGATGCCTCGATGCATGCGCTCCACAGCGCGTCGATGCGCGCGACGTCGGCGAGCGCATCGGGCGTCGCGCCGCGTCCCGGCATCGACGCGCGCACGTTCATCCCCATCTGCGTGCGCAGCGCGGCGAAGCCCGAGTGCATCTCGGCCGAGATGCAGCGCGCATGCACGCGATCGAGCGGATCGGCCGGCCACATCGGGAACTGCGGATAGCGCTCGGCGAGCGTCTCGGCGATCGCGAGCGAATCCCAGATCGCGACGCCATGGTCGTCGATCAGGCACGGCACCTTGCCGGTCGGCGAATACTCGCGGATGCGCGCGGCCGTGTCGTCGCGGCGCAGCTCGATTGCGATCTCGTCGAACGGGATGCCGAAATGCGCGAGCAGCAGCCACGGCCGCATCGACCACGACGAGTAATTCTTGTCTCCAATGACGAGTTTCATGGCGGGGTTCCGAAAAGCGCGAAAGTGAATGACGGAAGCGACGGCCCGCGACGCCTAGCGGCGCGAGCGGAACCAGTCGAAGCGGGAGCGCCGCGCGGCATGGCCGAGATACGCGGGCGCGATGCTCTCGAGACTCGCGGGCGAGATCCCGAGTTCGGGCGCGAGCGGCCCGGACAGCACGTTCGGCACCGACATCGACGCGAGATTGTCGCGCGTGATCACCGGCTCGCCGGGCAGGCATTCGAACACGCTCGCCTGCAGCCGCGCGAGCGCGTCGGGCAGGCGCACGATGCGTGCCTGCCGGCCGACCAGCGTGCCGCAATAACGCACCAGTTGCTCGAGCGTGTAGACGGTGGGACCGCCGAGTTCGTAAGTCTTGCCGTGCGCGGCCGCGAGATCGAGCGTGTTGACGAACGCGCGCACGACGTCGCCGACGAACACCGGCTGGAAGCGCGCATCGGGCATCGCGAGCGGCAGCACCGGCAGCGTGCGCTGCAGGTTCGCGAACGTGTTCAGGAACGCGTCGCCGGGGCCGAACACGACCGACGGGCGGAAGATCGTCAGCGCGAGCGAATCGGTCGCCGCGACCGCATGCAGCGCGGCCTCGCCGTCGCCCTTCGAGCGCTGGTACATGCTCGGGCCGTGCGAATCGGCGCCGAGCGCGCTCATGTGCAGCACGCGCCGCACGCCGACTTCGACGCACGCGGCGGCCAGCGCGGCCGGCAGCGCGACGTGCGCGCGCTCGAACCCGGGCCCGTACGGCGTGCCGCGGCCGCCGTGCAGCACGCCGATGAGGTTGACGGCCGCATGCGCGCCGGCGACGAACCGCGCCAGCGTGCGCGGATCGAACGCGTCGAGCTCGACGATCTCGACCGGCAGCATCTGCAGGTGGCGTGCATGCTCGCGCCGCCGCGTGGCGATCCGCACCTGCTTGCCGGCGTCGATCAGCGCATTGACGAGCCGGCTGCCGATGAAGCCGGTGCCGCCCAGCAGCGCGACGGTCTGGCGATCCATGTTCAAGACCTCCAAGGAGCTGTTCACGCCAATAACGGGCTTGCACTGGCGGCCAGCCCCACAAATGACTTTTCCAGTCAGGGGAACAAGCCCGGTATCAGCGTGAACAGCCCCTTGCACACTGCCGCGTCTCGCGCGGCAGTATGAAGATTGCGGATCAGGGCGAGATCATGCCCAGGCGTTTCTTCAACGACTGCGGTTTGCCCTCGAAGAGCGCCGCGTAGTAGACGGTATTCGACAGCACGTTCTTCACGTAGTCGCGCGTCTCGTTGAACGGAATCGTCTCCGCGAAGATCGCGCCTTCGACCGGCTGCGTCAACACCTGGCGCCACTGGCGCGGCCGGCCCGGGCCCGCGTTGTAGCCGGCCGTCGCCAGCACCGGCGAGCTGTCGAAGGTGTTGTAGATGTCCGACAGGTACCAGGTGCCGAGCTGGATGTTCGTATTGATGTCGTGCATCTGCGCACGCGTGATCGTGCCCATCCCGAGCTTCTTCGCGACGAGCTGCGCGGTGGCCGGCATCAGCTGCATCAGCCCGCCCGCGCCGACCGACGAACGCGCGTTCGTGATGAAGCGCGATTCCTGGCGGATCAGCCCGTACGCCCATTCGATGTCGAGGCCGGTCGACTGCGCGTAGCGCTCGACGATGTCGCGATACGGCGACGGGTAGCGCAGCGTGAAGTCGTGCTCGGCCTTCGTGCGGTCGGCCGTGTTGACCGTGCGGTCGAGCAGGTCGATGCGCTTGCCGTATTCGGCGGCCGCGAGCAGCTGGCGATCGGTCATCCCGCGCAGCGGCCAGTTCCATTCGCGGTTGCCTTCGAGGCGCAGGTTCAGCCCATAGAAGCGTTGCGCGAGCGCGAAGCCCGGGATCTTGCTCATCGCGTCGACGTCGGCGTCGCTCACCTTCGTGCGCGGCGGGACCGACGTGCGCTGGCCGAGCTCCTCGCCGGCGAGCTGCCCGTAGAAGTTGAACTGGCCAGCGACCTGCTCGAATTCCTGGTTCGCCTGCAGCGTGTCGCCGCTTTGCTTGAGCGCGCGCGCATGCCAGTAGATCCACGCCGGATCGCTGCGCAGCGACGGCGGCATCTGTTCGATCGACCAGCGCACCATCGGCCAGTTGCCGACGAGCAACGCGGCGCGCGTGCGCCATTCGTAACCCGGGTTCGACAGCGGCGCGTTCGCGGATTTCGCATACCAGACCGATGCGAGCGCCGAGCGCTTGATCGCCCCCTGGTAGCCGATCGCGCCCCATGCGATCGCCTGCTCCTGCTTCGTCAGCGAGCCGGCGATGGACGTCAGCATTCCCGCCGCGGCGTCCGGGTCGTTGCGCGCCATGCGGCCGAGCGCGATCAGCGCGAGCTGGTGCGATGCCGCGTCGGGGCCGACGCCGCGCGCGAGGTACAGCGGCGGCGCGCTGGTCGCCTGATCGAAGCCGACCGGCCGCGCGCCGAGCGCGTCGACGATCTTCCCGCCGAGCGTCGTGTAGTTCTGCTCGTAAGCGAGGCGTGCCTGCTGCCACACGTCGTCGCTCGTGAACTGCTGGTTGACGGTGAGCGCCGTAATCAGGTCGACACAGGCGTCGCCGTAGTATTTCGGCTCGACGAGCAGCGCGCGCGCCGCCTCGGCGACGTTCTCGCCGCGCGCCGCGCGCGATTCGAGCGCGTAGCACTTGACCTGCGTGTCGTCGTCGAGCACGAAGCGCTTGTACTGCTCGTCGAAGCTGCGCCAGTCGTGGCGCGCGCCGAGCACGAGCAGGTAGTCGTTGCGCAGGCGGTCGGCGATCGCCTGACCGTCGTAGCGCTGCAGGAACGACTGCACGGGGGCGTCGGGTGCGTCGACACGTGCGCGGCCCGTCGAATCGAACAGTTGCGGCTTGATCTGGAAATACTCGACGTAGGACGGGACCGGATAGTTCGGAATCATCGCCGCGAGCTGCGCGGCCTTCGCGGCGTCGTTGCGGCGTGCGGCTTCGCGCAGCTGCACGAAGATCTGGTCGTCCCCGGCGAGCGTGTCGTCGTTCGGTGCGGCGCACGCGGCCGTGCCCGCGACGAGCGCGGCGGCAGAAAGCGCGAGCGCGACCGCGCGATATACTCGGAAAAGGCTGTTCGACATCGTTTTGAATGGAGCACGAAGTGAGCGAAAGCATAGCATGCAACCCTGTGCCGAACCCGAAGGTTGCACTGCGCAAAACGCTGTCCGGCGCGCGTCGCGACGCCGCGTCGCAGCCCGCCGCGAACGCCGCGCTCGACGCGCGGCTGCGCCTGTTGCTCGAGCGGCTCGCGCCGCGCACGGTCGGCTTCTACTGGCCGCTGCCGGGCGAATTCGACGCACGCGACGCGGTGCTCGCGTGGTCCGCGGCAGGCCCGGGTCGCCGCGCCGCGCTGCCGGTGATCGGCGAGAAGCACACGCCGCTCGCATTCCATGCGTGGGATGCGCACACGCCGATGCGCGAAGGGCATCACCGGATTCCGGAGCCGGCGTCGGGGGTCGTCGTCGTGCCCGATCTGTTGCTGATTCCGTGTGTGGGATTCGATCTGCAGCGCTACCGGCTCGGCTATGGCGGCGGCTATTACGACCGCACGCTCGCGGTGTGGCCGGGCGACACGCTGCCGGTGACGGTCGGCATCGCGTATGAAGCGTGCCGCGTGGACGCGCTGCCGGCCGAAGCGCACGATCTCGCGATGCGCTGGATCGTGACCGACGGCGCGCTTTACCCGGCCGCCGGATGACGGGGCGCGCGACGCGAAGTCTGCGGCATGCCGCGCGTCACCGCGTCGACCGTCCCGTCCGCAATCGTTTACAGCGACGCCGCCGCGCGCGCGGCCGTGTCGTAGAGGCCCGATGCGTGGCGCAGCAGCTGCGCCGCGTCGCCGATCTGCTCGTTGGTGAGGCCGCTGTCCTTCAGTGTCTCGATCAGGCAATGCTCGCGCACCTCCCGATACTTCATGCACAGCTCGCGGCCCGCGTCGGTCGCGAAGAAGAACACTTCCTTGCCGCTCTTCTCGCTCTTCACATAGCCGCGCGCGATCAGTTTTTTCAGCGCATAGGTCGCGACGTGCGTATCCTCGATATTGAGCACGAAGCAGATGTCGGCGAGCTTCTTCTTGCGTTCGCGATGGCTGACGTGATGCAGCAGCGACACCTCGACCGCCGTCATGTCCTTCGCGCCCGCGGCCGACATGCAGCGCACCATCCAGCGATTGAACGCATTGCCGGCCATGATGAGCCCGTATTCGAGTTCCGACAGCTCCGCGCTCGAATCGGAAACGAGGTGTTCGGATGACACGATCTTGGTCGCAGGACGCTTCATGGAAAGGCGGCGCAAGCCGGATGACAGGGTGTGCCGAGTGTACGCCAGAAGCCCGGACATACGGGCTAGGCGAAAACGCTTATTGGGAAGTTGTCGATATTTTATTGACAATGTGCGCTAACATTGTCGTCCAAACCGTGCCAGTCCGATGACGCAACCCCGCATTTATCCGCTCGGCGACGCCGCCCTCGTCTGCGAGGTGCCGCCGCCCGCCACGCTCGATTGCCAGCGCCGCGTCTGGGCCGTCGCCGAGGTCGCGCGCGCGTGGCCCGACGTGATCGACGTCGTGCCGGGCATGAACAACCTGACGATCGTGTTCGACGCGCTCGCCGCGACGGCCGAGTCGCTCACGCCCGCGCTGCGCGATGCGTGGGAAACCGCCGACGTCGAGCATGCGGACGGCCGGGAAATCGAAATCCCGGTCGAATACGGCGGTGCGGCCGGCCCCGACCTGGCGGCCGTCGCCGCGCACACCGGGCTGCCGGCCGACGAAGTCGTCGCGCGTCATGCGGCCGGCGAATACGTCGTGTTCTTCGTCGGCTTCCAGCCGGGCTTCGCCTATCTCGGCGGCCTCGATGCGTCGCTGCACACGCCGCGCCGCGCGGCGCCGCGCCTGGAAGTGCCGGCCGGCTCGGTCGGCATCGGCGGGGCGCAGACGGGCATCTACCCGGCCACGTCGCCCGGCGGCTGGCAGCTGATCGGCCGCACGTCGCACGTGCTGTTCGACCCGGCGCGGCCGCAGCCGGCGCTGCTGCTGCCCGGCGACCGCGTGCGCTTCACCATTGCCGGAGTCGACGCGACATGACCCAGAACACCGCACCGGGCACGATCGAGGTGGTCCGCGCCGGCCCGTTGTCGACCGTGCAGGATCTCGGCCGCCGCGGCATGCGCCATCTCGGCGTCGCGCAGGGCGGCGCGCTCGACGGCCTCGCGCTCGAAGTCGGCAACCGGCTGGTCGGCAATCGCCCCGACGCGGCGGCCGTCGAAATCACGATTGGCCCGGCCGCGTTCCGCTTCACGCGCGCGACGCGCATCGCGATCACCGGCACCGAATTCGGCGCGACGCTCGACGGCAAGCCCGTGTATTCCTGGTGGAGCCTGCCGGTCGAGGCCGGGCAAACGCTCGTGCTGCCGGCCGCGAAACGCGGGATGCGCGGCTATCTGTGCATCGCCGGCGGCATCGACGTGCTGCCGATGCTCGGCTCGCGCAGCACCGATCTCGCATCGCGCTTCGGCGGCCTCGGCGGCCGCGCGCTGCGCGACGGCGATCGGCTTCCGGTCGGTGTGCCGCCGGCCGGCGCCGGCTGCCTCGCGGCCGATGCGCCCGAATTCGGCGTGAAGGCGCCCGCGTGGTGCGCGTTCGTGCGCGTCGACGAACCGCCGCGCCGCCACCGGCCCGCGCATGCGCCGTGGGCGATGCCCGTGCGCGTGCTGCCGGGCCCCGACTACGCGTCGTTCGCGGCCGATTCGCAGCAGGCGTTCTGGGACGAGGAATGGCTCGTCACCGCGAACAGCAACCGGATGGGCTATCGTCTCGCCGGCGCCGAGCTGGTGCGCGAGCGGCCGGTCGAGCTGCTGTCGCACGCGGTGCTGCCCGGCACGATCCAGGTGCCGCCGAACGGCCAGCCGATCGTGCTGATGCACGACGCGCAGACCACCGGCGGCTATCCGAAGATCGGCACGGTGATCCGCGCGGATCTCTGGAAACTCGCACAGGCGCGGCTCAACCTGCCGATCCGCTTCGTGCGCACGACACCCGACGCCGCGCGCGCCGCGCTGACCGCGGAACGTGCCTATCTGCGTCAGATCGACGTCGCGATCGAGATGCGCGAGGAGACCCGCCGCCGCGCGCAATCGCGCGCGGCGTGACAATGGCGGAAGCAGGACGAAGGACGCGCCACGCCATCAGTGGACGAGGAACATCATGGAAATCGATCTGAATGCCGATCTCGGCGAAGGATGCGGATCGGACGAGGCGCTGCTCGACCTCGTCACGTCGGCGAACATCGCGTGCGGCTGGCATGCAGGCGGCGCCAATGCGATGCGCGACTGCGTGCGCTGGGCCGTGCAGAAAGGCGTGTCGATCGGCGCGCACCCGAGCTTTCACGACCCGGAGAATTTCGGCCGCAAGGAAATGCAGCTGCCGGCCGGCGACATCTATGCCGGCGTGCTGTATCAGCTCGGCGCGCTGTCGGCGATCGCGCAGGCCGAGGGCGGCCGCATCGCGCACGTGAAGCCGCACGGCGCGCTGTACAACCAGGCCGCGCGCGATCCGATGATCGCCGACGCGGTGGTGTCCGCGATCCACGACTTCGATCCGTCGCTTGCCGTGTTCGGGCTCGCGAACAGCGTGTTCGTCGCGGCCGCGCGCCACGCGGGGCTCGCCGCGGTGGAGGAAGTGTTCGCCGATCGCGGCTACCGCGCGGACGGCTCGCTCGTGCCGCGTAGCCAGCCCGGCGCGCTGATCGATGACGAGGACGCGGTGCTCGCCCGCACGCTCGACATGGTGCGCGATCGGCGGGTGCAGTCGGTGAGCGGCGAGTGGGTGCCGCTCAATGCGCAGACGGTCTGCCTGCACGGCGACGGCCCGCATGCGCTCGCGTTCGCGAAGCGGATCCGCGCGGCGCTCGAAGCGGCCGGCATCGACGTCGTCGCCCCGGGCGCGCTGGAAGCCGACGAAGGCGCCTGACCGGCGCGCAAGCCGCGCCGCCGCCCGACGAAAACCGCCGCACCAAAGAAAAAAAGCGCCCTCGTGGCGCTTTTCTGTTGGCGCAATCGCCGCGGACTTCGCCGTCTGTCGATTCGCCCCCCGAAACCGTCTGTCGACGGTGACCGGAATAATGCTCCGGATTAAAAAACGTCCGCCGCCGCCCGATTGCTGCTTCCCCCGGTCGGACGACGGAACGTCGCTTATCCGCAAGTCTGTCGCATGCATTTGTTGTCCCGACGATGTTGGCCCCGCCGTGCATGCAGACACTCCGCGGCCGGCACGATCATCACGTGCCGGCTACGCTAACCCCGCGCTTTGTTTTCTGCTACCCCGTAGAACTTTTTCTATTCTTTTCAATTTTTCAACTTGTGGGATGAAGAATAGAGATCGGCAGAACCGGATGTCAATCGTTTTAAACGCTATTTCCTGAGGATTCAAGGGTTTTCCTTATCGAATCGCGCGGCCGCACAGGCGCTTCGCAGCGCGTGCGTATCGTCGATCAAACAGGGGAGGATCGGTGCGCGGCGCCCGGCGCGATCAGTTCGCGTCGACCTGATACCCTTGCTGGCGCAACAATTCGAGCACGCCGCGCGGGCCGCCCAGATGCAGCGCGCCGATGGCGACGAATACCGGCCGGTTCGGCGCGGCGATTGCAGTCATCCGTGCAACGAAGCGCCGGTTGCGTTCGTACAGGATCTTGTTGTCGATCGACGCCGACAGCGCCTTCGAACGGGCCAGCCGCTCGCTCTTCGCGACCGCCCACGCCGAGATCGCATCGGCGTCGCCGATTTGCCACAGCCGGTGCAGCGCCTTGATGTCGTCGGCGTTCTGCGCCGGCGTCTGCACCATGTCCTGCGCGAGCATCTCGCGCTGCTCGGCGAGCGTCAGCCCGGTGAACGCGCGCATCTGCTCGGCGAGCGTCTCGAGCCCGATCACGCGGCCGCCCTTCTTCTTCAGGAATACGTTCTGCAGTTGCGCCTCGGTGCCGTATTCCGTCTGCAGGCCGGCCGCCAGCGAGTCGTAGGTTTCGACGACCAGCGCCGCGAGCCACGGCCGCATCCGGCGAATCTCCGCGAGCGCGGCCGGATTGCCGCGCAGGCGCCCCGCGAGGCGCTGCCACAGCGGCTCGGGCAACAGGCGCTGCAGGCACGGGGAGCGGCACACACCATACTTCGACACGTCGTCCTGCGATTCGAGGAGATCGTCCGGCGACAGCTCGAGCGCGAGCGTCGGCGACGCCGCGAGCGCTCCGAGGATGCGCGGCCGGAACGGCTGAGCGGGCGGATAGTCGGACGGGTCGCCCGTATGCAGCGTGCCGAGCACGTACAGCGTGACCTTGCCCCGGGTGGCGACATAGAACGGCATGCGCGCGGGCTGCACGCGCACCGTGCCGCGCGCGACCGTGCCGTTGGACACGGAAGGCGCGTGGAAGC
Source organism: Burkholderia sp. RF2-non_BP3 (assembly GCF_001522185.1). Taxonomy (NCBI): domain Bacteria; kingdom Pseudomonadati; phylum Pseudomonadota; class Betaproteobacteria; order Burkholderiales; family Burkholderiaceae; genus Burkholderia; species Burkholderia sp. RF2-non_BP3. The sequence continues at coordinate 164,814 of NZ_LOSU01000067.1, read as the reverse complement.
CCGGCAGGCTCATGCCGGGCGGCGGAACCTGCGACGTATGGATCGGCGAACTCGCCGGCGCGCGCCCTTCGGCGCGCGCCGACTCGACGGAAACGACGAGGCCGGCCGCCACGCACGCGCCGGCCAGCGCCGCGCCCGTGACCGTGCGCACGCTCCAGCGCCGTGCGTTGCGGCACGCGCGCATCACGCGCGCGCTGCCGGCCCCCGAACGGCGCACGCCGGACGCGCGCGCCGCCAAACCATCAGGCATTCGCCTCCCCCACCTCCTCGGCGCGATGGCAGGCCACGCGGCGTCCGTCGACGTCGCGCAGCTGCGGTTCCTCGACACGGCAACGCTCGACCGCGTACGGGCAGCGCTGGTGAAACGCGCAGCCCGACGGCGGATTGAGCGGCGACGGCAGCTCGCCCTGCAGCTTGATCTGCACGCGGCGGTCTTCCTCGAAGATCGCCGGCGTCGCCGACATCAGCGCGCGCGTGTACGGATGGCGCGGCCGCGCGTAGATCGTCGCCTTGTCGCCAAGCTCGGCGACGCTGCCGAAGTACATCACCATCACGTCGTCGGCGACGTGCTCGACCACCGACAGGTTGTGCGAGATGAAGACGTAGCTCGTCTTGAACTGCTCCTGCAGATCCATGAACAGGTTCAGGATCTGCGCCTGGATCGACACGTCGAGCGCGGACACCGGCTCGTCGGCGACGACGATCCGCGGATCGAGGATCATCGCGCGCGCGATCGCGACCCGCTGGCGCTGGCCGCCAGAGAACATGTGCGGATAGCGCTTCGCATGCTCGGGCCGCAGGCCGACCGTGCGCATGATCTGCGCGATGCGCGCCGCGCGCTCGGCGGCCGTCAGGTTCGCATTGATCTCGAGCGGTTCGGAGAGCGTCTGCTCGACCGTCTTGCGCGGGTTCAGCGACGCGAACGGATTCTGGAACACCATCTGCACGCGGCGGCGCAGGTCGGCGACCGTCTCGCGGCTCGCGCCGGCCACGTCCTTGCCGTCGATCGTCAGGTGGCCCGAGGTGGGCGTCTCGATCATCGTGAGCTGGCGCGCGAGCGTCGATTTCCCGCAGCCTGATTCGCCGACGACGGCGAGCGTCTTGCCGCGCTTCAGCGTGAACGACACGCCGTTCAGCGCCTTCACCGTGCCTTGCCCGAACATCCCGCGCTTGACCGTGTAGTGCTTCGCGAGCTGGTCGGCGACCAGCACCGCTTCCTCGTCGTGCGGCACGCGAGGCGTTTCGTGGACTGCATTCATCGTGCGCCTCCCGTGAGGTCGAGGTTGGAAACATTGAGCGGCTTGATGCAGCGCGCACGCATCGCATCGTTGGCCGGCACCAGCGTATCGAGCGCCGGACGTGCCTTGCGGCAGTCGTCGACGACGTACTTGCAGCGCGGCGCGAACAGGCACCCGGACGGGCGATCATCGCGGCCGGGCACCATGCCCGGCAATGCGGCAAGGCGACGCGCCCCCTGATTGTGCTCGGGAATCGCCGCGAGCAGCGCTTCGGTGTACGGATGATGCGGCGCACGGAAGATGTCCGGCACGCGATTGGTCTCGATGACCTCGCCCGCATACATCACCGCGACGCGCTGCGCGACCTCCGACACCACGGCCAGGTCGTGCGAGATCAGCACGAGCGCCATCCCGCGCTCCTTCTGCAGCTTCACGAGCAGATCCATGATCTGCGCCTGGATCGTCACGTCGAGCGCGGTGGTCGGCTCGTCGGCAATCAGCAGCTTCGGGTTGCACGCGACCGCCATCGCGATCATCACGCGCTGGTTCATCCCGCCCGACATCTGGTGCGGGAACGCCGTGATGCGGTTCTTCGCGTCGGGAATGCCGACCTGATCGAGCAGTTCGAGCGCGCGCCGGTGCAGCGCGTCGCCGCGCAGGCCTTCGTGCAGCTTCAGCACCTCCTTGATCTGGTAGCCGACCGTGTAGCTCGGATTCAGGCTCGTCAGCGCGTCCTGGAACACCATCGCGATGTCCTTGCCGACGATCTTGCGGCGCGCCTTCGGCGACGCCTTCAGCAGGTCCACGCCGTTGAACGTGACCTCGTCGGCCGTCACCTTGCCGGGCGCGTCGATCAGGCCCATCAGCGCCATCATCGTCACGCTCTTGCCCGAGCCCGATTCGCCGACGACGCCCACCACCTCGCCCGGCGCGATCGACAGGTTGATCCGGTCGACAGCGGGCAGGCCGTTGAAGTTCACCGCGAGATTGCGGATGGTCAGAAGATTCTGGGTCATGTCAGGCCATCCGCTTCAGTTTGGGATCGAGCGCGTCGCGCAGCCCGTCGCCGAGCAGGTTGATCGCGAGCACCGAAATCAGGATCGACAGGCCGGGCATCGTCACGATCCACCATGCGTTGTCGATGTAGTCGCGCGCGGACGCGAGCATCGCGCCCCATTCCGCGGTCGGCGGCTGCACGCCGAGGCCGAGGAAGCCGAGCGCGGCCGCGTCGAGGATGGCCGACGAAAAGCCGAGCGTCGCCTGCACGATCAGCGGCGCCGTGCAGTTCGGCAGCACCTGCGAGAACATCAGGCGCAGCGTGCCGGCACCGGCCACGCGCGACGCCGTCACGTACTCCTTCTGCAGTTCGCCGAGCGCCGACGCACGCGTGAGACGCACGTAGGCCGGCAGCGCGACGATCGCGATCGCGAACATCGTGTTGGTGAGGCCCGGGCCGATGATCGCGACGACCGCGACCGCGAGCAGCAGCGACGGCAGCGCGAGCAGCACGTCCATGATGCGCATCACCGGCGTGTCGGCCCATTTCTGGAAGAACGCGGCGACCAGCCCGAGCACGATGCCCGGGATCAGCGCGAGCACGACCGACACGAAGCCGATCCAGAACGACATGCGCGCGCCGAACATCAGGCGCGAAAGGATGTCGCGGCCCGCTTCGTCGGTGCCGAGGATGAATTGCCAGTTGCCGCCCGCGAGCCATGCGGGCGGGATCTTCACGTAGTCGCGGTATTGCTCGACCGGGCTGTGCGGCGCGATCAGCGGCGCGAGGAGCGCGACCAGGATCAGCATCAGCACGACGATGCCGGCGCCGACGGCGCCGCGGTTGCGCGAGAAGTTGGCCCAGAACTCGCGCAGCGCGAGCGCACGGCCGCCGGCCGGCGCGGATTCGCTCGGCAGGGTGTTTTGCAGATTGCTCATGGAATTACCTCGTGTGGCGGATGCGCGGATTCAGCACGCCGTACAGCAGGTCGACGACCAGGTTCACGACGATCACGAGCGTCGCGATCAGCAGGATGCCGCCCTGGACGACCGGATAGTCGCGGCGGCCGATCGCATCGATCAGCCACTTGCCGACACCGGGCCACGAAAAGAGCGTCTCGGTCAGCACGGCGCCGGCCAGCAGCGTGCCGATCTGCAGGCCGATCACCGTGACGACCGGGATCAGCGCATTGCGCAGCGCATGCACGACGACCACGCGCGCGGGCGACAGCCCCTTCGCACGGGCGGTGCGGATGTAGTCCTCGCGCAGCACTTCGAGCATCGACGAGCGCGTCATCCGCGCGATCACCGCGAGCGGGATCGTGCCGAGCACGATCGCGGGCAGGATCAGGTGGCTGACCGCCGACTTGAACGAGCCTTCGTCCGGCGCGAGCAGCGCGTCGATCAGCATGAAGCCGGTCGGATGCGGGAAGTCGTATTCGACCGCGATGCGCCCGGACACGGGCGTCCAGCCGAGGTACGACGAAAACACCATGATGAGGATCAGCCCCCACCAGAAGATCGGCATCGAGTAGCCGGTGAGCGCGGTGCCCATCACGCCGTGATCGACGACCGAGCCGCGCCGCAGCGCGGCGATCACGCCGGCCGGCAGCCCGACGGCGAGCGCGAACACGAGCGCGCACAGCGACAGCTCGACGGTCGCCGGGAAGCGCGCGAAGAATTCGCCCGCGACGCTGGTGTTGGTGATGATCGACGTGCCGAGGTCGCCATGCAGCGCCCGGCCGATGTAGTGGACGTACTGCAGGGGCAGCGGCTGGTCGAGCCCGAGGCGTTTCATTGCCTCCGCATGCATCGCGGGATCGACGCCGCGCTCGCCCATCATCACTTCGATGGGGTCGCCCGGTATCAGGTGAATCAGCGCAAACGCCAGGATGGTGATGCCGATGAAGGTCGGGATCACCATCCCCACGCGGCGCAACACGAATGTGAACATGATGCGTCTCGTATTTTCTTGTGGGAAATGTGCGACCGGCGACGAGGGGCTTTTGGCCCCTCGCCGCCGGATGATTTCAAGCCGGTCTTCTCAATGACGACAGCTTAGGCCAGGTCGGTTACTTCACGCTGACACCGTCGAAACGCGCATAGCCGAGCGGCTCGATGCGCATGTCGACCACGTTCTTGCGCACCGGCTGGTAGACCGTCGAGTTCGCGATCGGCGAGAACGGCAGCTGCTGCGCGAAGATCTGCTGGGCCTGCATGTAGATCTTCGTGCGCGCGTCCTGGCCGGTCGTCGTGCGACCCTTCTGGATCAGCTCGTCGAACGGCTTGTAGCACCAGTGCGAGAAGTTGTTGCCCTTGATCGCCTCGCAGCCGAGCAGCGTGCCGAGCCAGTTGTCGGGGTCGCCGTTGTCGCCCGTCCAGCCGATCAGCATCGTGTCCTGCTCGCCCGTGTGTGCGCGCTTGATGTACTCGCCCCACTCGTACGTGACGATCTTCGCCTTCACGCCGATCTTCGCCCAGTCGGCCTGGATCATCTCGGCCATCAGGCGGGCGTTCGGGTTGTACGCGCGCTGCACGGGCATCGCCCACAGCGTGATGTCGAAACCGTTCGGATAGCCGGCCTTCGCGAGCAGCGCCTTCGCCTTCGCGGTGTCGTTCGGCGCCATCTTCAGGTTCTTGTCGTACGACCATTGGGTCGGCGGCATCGGTGCGCTGGCGGCCTGGCCCGCGCCCTGATAGACGGATTCGAGGATCGCCTTCTTGTTGATCGCCATGTCGAGCGCCTGACGCACTTCGAGCTTGTCGACCGGCTTGTGCTCGACGTTGTACGCGAGGTAGCCGAGGTTGAAGCCCGGCTGCGACGGCATGTCGATGCCCGAGTCGGCCTTCAGCGTCGCGATGTCGGCCGGACGCGGATAGCTCATCACCTGGCACTCGTTGCGCTTGATCTTCTGCACGCGCACGCCCGGGTCGGGCGTGATCGAGAAGATCAGCTTCGACAGCTTCACGGCGCCCTTCTTCCAGTAATCAGGATTCCCGTCGAAACGGATCGTCGCGTCCTTCGTGTAGCTGCGGAAGATGAACGGGCCCGTGCCGACCGGCTTCTGGTTGATGTCGGCGGCCTTGCCTGCCTTCATCAGCTGATCGCCGTATTCCGCCGACAGGATCGACGCGAATTCCATCGCCATGTTCTGGATGAACGGCGCGTTCGGCTCGGCCAACGTGAACTTTACGGTGTACGGATCGACCTTCTCGACCTTCGTGATCAGCTTGTCGAGGCCCATGTCGGTGAAGTACGGGAACGACACCGGGTAGGCCTTGCGGAACGCCTGGTTCGGATCGAGCATGCGCTCGAACGAGAACACGACGTCGTCCGCGTTGAATTCACGCGTCGGCTTGAAGAAGTCGGTCGTGTGGAACTTCACGCCGTGGCGCAGGTGGAACGTGTACACCTTGCCGTCGGACGAGACGTCCCACTTCTCGGCGAGGCCCGGCTCGACCTTGGTGCCGCCGCGCTCGAATTCGACGAGGCGGTTGTAGACGGTGAACGTGGCGGCGGTGAAATCGACGCCGGTCGTGAATTGCGCGGAATCGAAACCCGCCGGGCTGCCTTCTGAGCAGTAGACGAGCGTTTTGTTCGGGATCTGTGCGAATGCAGAACCCGCGACGCCGAGCGATGCCGCTGCCACGCCTGCAATGGCGGTAACACGCAGGGTGTGCAACAGACGGTTGTATTCCATGTTTCCTCCAGGTCTCCAGATCGGAACCGGTCCCCCCTGGGGCCGGGTACGCGGATATTACTTGAGCTAGCGATTTTGCAACAAGCTGGAGAAAAAACTCTTCTAGACGCATTTGCGCGGGTTTTTGCGGATGTCTCGCGCACGCAAAAAGTGCGTCTGCGCGCGCGAGCGGCGAATTCGTTCATCCCGCGCGTGTTTCCTTCGACAACTAAACAATTCGTACGCGGGCGCGAACGATCGCCGCGCCGATTTCGGGGCCAGGGTCCGCATCGTTGCGGATTTCGAAATGATGGTCGCGCTGCAATGCGCCCGTCAGGCCGGGGCGTCGAGATCCGCGCTGCGCGCGGGCACGAACGCGACCGCGACGATCGACAGTGCGAGCCCCGCCATCACGTAATAGGTCGGCGCGAGCGGCGTGCCCGTCACCTTGATCAGCCACGTGACGATGAACTGCCCGAAACCGCCGAACAGCATCACCGCGACGTTGTACGCGATCGACAGCCCCGTCGAGCGCACGTTGGCCGGGAACAGCTCGGCGATCATCGCGCCGAACGGCCCGTAGTAGCCGGCGAGCGTCACCGACAGCACGGCCTGCACCGCGATCAGCCGCCCGATGCTCGGCGCCGCGTCGAGCCACGCGAACAACGGATACATCAACGCGAGCGTCAGCACGAGCGACCACAGCGACAGCCCCTTGCGGCCGATGCGGTCCGACCACGCGCCCGCGACCGGCGACAGCACCATCAACAGCAGGTTGCCGACGATCACCGCATAGAACGATTCCGCATACGGCAGCTTCAGCTGCTTCACCGCGAAGGTCGGCAGATAGCTGATCAGCACGTAGATCGTCACCGTCAGCGCGATCACCGAGCCGAGCCCGCACAGCACCTCGCGCGGATGGCGCGTGAACACTTCGCCGAGCGTCGCGCGGCGGGCGCTTTGCTGCGCGTGCAGGAATGCTTCGGAATCCGCGAGATGACGGCGGATGTAGAAGCCGATCGGGCCGATCATGAGCCCGAGGATGAACGGCACGCGCCAGCCCCAGCTGCGCAGCGCGTCGTGCGACAGCCCGCGCGTGACGGCCGCGCCGACGAGCGCGCCGATCAGCAGCGCGGCCGCCTGGCTCGCCATCTGCCAGCTGCCGTAGAAACCGCGTTTCGAGAACGGCGCGGCTTCGATCAGGAGCGCGGTCGCGCTGCCGAATTCGCCGCCCGCCGAGAATCCCTGCAGCAGGCGGCCGAGCACGATCAGGATCGGGCCGCCGATGCCGATCGCCGCATAGGGCGGTGCGATCGCGAGCAGGAAGATGCCGGCCGTCATCAGCAGGATCACGAGCGACAACGCGGCCTTGCGGCCCGCGCGGTCGGCGTACAGGCCGAACACGATGCCGCCGATCGGGCGCATGAAGAACGCGACGCCGAACGTCGCGGTGGTCAGCAGCAGCGACGAGTATTCGCTGGTCGTCGGAAAGAACAGTTCGGCGATCACGACGGTCATGAAGCCGAACACCGTGAAGTCGTACCACTCGAGCGCGTTGCCGATCACGGCCGCCGCGACGGCCCGCCGGTTCAGCGCACGCTCGGGCCGGACCGTTTTCGTTGAATTCGCAATCGTCGCCATGCGTGCCTCGTCCTCGTGAATTCGCCATCGGGTGGCGCGGCGCACGGGGGGCCGCGGCGCGCTGGTTTGCAGCGAGTGTAGAAAGCGACGGAACCGTTTTCAAGCATAAAAAACGCCCGCCATCGGACGATGGCGGGCGTTTTGCGGTTTTCGCCACATTGCGGCATCGCACGATGCCGCCGCGGACGTCAGCCCATCTTCGTGAATGCGCTGCACCAGCCCTTCGCCGATACCTGCTTGCCGGGGAATGCACCGCACGGGCCCGAGGCCGAGCCCTTCTTGCCCTGATACAGCATGCAGGCCGCGCAATCCTGGCCTGCTGCGTATTTCGGATACTTCGTCTTGTCGACCTTCGTGGCATCGGCCTTGTAGCCGAGCGCCACCGCGGCCGGATCCGTTTCCGACAGCATCGGCGCGTCGGCCAGCGCTTCGCGCGACAGCGCCAGCGCGGACACGGCACCAATGCTCGTAATCAGGAAACTCCGACGGGATGTTTTCATGGGGGACTCGCTCCAACGTTATCGGTTTGAAAGCCGTTCTGGCGACGGCCGTTCGACAGAATAACGCTCAAGCGAATGAATGTGCGCGCCGAAATGCCGGAAATAAGGGATTTCACACGGCCGGCCCGCACGAATGCGGGCCGCGTGCGTCACGCATGTGACGTCATGTCGCCGACGCGCTGCGCGAGCGCGAGCGACGCGGTCAGCCCCGGCGACTCGATGCCGAACAGGTTCACGAGCCCGCGCACGCCGTGCTGCGCCGCACCCTGCACGATGAAGTCGGCCGGCGGCTCGCCGGGCCCCGCGAGCTTTGGCCGGATTCCCGCGTAGGCCGGCTGCAGTGCGTCGTCGGGTAGCCCCGGCCAGTATGTGCGGATCGACGCGTAGAACGCCGGTGCGCGCGCGGGATCGACTTCGTAGCGCAATGCATCGACCCACTCGACGTCCGGGCCGAAACGCGCCTGTCCGGCCAGGTCGAGCGTCAGGTGCACGCCGAGCCCCGCGCGGTCGGGCATCGGATAGACGAGGTGCGAGAACGGCGCGCGCCCGGACAGGCTGAAGTAGTTGCCGCGCGCGAGATAGAGCGGCGGCACCCAGCGCGGATCGAGCCCGCGCGTGCGGCGCGCGAGCGCCTGCGCGCCGAGGCCCGCGCTGTTGATCACGCACGCGGCCTCGATTTCGGTCGGCGCATCGCCGCCGGTACGCACCACGAAGCGACCGCCGCGCAGCACGTCGATCGACTCGACCGGGGATTTCAGCGCGCACATCGCGCCGTCGCGCTCGGCGTCGCCGAGCAGCGCGAGCATCAACTGGTGACTGTCGACGATACCGGTGCTCGGCGAGAACAGCGCCTCCGCGCATTCGAGCGCGGGCTCGAGCGTCTGCGCCTCGGCACGCGTGAGCGGCATCAGGTCGAGCACGCCGTTTTCCGCCGCGCGCGCGGCGATCGCCTTCAACTGCTTCACCTGCGCGGCGCTCGTCGCGACGAGCAGCTTGCCCACGCGCCGGTGCGGCACGTGGCGGGTCTCGCAGAACTCGTACAACAGGTCGCGCCCGTGCACGCACGACATCGCCTTGAGCGAACCGCGCGGGTAGTAAAGCCCCGCGTGAATCACCTCGCTGTTGCGCGAGCTCGTGCCCGTGCCGATCGCGTCGGCCGCCTCGAGCACGACGGTTTCGCGCCCGCGCGCGGCCAGTTCCCGCGCAATCGCAAGACCGACGACACCCACGCCGACCACCACACAATCCATCTGCTCCATGACGTTTCGCGTCGCTTGCGCATCAAGGGGAGAGAAGAGAATTGTACGTCCCGGTTCGCACGCTTGCCGGACGCGTCCGTATCGGCCTGTACGCGTCGCGCGGCGAGGCTCGGCGCGACGCGTGCAGGTCGCGGCGAAGCGCGCGCCGCCGGCTCAGAATCCGATCGGCCGGCGCTTCGCCGCGCCCTCGTCGGCGCGGATGTCGGACGGTGCGATCACGTCGCGGCCGTCGAGCCGCGCGGCGCCGAACGCATGCAGCAGCGCACGGCGCATCGTGCGCGGCGGCGTCGCGGCCAGCACGTCGAGCGCGTCGTCGTCGAGCGTGTCGGGGAAGCGCCGCCCCCACGCGTGCGACGTGCGGATCTCGTCGTAGATCGTCTGCGCGATCCGGCGCGCGCCGGCCGCGTCCGGCGGCGCGATCTCGTACACGTTCATCCGGTTCAGCAGCGGCTCCGGAATCGCCTGCGCATCGTTCGCGGTCGCGACCCAGATCACGTTGCCCGCATCGATCGGCACTTCGGCGAATTCGTCGACGAACGCGCGCGCGGTATCGTGTTCGAGCAACGCGTACAGCGCGCCGAGCGGATCGTATTGCGCGTCGCTGCCGGCCTTGTCGATCTCGTCGACCGCGATCACCGGGTTCGCATAGCTGCCGTTGACGAGCGCATCGAACACCTTGCCGGGCTTCGCGTTCTTCCATTGCGACGACGCGCCCGACAGGATCCAGCCGGCCGTCAGCGAACTCATCGGCACGTAGTGATACGCGGTGCCGAGCAGGTGCGCGAGCGCCTTCGCGAAATGCGTCTTGCCGATGCCGGGCGGCCCGAGCAGCAGGATCGGCATCAGTTCGAGCCGGTCGTCCGTCTCGAGGCACAGCGCGACCTGCTTGCGCACGTCGTCGAGCGGCTCGGTGAAATTGGGCAGCGCGTCGCCGAGTTCGTCGAACGACGGCATCCGGTTCGGCTTCACGCAAAAGCGCAGATTGCCGGTCTTGAGCATGCGCTCGTAGGTGGCGCGCAGTGCGTCGCTCGCGCTCTCGTTCAGGTCGTTCAACGCGGTCTCGACCTGCTCGAGGTCGTACACCGTGCTGAAGGACGCCACCGCCAATTCCTGTTTCACCATCGCCGTCGTCATACCAACCTCGCTACCGCTACCGTCACACGACCATCAGACCCTTACGATTTCAGTGTAGCGATCCCGCATCGGCGTGCAAGCAAGCAGCCGCCCCGGTCTGCTGCTAACACCGCGCGCGCGCTGCAGCGCAGCGCCGCGCGGCGTATGATCGAACGTTCACCGGCCGCCGCGCCGGCCTCGCCACGGCGCCCGCGCGGCGCCGTGCGCTTCGTCTCGAAGGGTTGCCGATGTCCATCCCCGCTGCCGTCCCGCGCATCGACGCCGATGCGATCCGCGCCGTCGACGCCGCGCTCAAGTCGCGCCGCGCGATTCGCGCGTTCCTGCCGACGCCCGTGCCGCGCGACACGCTCGAGGCGATCCTCGAAGCCGCGAGCCGCGCGCCGTCGGGCACCAACATCCAGCCGTGGCGCGTATACGTCGCGACCGGCGCGACCCGCGACGCACTCGCCGCGGCCCTCACCGCCGCGTACGACGATCCGGCGCGCGACGAGAAATACGTCGCCGAATACGACTACTATCCGCGCGAATGGGTGTCGCCGTATATCGACCGGCGCCGCAAGGTCGGCTGGGACCTGTATGGTCTGTTGAACATCGGCCGCGACGAAAAGGCCCGCATGCACGCGCAGCACGCGCGCAACTTCCGCTTCTTCGATGCGCCGGTCGCGCTGTTCTTCACGCTCGACCGCGTGATGACGCACGGTGCATGGCTCGACTGCGGCATGTTCCTGCAGGGCGTGATGACGGCCGCGCGCGCACGCGGCCTCGACACCTGCCCGCAGGCCGCGTTCGTGCCGTTCCACCGGATCGTCGCCGAGCATCTCGACATGCCGGCCAACGAGCAGCTCGTCTGCGGGATGTCGCTCGGCCATGCCGACCCGGACGCGATCGAGAACCGCCTCGTCACCGAGCGCGCGAGCGTCGCCGAATTCGCGCGCTTTTTCGCTTGAAAACGCGTGACGCGTACCTACCTTTTGATCAGGACCGGATCGTGCTGCGAACCTGCGGCGATGCGTCCTGTCACACCACCGTCCAAATCGATCGGGCGTAAGATGTGCGTCCGTTCCCCGCTACCCCGCGTTTCCGGAGAAGTTTCATGCTGAAACACGGCCTGGCCGTCCTGCTCGCGAGCGCCGCGCTCGCGGCCCATGCGCAGAGCCCCGCCCCAGCCGTCGTCGCGTGGGAGATCCAGGTGGTGCGCGACGGTCAGACGATCGACACGTTCCAGCAGCGCACCACCGTGGGTCAATCCCGTACCGACACCCATCGCTATCCGTCCGCCGTGCCCGTCGGCTGCGGCAATGCCGCGCGCGTCGTGCCGACCGAGCGCTCGCGCTCGGTGACGGTCGCGCCGCTCGCCGTCGACGACGCCGCGCACACGGTATCGCTCGCGCTCGACGTGCAGGAAACCCTCGACGACGAAAACGCGACGCGCAGCGATCCGTGCCTGCCCGCGTCGCCGCGGCAGATCGTCGCGAGCCATCCGGGGCTGTCGGTCGGCGGCGATGCGTGGACCGACTGGACGCTCGTCGAGCAGAGCCCGCATCTCGTCTACCGCGTGCGCGCGCACGTCGCGAAGGACTGAGCGCCATGTCCGCCGACGCCCTGTCCTTGCCGTTCGCCGAACCGCACGCCGCGCCCGACGAAATCACCGCGGTCAGCTGGAACCTGCACAAGGGCCGCTCGCCGCTCGGCTTCACCGCATGGAACGCGATGCGCAACTGGATGCAGTCGACGCACGCCGACGTGTATTTCCTGCAGGAGGCGATGGCGCGCCGCATGCCGCGCCCGATGCTCGCCCCCGGCTTCGGCGCGCCGATGGACGACGCCGTCGACGACGTGTGGCATTGCCAGGCCACCGAGATCGCGCAGGCGCTCGACTGGCAGATCGCGCTCGGACCGAACGTGTTCAAGCCGTCGTGGCGGCACGGCAACGCGATCCTGTCGCCGCATCCGCTCGACCTCGGCGGCCGCTGGGACATCTCCGCGCACCGCTTCGAGCGACGCGGGCTGCTGGTCGCGCGCGCGACGCTCGCGGGCGCACGGCCCGTCACGCTGCTGTGCGCGCACCTCGCGCTCACGCGCGCGGCGCGGCTGCGCCAGATGCACTGGATCGCGCACTGGATCGTGCGCAACGCGGGCGACGACCCGCTCGTGCTCGCCGGCGACTTCAACGACTGGCGCAACGATTCGGTCGCGCTGTTCGGCGAGATCGGGCTGTCCGAGGTCGCGACGCTGCTCGGCCAGTCGGGCCGCACGTTCCCCGCGTTCTCCCCCGCGCTCGCGCTCGACAAGATGTTCGTGCGCGGGCTGACGCCGCTCGAATGGCAGGCGCCGTCCGGCGAAACCGCGTGGCTGTCGGATCACCTGCCGTATATCGCGCGGCTGCGCCTCGATCCGCAGTGACGCGGTAGCGCGGCGCGCCATGCGCGAAGCTCGCGGCCGGTCGCTGAAAGCCGGTTGCAAGATTTCGTTGCGCCAAATCCGCGCGGCCGCGCGGGTCAAGCCCGCATCTGCCCCAAGCAGGGTAAAATAACGAGTTCCTCAATCGTCTGTCATCGAGAAGGCGCGTGTCCGACGCGCCGGCCGGCCGATCCGCGATCGGGCCGACGCACTCGGTTTTTTTGCCCGTTTTTGGGCCCGTTACACGCGTCCGCTACGCGCGTCCGTTTTCAAAGCCATGAGCAAATACGACACCGCCACCGTCCAATCCGTCCATCACTGGACCGACACGCTTTTCAGCTTCACCTGCACCCGTGAGCCGAGCCTGCGCTTCAACAACGGCGAATTCACGATGGTCGGCCTCGAGGTCGACGGCAAGCCGCTCGCGCGTGCCTACTCGATCGTCAGCCCGAACTACGAAGAGCACCTCGAATTCTTCAGCATCAAGGTCCAGAACGGCCCGCTGACGTCGCGCCTGCAGCACCTGAAGGTGGGCGACTCGGTGCTGATCGGCAAGAAGCCGACCGGCACGCTCGTCGCCGACAACCTGCTGCCCGGCAAGACGCTGTGGATGCTGTCGACCGGCACGGGCCTCGCACCGTTCATGTCGATCATCCGCGACCCGGACATCTACGAACGCTTCGACAAGGTCATCCTGACGCACACCTGCCGCCTGAAGGGCGAGCTGGCGTACATGGACTACATCAAGCACGACCTGCCGGGCCACGAGTACCTCGGCGACATCATCAAGGAAAAGCTCGTCTACTACCCGACGGTCACGCGCGAGGCGTTCGACAACGAGGGCCGGATCACCGACCTGATCGCGACGGGCAAGCTGTTCACGGACCTCGGCGTGCCGGCGTTCTCGCCGGAAAACGACCGCGTGATGCTGTGCGGCAGCACCGCGATGCTGAAGGACACGACGGACCTGCTGAAGCAGGCCGGCCTGGTCGAAGGCAAGAACAGCGCGCCGGGTCACTACGTGATCGAACGCGCATTCGTGGACTGATCGAACCCCTAATTTGTGCCACATCAAGAACCGGAGCAAAAGCTCCGGTTTTTTTTCGTCCCTACTTGGCGAATTCGTAACAAGCCACGATCATTTCATGTCAAATCGTTACATTTGGATACGGGCGATCCGTGTGCTTTCGCGTCAGTGTTTTTCCTACAACAGCTTCACTCGGATTATTCACATTTACCCTTAAATGTCCGCCCAGCATGACGTTTTCCAAATTTTTGAGATATTATTCGCCCCGCGTGGTCGCCGATCGGGCGACCATTGGAGGGTCGGACTCAAACGTTACAAGATGTAACTTTTGTTACCTCGGCACGGGGCGATTCTCTGGCGGCGGCCGTCATCGAAACGGCAGCCGATCCACGCAGCCAGCCGGTGTCTGAACCGCTTTCTGACAGCAGGGAGAGTCATGGATACGTCGCTCAACGCGCCCACGGGCGCTCATGCCCCGTTCCCGTCGCAGCCGCTCGTGCACGGCTGCGACGCGGCCGCGCCCGTGGCCGAAGCCCTGCCCCAACGCGACACGTCCGCCGCGCGGATCGCGGCGCTGTCCCTCCAGTTGATGGTTGCCGACGAGGCGGCCCGCCGCCATCTCGCCGGCGAACTGCATGACGGACTCGGCGCCGAACTCACCGCCGCACGTTTCGCGCTCGCAAACGTTCAAACGTGGCTGCCGGCAAATGCGCCGGACGGCTGCCTGCGCGCGCTCGAGCTGGCGCAGCAGGCGCTCGACTCCGCCACCGACGCCAACCGCCGGCTGATCGACGAGCGCGACACGCCGGCACTCGACGGCGGCGTCGTCGGCGCCCTGTCGGCGTGGGTCGACAGCCACACGGCGCGCACCGGCCTGCGCACGAGCTTCGTCTGCGCGGCCGACGCACGGCTCACGCAACTCGGCGGCGCCGGCGCGCTCGCGATCTTCCGCGTCGCGCAGGAAGCGCTGTCGAACGTCGCGAAGCATGCGCGCGCGACGTCCGTCGACGTGCAGATCGACACCGACGACTCGCATATGTCCCTGATCGTCACCGACGATGGGACCGGTTTCGCGCGCAGCCGACGCACCGGCTACGGCCTCGCCGGGATGCGCGCACGCTGCGAGGCGTTCGGCGGCAGCTTCGACGCGAGCGCACCGGAAGCGGGCCGCGGCACGCGCGTCACCGCGCGCTTCGCGTGGGACTCGCTGTTCGCGGCGCCGGCGGCCGCGCGCCGCGCGTCGCTTTCGTGAGGCCGTCATGAGCCTGAACATCCTGCTCGTCGACGATCACGCGATCGTCCGTCAAGGGATCCGCCACTTGCTGATCGACCGCGGCATCGCGCGTAACGTGACCGAGGCCGAGACCGGCAGCGATGCGGTGGCGGCCGTCGACCGCGACGCCTTCGACGTGATCCTGCTCGACATCTCGTTGCCGGACACGAATGGCATCGAGGTGCTCAAGCGCATCAAGCGCAAGCTGCCGGGCGCGCCGGTGCTGATGTTCTCGATGTACCGCGAGGACCAGTACGCGGTGCGCGCGCTGAAGGCCGGCGCGGCCGGCTACCTGTCGAAGACGGTGAATGCCGCGCAGATGATCGGCGCGATCCAGCAGGTCGCGGCCGGCCGCAAGTACGTGAGCCCGGCGATGGCCGAGGCGCTCGCCGAATACGTGTCGTTCGAGAACGAACCGCTGCCGCACGAGAAGCTGTCCGATCGCGAATACCAGACGCTCTGCATGCTCGCATCGGGCAAGCGCCTCACCGACATCGCGAACACGCTGTCGCTGTCGGTGAAGACGGTCAGCGTGTACCGGTCGCGGCTGCTCGAGAAGATGCGGCTGTCGAACAATGCGGAACTGACGTTCTACGTGATGAGCAACCGGCTCGTCGACATGGCGCCCGCGTCGGGCGCCTGATTCTTCGTCCTCGCCGCACCCGGCCGGCTCCACGCCGGCCCCGGCGCGCCGCACGCCGCGCACAAGCAATTGTTTTATCGGACGATTCCCGGGCGCACCGCTGCGCCGCAGCGGGTCTTCCACGCCAAATCGGCTAAAATTGCGGGTTTTCACTCACTCGGCGCCGCCGCGCTCGCGCGCGCTGGAAACTCATCCGCAATGTCCTTCTTCCGCAAGAAAAACGTCGATCGCATGATCGCCGGCGCGCACGGCGCCGGGCTCAAGAAAGCGCTCGGCGCCATCGACCTCACCTTCCTCGGCATCGGCGCGATCATCGGCACCGGCATCTTCGTGCTGACCGGCACGGGCGCCGTACAGGCCGGCCCCGCGCTGATGCTGTCGTTCGTGATCGCCGCGATCGCGTGCGGCCTCGCGGCGCTGTCGTACGCCGAATTCGCGTCGACGATTCCGGTCGCGGGCTCGATCTACACGTACTCGTACGCGACGCTCGGCGAGCTCGTCGCCTGGATCATCGGCTGGGACCTGATGCTCGAATACGGCCTCGCGGCGTCGGCCGTGTCGGTCGGCTGGTCGGGCTACCTGCAATCGCTGCTGCAGGGCTTCGGGCTAACGCTGCCGACCGTGCTGACGGCCGCGCCCGGCGCGATCCCGGGTGTCGTCACGTGGTTCAACCTGCCGGCGTTCCTCGTGATGCTGGTGATCACGACGCTGCTGTCGATCGGCATTCGCGAGTCGACCCGCATCAACAACGTCATGGTGTTCATCAAGGTGTCGGTCGTGCTGCTCGTGATCGCGGTCGGCATCTTCCACGTCACGCCCGCGAACTGGAAGCCGTTCATGCCGCACGGCTGGAACGGCGTGTTCGGCGCGGCGGCCGTGATGTTCTTCGCGTTCATCGGCTTCGACGCCGTATCGTCGGCGGCCGAGGAAGTGAAGAATCCGAAACGCGACCTGCCGATCGGCATCATCGCGTCGCTCGCGGTGTGCGCGGTGCTGTACGTGACGGTCGCGGCGGTCGCGACCGGCATCGTGCCGTCGGCGCAGTACGCAAACGTGTCGCATCCGATCTCGTATGCGCTGCAGATCGCCGGCGAGAAGTGGGTCGCGGGCTTCATCGATCTCGGCGCGGTGCTCGGCATGCTGACCGTGATCCTCGTGATGAGCTACGGCCAGACGCGGATCATCTTCGCGATGTCGCGCGACGGCCTGCTGCCGGCGGCGCTGTCGCGCGTGCATCCGCGCTACGCGACGCCGTTCCTGACGACCTGGCTCGTCGGCCTGTTCTTCGGGCTGATCGCCGCGCTCGTGCCGCTCAACGTGCTCGCCGAGCTGATCAACATCGGCACGCTCGCCGCATTCTCGATGGTGTCGATCGCGGTGCTGGTGCTGCGCCGCACGCACCCGGAACTGCCGCGCGCGTTCCGCTGCCCGGGCGTGCCGGTGGTGCCGATCCTCGCGGTCGGCGCATGCCTGTTCCTGATGCTGAACCTGCAGCCCGTCACGTGGGCCGCGTTCGGCATCTGGCTCGTGATCGGCCTCGTGATCTACTTCCTGTATTCGCGGCATCACTCGAAGCTCGCGCACGGTCAGCACGACGCACATTGACCGCCGTCGCTGCGCGCGCACGCCGCGCGCAGCGACACGACGCCACGCCGGGCCGTCACCGGCCCCGTGCGCGCCCCCTCCCCGCCCGAACCGGCCCGGCCATCGGCGCCCCCGCGCGGCGCACGACGCGCGCCGCCGCGCCCCGCACACGCGCGATCGCTGCCCGATCGTCGCGATTTCTTGCCCGATCGTCCGGATTTTCCCACACGATTTGCACGCTGCCAGCACGCGCGCGCCGAGCGGTTCATAATCCGGCCATCGAACGACGGCCCGGCGGGCCGTCCGGCAACAGGAACAGGATGATGGAAAGCGTCGATCTCGATGTACTGAAATCCAGCGCGCGCTGGCTCGACGAAGGGCGCCGCGTGCTGCTCGTCACGGTCGTGAAGACGTGGGGCTCGTCGCCCCGCCCCGAAGGCGCGATGCTCGCGGTGCGCGAGGACGGCCTCGTGGTCGGCTCCGTGTCCGGCGGCTGCATCGAGGACGACCTGATCGCCCGCGTGCATGCAAGCGGGATCGCGGCCGATGCACGCCCGGAAGCCGTCAAGTACGGCGTGACGGCCGAGGAAGCGCACCGCTTCGGGCTGCCCTGCGGCGGCACGATCCAGCTCGTGCTGGAGCCGCTCACGCCCGACAGCGGGATCGCCGCGCTGTGCGCGGAAGTCGAGGCCGGCCGCCTCGTCACGCGCACGATGACGCTCGCGACCGGCCGCGCGTCGCTGTCGCCCGCGCAGGCGACCGACGGGCTCGCGTTCGACGGCGACCGGCTCGTGACGATCCACGGGCCGCGCTACCGGATGCTCGTGATCGGCGCGGGACAGTTGTCGCGCTATCTGTGCCAGATCGCGGTCGGGCTCGATTACCAGGTGACGGTCTGCGATCCGCGCGAGGAGTACACGGATGCGTGGGACGTGACGGGCACGCGCGTCGTGCACACGATGCCCGACGACACGGTGCTCGACATGAAGCTCGACGCGCGTTCGGCCGTGATCGCGCTCACGCATGACCCGAAGCTCGACGATCTCGCGCTGATGGAGGCGCTGAAGACGCCCGCGTTCTACGTGGGCGCGCTCGGCTCGCGACGCAACAACGCGGCCCGGCGCGAGCGGCTGCTCGAATTCGACCTGAGCGAGGCGGAACTGGCGCGGCTGCACGGGCCTGCCGGCATCTACATCGGCAGCCGCACGCCGCCGGAAATCGCGATCTCGATCCTCGCCGAGATCACGGCCGCGAAGAACAACGTGTCGCTGCCGACGATCCTTCAGGTCGAGGGCGCGAAGGCCGCCCGCGAGATCGCGGCAAACAGCGGCGCGACCTGCGGCCTCTGAGGCCGGTCGCCCGCGCGGCGCATGGCCGCGCCGGCGGGCCATCGTGCGCCGGCAGGACACCGGCGCGCGTCGAGGGTAACGTCAGGCGAGACCCGCGGCGAGCGCCGCGGCGACGGAGCCAACCACCAGCACGACGCCGACCGTGCGGCGCTTGTTCAGCTCCGTCCACAGCAGCACGCCCGTCAGCGACAACAGGATCAGCGAACCCGCGATCGTGTCCATCAGCAGCACCCAGCCGAGATTCATGCCGACGCCGCGATGCAGGTTGTTCAGCGTCGTCAGGAACGTATTGCCGGTGCGCTTCACCGATACGTAGCCGTTGCCGACCCAATATTCGGCCTGCAGGTTCTGGCGCGGACCGAACAGGCCCATCTGCCAGTGCTCCGGCTGCATCACGCGCTTGTCGCCCCACGCGACCGGCTGCGCGGGCTCCGTGCGCACGCGGCCCGGCCGGCCGTCGAAGTGCAGTTCGTGCTGCAGCCACTTCGTCATCGCAGCCGGCGACTTCGGCGCCGGGTCCGGCAACGCGATCTGCATCTGCTCGACCTGCGGTTCGCCGGTCGGGATCTTCAGCGGCGGCGCACGGTGGTTGAGCAGCACGCCCGTCACGCCGAACAGCAGCCCGAGCACCGCGCCCCAGAGCCCGACCCAGCCATGCACCTTGCGCAGCCATTTGATGAAGGTCGCGCGCCGCGAGCGCTGGCGGCGCGCCGCCAGTTCGGCGTCGCTCAGAGGCCGTGCAGCCGGACGCAGCACGGTGACGCCCGCGGTGGGCCTGCCCGCCTGCGGCGGGGCGATCGTTTCGGGCGCGTTCACGCGAGAGTGTCCATTCGTTCAAAGCAACGGGCGGCGCACGGAAAACATGCGCCGCCCGGATAACATGAAAATGAGAATGGATATCATTACACAAATGGCGCGACCGCTCAATCCGCCGGCGCACGTCCGGACGACAAGACAATCCGACGATAACCGACGAAGCGTGCTGATTGCACGCCGATCCAGGTCGATAAAAGAGAAATGCCGGTGAAATGATTGCGAAAGTCCGGGACAGCGTTTCGCAAGAAAAACGGTCCGGCGAACGCTCAGCGGCGCAGCGGCGGTAGCGGAAAATGCGGCGCGGCGTCGCCCGGCCCGGGCTCGGTCCGATCGAGCGCGTACAGCCATGCCAGCAGATCGGCGACGGCCTGGTAAAGCTGCGGCGGAATCCGGTCGTCGAGATCGACCTGCATCAGCAGCGACACCATCTCCGGCGCGGTATGCACGTACAGCCCGGCATCCCGCGCACGGGCGACGATCATCTCGGCGAGCAGGCCGTACCCCTTCGCGACCACGCGCGGCGCGGCATCGCCTCCCTTCGGATCGTAGACGAGCGCGGCCGCGCGCTTGCGGGACGTCATGCTCATCGCGGCACCTCGTCGTCGGCGCCCGGCGTGCCGCCGGCCGCGCTGCGCGCATATGCGGCGGCGGCCGCCTGCGCGACAAGCGGGTCGAAGCCGTCCGGTTCGTCGCCGACCGCGCGAATCGACAGTCCGCCGAGCTGCAGCCCCGATCCCTCGAACCGCTGCCGCAGCGCGGCCTCGTTCCGTGTGAGCCGGTCGGCGCCGGCAGAATTCGCGCGCAGTCGCGCGACGAGCTGCGCGCCGTTCAGCACCAGCTCCGCGTCGACCGTGCCGAGCGACGGCAACGTGAGCGTCAGCCGCGTGCGCCATGCGATCCCGTCGCCGGCGTCGTCGCCGCCGCGCGACGCGCGGCCGCCCGGATCGTCGGGCTCGATCGTCCAGTCGAGCCGCGCGCCGGGCCATGCCTCGCCTGCCCAGCGGAATTGATCGGTCGCGAGCGCATCGAGCTGCTGCCGGACGATCGGCACGGCGGCAGGATGCACGGGAGCCGGCGTCTGCGTCTGCGGATCGGCCGACGCGGCGGCCAGTTCGGCGCGCGCGGGCGTCCAGCGCGTGTCCGGGCGATCGCCGAGCGGGTCGGTCGTCGCGGCCGTGGCCGACGCCGCACCTTGCCGAGCGGCGGCAGCCGCGTTCTGTGCAAGCTCGCGCGGCACCGCACCGCCCGACGCGGGCGCGCCCGGCTGCACGGCGGTTCGCGCTGGCGTCGGCAGCGGCAGGCGCTGCGCGAGTAGTTCGTCGAGCACGTCGGTCGCGTCGTGCTGCGCGGCATCCGGGGCCGGCTGCACCGGCGCGGTCGTGAGCCGCGCCTGCGGTTCGCGCATCAGCGCGGCGAGCGGGCGCTGGCCGGCCAGCCACTGCGCGAGATGCGATTCGTAAAAGAGGCCGCTTTCGCTGACGGCCTGCGCGAGCGCCGCACGCAGCGCCGCGACGGGCGGCGCGGCCGCCGCATCGCGCGCGGCCGCAACATCGGACGCGGGCGTTGCGGTGGAAGGCGCGGCGGCGGATGCAGCCGGACCGGCGGTCGGCTGCCCGTCCGGCGGCACGCCCGCCGCCGTGCTCAGCAACACGGCGGGATCGGCCAGCAGCGGCGTGCGCCCGGCGATCACGGGCGTCGCGACGCCGCCCGAGCGCGAAATCGCGTCGAGCACGAGCGCGACATCGGACAAGGCGGTCTGCGCGGATGCCGGCGGCGGCGCCGGCGGGGCCACGGTCGAAGACGGCGACGACGCGCCGGCGCCCGGCGTGCCGACCTGCGCGGTCGCGCCGCCGCCGGCGGGCGCGATCACGGGGCCGGTCAGCAGGCTGTCGAGGCGACTCGCCAGCAGGGCGGCCGCAACGGAGTCGATACCGGTCATGATCGGAGCCTGCTCACCTCAGCGACATCGTTGCGAAGCCGGGCATGCGGCAACCGCCGCCCCGGCAAACGGGCACTACCCGCGAGCGCGGTAGAGATCGGTCAATACCTGGGTCGAGCGCCGCGCCTCGAACAGCGCGGACAGCCGTGCGACGTCCGGGCTCGCGAGGTCGCGGATCGCGGCGTCGTCGGCGAGGATCCGGCGAATCAGCTCGAGCTTGCGGCCGAGGTCCGCCTGGTCGAGCGCGACGCCCGGATGGGCCTCCTTCAGCCCGTCGACGAGACGCAGGAATTCGGCCTGCAACTCCGGCAGCGCGCGCCAGTCCGCGCCGCGCGCCGCGGACAGCATGCGGCCCGACACGGCCGCAAGCGCCTCGTAGCGAGCGAAGTATTCGGCCTTGAGATTCATCGTGCCGCGCCCGCCGCCTGTTGCGCGGCCATGCGCGCGACTTCCGGAGCGATGCCCGTCCACGCTTCCTCGAGCGTCGCGAGCAACCCGTCGACCTCGACCAGCATCGCGTCGCTGGCATGCATGTTGGCTTCCAGCAGGCGCCGGCCGATATACGTATACAGCGCGTCGAGGCGCCCGGCGATCTGGCCGCCCGCGTCGCGGTTCAGCGACGCCTGCAGGCCGCTCTCGACGATCCCGATCGCCTTGCCGATCGCTTCGCCGCGTGCGGGCACGTTGCCCTGCTGCAGGTGCATGCGCGCGAGCGCGATGGCCTGGCGCGCGCCCTGGTACAGCATCGCGATCAGCCGGTGCGGGGAGGCGCCCATCACCCCCGTCTCGACGCCGACACGCGCGTATGCACTGGCTCCAGCGTGTCCTGGGGAAAACATGCGCTTCTCCTTGTGATGCGTTGGCTATGCGGTAGCCGCCGCCCTGCAATGCATGACGCGGCCTTGTTCCAGAGTTATCGGAAGGGAATTGAAAAGCTTTAGGCGCACGGCCCGCCGGTCGGCCGCCCGCGGATGCCCGTCGGCGGCTGGCCGTCCCCGGTTGCCGGTCGCGTCACACCGACATCTGCATGATGTCGTTGTACGCGCTCACGAGCTTGTTGCGGACCTGAAGCCCGAACTGGAAGCCGATGTTGGCCTTCTGCATGTCGACCATCACGTCGTTCAGCGACACGTTCGCCGCGCCGACCTCGAACGCCTGCGCCTCGCCGAGCGCGTGCTTCTGGTCGCCGCTGATCTTGTCGAGCGACGCCTTCATCGCGCTCGCGAACGTGCCGGCCGTCGCCGCGCCCGAACCGGCGAGTGCCGCCGTCGGGCTCGCGACGCCGCCGCTCGCCTGAGCGGCCATCGCCTGCATCTGTTGCAACACCGAACCGATTCCGCTGACGTTGGCAGCCATGCTGTCCCCAGACATATGAGAGAAGAGACCCGGACGCACCGGGCGGTCCGGCGGCGCCGCACGATGCGCACCATGCCGGATCGCGAAAAAGGATAGCAGCGCGGCGCGCGCCAAAGCCGCGAAAGTACGGGGGAAACCCCGCTCTTTTCGGTCGATCGGAGTCGGGCTTCGGTCCCGATAATCGCATCGTGTCATTGTCCGTCCGCTCGTCCGAGCGGCTCAGTCGTCCCGCTCCGGAGAAATTCCACGCATGGATTCGCAGGCCAACTCGCTGATCAACCCCGACGCCCGCACGGGCCTCGCCAGCCCGGTGCCAGGCGCCATCGCGGCCGCCGCGTTGCCGGGAGCAGGCGGCGCCGGCGCGGACTTCGGGTTCGGCGGCTTCGCGGAACGCATCCCCGGCATCACGCGGATGAAGGGCAACCCGAAACTGCCGTTCGTGATCGCCGTCGCGCTCGCCATCGCCGCGATCACCGCGCTCGTGCTGTGGAGCCGCACGCCCGACTATCGCGTGCTGTACAGCAACCTGTCGGACCGCGACGGCGGCGCGATCATCACCGCGCTCCAGCAGGCAAACGTTCCCTACAAGTTCGCCGACGCCGGCGGCGCGATCCTCGTGCCGTCGAACCAGGTGCACGAAACGCGCCTGAAGCTCGCCGCGATGGGCCTGCCCAAGGGCGGCTCGGTCGGCTTCGAGCTGATGGACAACCAGAAATTCGGCATCAGCCAGTTCGCCGAGCAGGTGAACTACCAGCGCGCGCTCGAAGGCGAGCTGCAACGCACGATCGAGTCGATCAACGCCGTGAAGACGGCGCGCGTGCATCTCGCGATCCCGAAGCCGTCGGTGTTCGTGCGCGACAAGGAAGCGCCGAGCGCGTCGGTGTTCGTCGACCTCTACCCGGGCCGCGTGCTCGACGAGGGCCAGGTGCAGGCGATCACGCGGATGGTGTCGTCCGGCGTGCCCGACATGCCGGCCAAAAACGTGACGATCGTCGACCAGGACGGCAACCTGCTGACCCAGACCGCATCGGCCACCGGCCTCGACGCGAGCCAGCTCAAGTACGTGCAGCAGGTCGAGCACAACACGCAGAAGCGCATCGACGCGATCCTCGCGCCGATCTTCGGCACCGGCAACGCGCGCTCGCAAGTCAGCGCGGACATCGACTTCTCGAAGCTCGAGCAGACCTCGGAAAGCTACGGCCCGAACGGCTCGCCGCAGCAGACCGCGATCCGCAGCCAGCAGACCAGCAGCGCGACAGAACTCGCGCAGGGCGGCGCATCGGGCGTGCCGGGCGCGCTGTCGAACACGCCGCCGCAGCCGGCCTCCGCGCCGATCGTCGCCGGCAACGGCCAGAACGGGCCGCAGTCGACGCCCGTCAGCGACCGCAAGGACCAGACGACCAACTACGAGCTCGACAAGACGATCCGCCACGTCGAGCAGCCGATGGGCAACGTGAAGCGGCTGTCGGTGGCCGTCGTCGTCAACTACCAGCCGGTCGCCGACGCGAAGGGCCACGTGACGATGCAGCCGCTGCCGCCCGCGAAGCTCGCGCAGATCGAGCAGCTCGTGAAGGACGCGATGGGCTACGACGAGAAGCGCGGCGACTCGGTGAACGTCGTGAACAGCGCGTTCTCGACCGTCAACGATCCGTACGCCGACCTGCCGTGGTGGCGCCAGCCGGACATGATCGCGATGGCGAAGGAAGCCGCGAAGTGGCTCGGCATCGCGGCGGCCGCGGCGGCGCTCTATTTCATGTTCGTGCGCCCGGCGATGCGCCGCGCGTTCCCGCCGCCCGAGCCGGCCGCGCCGGCACTTGCGGCGCCGGAGGATCCGGTCGCGCTCGACGGCCTGCCCGCGCTGGAACAGCCGGACGAGCCCGATCCGCTGCTGCTCGGCTTCGAGAACGAAAAGAACCGCTACGAACGCAACCTCGACTACGCGCGCACGATCGCCCGCCAGGATCCGAAGATCGTCGCCACCGTCGTGAAGAACTGGGTGTCCGATGAACGCTGAAGGCCTGACCAAGAGCGCGCTGCTGCTGATGTCGATCGGCGAGGAAGAGGCCGCTGAAGTATTCAAGTTCCTCGCGCCGCGCGAGGTGCAGAAGATCGGCGCCGCGATGGCCGCGCTGAAGAACGTCACGCGCGAGCAGGTCGAGGACGTGCTGCACGAATTCGCGAAGGAAGCCGAGCAGCACACCGCGCTGTCGCTCGATTCGAGCGAGTACATCCGCTCGGTGCTGACCAAGGCGCTCGGCGAGGACAAGGCCGGCGTGCTGATCGACCGGATCCTGCAGGGCAGCGACACGAGCGGCATCGAGGGCCTGAAGTGGATGGACTCGGCCGCCGTCGCGGAACTGATCAAGAACGAGCATCCGCAGATCATCGCGACGATCCTCGTGCACCTCGACCGCGACCAGGCGTCCGAGATCGCGTCGTGCTTCACCGAGCGCCTGCGCAACGACGTGCTGCTGCGGATCGCGACGCTCGACGGCATCCAGCCGGCCGCGCTGCGCGAGCTCGACGACGTGCTGACGGGCCTGCTGTCCGGCAGCGACAACCTGAAGCGCAGCCCGATGGGCGGCATCCGCACCGCGGCCGAGATCCTGAACTTCATGACGAGCAATCATGAGGAAGGCGTGCTCGAAAGCGTGCGCCAGTACGACGCCGACCTCGCGCAGAAGATCGTCGACCAGATGTTCGTGTTCGAGAACCTGCTCGACCTCGAGGATCGCGCGATCCAGATGGTGCTGAAGGAAGTCGAGTCGGAAACGCTGATCATCGCGCTGAAGGGCGCGCCGCCCGCGCTGCGCCAGAAATTCCTCGCGAACATGTCGCAACGCGCGGCCGAACTGCTCGCCGAGGATCTCGACGCGCGCGGCCCGGTGCGCGTGTCCGAAGTCGAGACGCAGCAGCGCCGCATCCTGCAGATCGTGCGCAACCTCGCCGAGAGCGGTCAGATCGTGATCGGCGGCAAGGCGGAAGACGCCTATGTCTGATTCCGCGCGCGACCGCGCCGGCACCCTCACCGCGTACCAGCGGTGGGAGATGGCGTCGTTCGATCCGCCGCCGCCCCCGCCGCCGCCCGACGACGCGGCTGCGGCCGCCGCCGCGCTCGCCGAGGAATTGCAGCGCGTGCGCGACGCCGCGCATGCCGAAGGCCACGCGGCCGGTCACGTCGAAGGCCAGGCACTGGGTTATCAGGCCGGTTTCGACCAGGGCCGCGAACAGGGTTTCGAGGCCGGCCAGGCCGAAGCCCGCGAACAGGCCGCGCAGCTCGCGGCGCTCGCCGCGTCGTTCCGCGAAGCCGTGTCGAGCGCCGAGCACGACCTCGCGTCCGACCTCGCGCAACTCGCGCTCGACATCGCGCAGCAGGTCGTGCGCCAGCACGTGAAGCACGATCCCGCCGCGCTCGTCGCGGCCGTGCGCGACGTGCTCGCCGCCGAACCGGCGTTGTCCGGCGCGCCGCATCTCGCGGTGAACCCGGCCGACCTGCCCGTCGTCGAGGCCTATCTGCAGGACGATCTCGACACGCTCGGCTGGAACGTGCGCACCGACGCGTCGATCGAGCGCGGCGGCTGCCGCGCGCACGCCGCGACGGGCGAAGTCGACGCGACGCTGCCCACCCGCTGGCAGCGCGTCGCCGCCGCGATCGGCAAGGTGAGCGCATGGTGACGCCCACGCCCGAATCGATCCTGTACGACGGAATGACGCCGCTCGAGCGCGAACTCGCGCTCGCGTCGTTCGGCCCCGAGCAACCGCACGGCACCGCGCACGGCGCGCCGGCGCACGCAACGGACGCCGCGGCCGACACGCCGCGCGCGCCGCACAATCCGCATCTCGCGCACTGGCGCACGCACCTGAACGGCCTCGCGACCCGCAGCCACCGCGCGCTGCCGCTGCGGCCGTGCGGGCGCCTCACGCGCGCCGCCGGCCTCGTGCTCGAGGCGATCGGCCTGCGCCTGTCGGTCGGTGCCGAATGCACGATCGAATTGCCGCCCGGCAGCACGCTGCCGCATGCGGAAGCGGAAGTCGTCGGGTTCTCCGGCGATCGCCTGTTCCTGATGCCGACCACCGACGTCGCGGGCGTCTTGCCCGGCGCGCGCGTGTGGCCGCTGGAGGCCGCGCCCGTCGCCGATCCGCTCGCGGGCGCGAAACGGCTGCCGGTCGGCTGGGAAATGCTGGGGCGCGTCGTCGACGCGTCGGGCCGCCCGCTCGACGGCCTCGGCCCGCTCGCGTCGAAGGTCGACGCGCCGCTGTCGGCGCCGTCGATCAACCCGCTCGATCGCGAGCCGATCAACCACGTGCTCGACGTCGGCGTGCGCGCGATCAACGCGCTGCTCACCGTCGGCCGCGGGCAGCGGATGGGCCTGTTCGCGGGCTCCGGCGTCGGCAAGTCGGTGCTGCTCGGCACGATGGCGCGCTACACCAGCGCGGAAGTGATCGTGATCGGACTGATCGGCGAACGCGGCCGCGAAGTGAAGGAATTCATCGAACAGATCCTCGGCGAGGACGGGCTCGCGCGCTCCGTCGTCGTCGCGGCGCCGGCCGACGTGTCGCCGCTGCTGCGGATGCAGGGCGCCGCGTATGCGACGTCGCTCGCCGAGTATTTCCGCGATCAGGGCAAGCACGTGCTGCTGCTGATGGATTCGCTGACGCGCTACGCGATGGCCCAGCGCGAGATCGCGCTCGCGATCGGCGAGCCGCCCGCGACCAAGGGCTATCCGCCGTCGGTGTTCGCGAAGCTGCCCGCGCTCGTCGAGCGCACCGGCAACGGGCCCGAAGGCGGCGGCTCGATCACCGCGTTCTACACGGTGCTGACCGAAGGCGACGACCAGCAGGACCCGATCGCCGATTCGGCGCGCGCGATCCTCGACGGCCACATCGTGCTGTCGCGCGCGCTCGCCGAAGCCGGCCACTATCCGGCGATCGACATCGAGGCGTCGATCAGCCGCGCGATGACCGCGCTGATCGACGAAACGCATCTCGACCGCGTGCGGCAGTTCAAGCAGATGCTGTCGCGCTACCAGCGCAATCGCGACCTGATCGCGGTCGGCGCCTATGCGCCCGGCCGCGACGCGCAGCTCGACCGCGCGATCGCGCTCTACCCGCGCATCGAATCGTTCCTGCAGCAGGGCTTTCGCGAATGTGCGCCGTTCGCGTCGAGCCTCGGCGCGCTCGATGCGCTGTTCGACGTACACGGAGGCTGACCCCGATGGCACACGGCTTTCCCCTTCAACTGCTGCTCGACCGCGCGCAGGAAGATCTCGACACGGCCGCGAAGCAGCTCGGCACCGCGCAGCGCGACCGCACCGCGGCCGCCGACCAGCTCGATGCGTTGCTGCGCTATCGCGACGAGTATCACGCGCGCTTCGCGCAGTCCGCGCAACACGGGATGCCGGCCGGCAACTGGCGCAACTTCCAGGCGTTCATCGATACGCTCGACGCGGCGATCGTGCAGCAGCGCAACGTGCTGGCCGCGGCCGAAGTCCGCATCGACGAGGCGCGTCCCAACTGGCAACAGAAGAAACGCACCGTCGGTTCATACGAAATCCTGCAGGCGCGCGGCGTCGCGCAGGAAGCCCAGCGTACGGCGAAGCGCGAACAGCGCGACGCCGACGAACACGCCGCGAAGATCCTGCGCATGCGGGCCGATGCGGCCCGTTCGGCGTAACCGCTCACCGCTTTCGAACGAGAGAATCGTCATGCCTCCCCTGCCCCTGCTCGGCGTGCTGCTCGACACCGCCGGCACCGCACTCAAGGCGATCCGCGACGCGGGTTCGTCCGCTTCCGCCAAGTCCGCCGGCAACGATGCCGCAAGCGGCCCGGCCGCCATGCCGTTCGCGCAGACGCTGAAGCAAAGCGTCGTCGCGCGGCACGACGCGGCAACCGCCGACCAGCCGGACGCCTCGACGAAACAGGCGTCGTCGACATCCGCCGCCGGCACGAAGTCCGCCGACCGCGACGACGACCCGTCGACCGAAGACGCCAGCGCGACACTCAATCCCGACGCAGCCGCGCTCGCCGCGGCAGCCGCCGTGCAGGCGCAACTGCAGGCGCGCGCGAACGACGCGGCGCCGGCCGATGCCGATACCGCCGCCACCGCCGCCGCCACGACAGCGACGGCCGTGTCCGGCCAGCCCGACGCCAGGGCCGCGCTGACGAATCACGCAAGCAAGGACGCGGCCGCCGAGCCTGCCGTGCCGGTGTCGGGTCGCGACACGCTGCAGGCGGCACTCCAGAAGCTGACCGGCGGCGCGGGCGCCATCGCGATGCCCGCGTCGGGCACGGCTGCGACGACAGCGGCAGCGCCCGCGGCGACGACCTCCGCATCGGCCACCGCCGCACAGCCGACGCCGAAAGTCCCGACCTTCGACCGCACGCTCGCCGACGCGAAAGGCGCGCTCGCGACGCAGCAGGCGCCCGCGCAGGCCACCGCGCCGGCGCTGCAGGCCGGCGCAACGGCCCAACCCGCCGCGCAGCATGCGTTCGCGACCGCCGAAGAAACCGCCGGCCCGGCCGTCGACGCAACGGTCGCCGCCGCCGCGACGGCTGCGGCAGCCGCACAGGCGAACCTCCAGGCATCGCCCGCCGCCAGCTCGATCGCCGCGGCCAACGCACACGTGCTGGCGCCGCACGTCGGCACCGCCGACTGGACCGATGCGCTGAGCCAGAAGGTCGTGTTCCTGTCGAATGCGCACCAGCAGAGCGCCGAACTGACGCTGAACCCGCCGGACCTCGGCCCGCTGCAGGTCGTGCTGCGCGTCGCGGACAACCACGCGCACGCGCTGTTCGTGTCGCAGCACGCGCAGGTGCGCGACGCGGTGGAAGCCGCGCTGCCGAAACTGCGTGAAGCGATGGAAGCGGGCGGGCTCGGCCTGGGCAGCGCAAGCGTCAGCGATGGCGGCTTCGCGTCGCAGCAGCAGAACCCGCAGCAAAGCTTCGCCGGCGGCCGGCCGTCGCCGCGCGCGCGCGCCGGATCGTCAGCCGTCGACGCACCGGTCGACGCCGCGCAATCCGCAGCGGCCGGCGCGACCGTGAGCCGCGCGGGCCTCGTCGATACGTTCGCCTGAGCATCGCGTCGGTCGTGTGCCGGTGCGCGCCGCTCAGCGGCCGTGCGCCGCCGCGGCCGCCTCGTTGCGCGGCACGCCGCCGCCCCGGCGCGTCGCGACGATGAAGTCCGCCGCGCGCTCGCCGATCATCACCGACGGCGCATTCGTGTTGCCGCCGATCAGCGTCGGCATCACCGACGCATCCACCACCCGCAGCCCTTCGACGCCCCGCACGCGCAGTTGCGGATCCACGACCGCGCGCGCATCCGAGCCCATCCGGCAGGTGCCGACCGGGTGATAGATCGTGTCGGCATGCGCGACGATCGTCGCGCGCAGCTCGGCTTCGCTCTGATCCGCCCGCGTGTAAAGCTCGCGCCCGCCCTGCGACGCGAGCGGCGCCTGCGACAGGATCCGGCGCATCGCCTGCGCGCCGCGCACGAGCAGGTCGAGATCGCGCGAATCGCTGAAGAAGCGCGGATCGATCAGCGGCGCGTCGCGCGCATCGCCGCTCGCGAGCGCGACCGTGCCGCGGCTGAACGGGCGCAGCGCGCACACGTGCAGCGAATAGCCGAAGCCCCAGTGCATCTTGCGGTTGTGATCGTCGACGAGCGCCGTGCAGAAATGCAGCTGCAGGTCCGGACGATCGAGCGACGGGTCGCTCTTGATGAAGCCGCCGGCCTCCGCGACGTTGCTCGTCATCATCCCCGTGCGGCTCGAGAAGTAGCGCGCGAGCGCCGGCGTCATCTTCGCGATCCCGCGCAGGCAGACGCCGACCAGCTCCGACGAATTCACGCGCGTGTTGATGATGAAGTCGATATGGTCGATCAGGTTGGCGCCGACGTCCGGCGCGTCCTGCACGACGGCGATCCCGTGGCGGCGCAGTTGTTCCGCCGGACCGATCCCCGAGCACATCAGCAGTTGCGGCGAATTGAACGCGCCGGCCGACAGGATCACTTCCGCGCGTGCACCGAGCGTCTCGACGCGTCCGTCGCGCGACACCGCGACCCCGACCGCGCGCTTGCCGTCGAAGCCCACGCGCAGCACCGTCGCATCGGTGATCACGTGCAGGTTCGGCCGGTCGCGGTCGTAGATGTATGCGCGCGCGACGCTGCAGCGCGAGCCGTCGCGATGCGTGACCTGATAAAAGCCGACGCCTTCCTGCGTCGCGCCGTTGAAGTCGTTGTTGAGCGGATAGCCGGCCGCGTGCGCCGCCTGGATGAATCGTTCGGAGAACGGATTGCGAAAGCGCAGATCGGACACCGTCAGCGGGCCGTCCGCGCCGTGCCATGCATCGGCGCCGCGCGCGTTGCCTTCCGCGCGGCGGAAATACGGCAGCACGTCCCGCCAGCCCCAGCCCGTCGCGCCGAGTTGCGCCCATTCGTCGTAATCGCCCGGGTGGCCGCGCGTGTAGATCATCGCGTTGATCGCGCTCGAGCCGCCCATTCCGCGCCCGCGAGGCTGATAGCCGCGGCGGCCGCCGAGGCCCGGCTGCGGCACCGTCTCGTAACCGTAGTTCGTGCCGAGCTTGAACGGCACGAGCGCCGCGATTCCCACCGGCATGTTGACGAGCAGGTTGCGCTCCGTGTGCGAGCCGGCCTCGATCAACGCGATCGTCGCGTCGGGGCATGCATCGGCGAGGCGGCTGGCGAGGCTCGAACCGCCCGACCCTCCGCCGACGATGATGTAGTCGTATTGCATGTCACGTCTCCTTCGTGTCATGAACGGCGCCCGGCGCGGCCGGCTCCCGCTTGTAATGTTCGGGCATTGTAGGAATGGCCGTCGCGCGCGCGGCACGCCGATTCAAGAGCGATTCCTCTAAACGCCCGCGTGAACTAAATTTAAGATGTATCGATTGATGCGACGCGATGCATCGGCCGCCAGAAGCCGCGCCGTCGCGAAACTGGGGAGACGACGATGCAGCGCGACGTTCTGCAGGCCGCGTGCCGACCGGGTTGTCCGGACGCACCGCGCGCGGCCCGCATTTCATTTCAAACGGATGCCCGGACGGTGACGTGCAACACCGTGCGCGCGGCCGGTCGAAATCGAACGACGCCACGTATCGCCGACCGTTTGGACGGCTCGTCGCATGCGCCGCACGACCTGCCGATGCGTGCGTCGCCGCGCGCATCGCACTGCCCTGCTTCGGTGCGCCGGCAAGTGCCCGCCGCGCGCGATCGCACACCGGTTGGACATCGCATCCGGCCGTACGCGCGGGCCATGCAATCCCGTTTTCGGACACGACCACCGTCGCGCGGATGCGACGCTTGCCGCACGCTGCACCCTGTTTTCGCCCGTGCCTCGCATCCGGCCCCGTGCCGCGCGACGCGCGCCATCCCGACCCGCCCCGCCACGCTCGCCGAGCGGGCACGTGCGGCCTGACTGCTGGCCGACGTGCCACGCCCACCTGGAGGAGACGACATGAAGAACGATTTGCCCGAACTGGCCCCGCAAGCGCTGCCGTCGGTCGATGCCTTGACGTCGCTGCTGCGCGACCAGCGCGCGGCCTACCTGCGCGCGCCGTACCCGGAGTGGGACACCCGCGCGCAGCACCTGCGCGCGCTGCGCACGATGCTGATCGATCACGCGGATGCGCTCGCCGATGCGATCAGCGCCGACTTCGGGCATCGCGCGAAGCAGGAAGTGCTGCTGTCGGAAATCTGGATGGCGAAGGAAGAGATCGACGACGCGCTCAGGCACGGCAAGCGCTGGATGAAGCCGATCCGCAAGCCGATGAACAAGTGGCTGCGGCCGGCGCGCGCGAAGGTGCTGCCGCAACCGCTCGGCGTGGTCGGCATCGTCGTGCCGTGGAACTATCCGATCCTGCTCGCGGCCGGCCCGCTGATCTGCGCGCTCGCGGCCGGCAACCGCGCGATCGTCAAGATGTCCGAACTGACGCCGCGCACGTCGGCGCTGTTCGAACAGCTGATCGCGAAGACCTTCTCGCGCGACCACGTCGCGGTCGTGAACGGCGATGCGGAGGTCGGCGCCGCGTTCAGCGCGCTGCCGTTCGATCATCTGCTGTTCACCGGCTCGACGCAGGTCGGTCGCCACGTGATGCGCGCCGCGGCCGACAATCTCACCCCCGTCACGCTCGAGCTCGGCGGCAAGTCGCCGGCCATCGTCGGCCCGAATGCACGCTTCGACGCGGCCGTCGACGCGATCATCGGCGGCAAGACGCTGAACGCGGGCCAGACCTGCATCGCGCCCGACTACGTGCTGCTGCCGCGCGGGATGGAAGCCGCGTTCATCGAGCGCGCACGCGCGCGCTTCGCGAAGCTGTATCCGGACCTGTCGACCAACGGCGACTACACGACGATCGTGTCGCCGCGCCATTACGCCCGGCTGCAACAGCTCGCGACCGACGCGCAGGCCGCCGGCGCGCAACTGCATCCGCTGTCGGACGCGCCGTCCGATCCCGCGTCGCGCCGCTTCGTGCCGTGCGCGGTCACGCACGTGCCGGCCGCGTCGCAGCTGATGCAGGAGGAAATCTTCGGGCCGCTGCTGCCGCTCGTGCCGTACGAGCGGCTCGACGAAGCGATCGCGTACGTGAACGCGCGCCCGCGACCGCTCGCGCTGTATCTGTTCGACGAGGATGGCGGCACGGTCGACCGCGTGATGCGCGAAACGATCTCCGGCGGCGTGACGGTCAACGATGCGTTGCTGCACATCGCGTGCGGCAGTTTGCCGTTCGGCGGCGTCGGCGCGAGCGGGATGGGCGCGTATCACGGCTACGACGGCTTCGTGACGTTCTCGAAGATGAAGCCCGTGCTCACGCAGGCGCGCCTGAATACCCGCGGGCTGATCGCGCCGCCTTACGGCAAGCGCTTCGCCGCGGTGATCAGGATGATGTTGAAGTTCTGAGCGGCGCGGGCCGCGCGCGTTGCGCGTCGGTCCGCCCGAACCTGCCGCGCGGCGACGTTGCCGCGCGCACCGTCACACGGGCCAGAGCGGCCCTTCCTGCATCGCGCCGATCTGCTCGCGCAGCTCGAGCACGCGTGCTTCCCAGTAGCGATGCGTGTTGAACCACGGGAACGCGGCCGGAAACGCCGGATCGTCCCAGCGGCGCGCGAGCCATGCCGCGTAGTGGATCAAGCGCAGCGTGCGCAGCGCTTCGACCAGATGCAGTTCGCGCGGCTCGAATTCGCAGAAGTCCTCATAACCGGCGAGCAGATCCGCGAGCGCGCGCGACGCGCCTTCGCGATCGCCGGGCAGCAGCAGCCACAGATCCTGGACCGCGGGCGCCATCCGGCTGTCGTCGAAGTCGACGAAATGCGGGCCCGCGTCGGTCCACAGCACGTTGCTCGGATGACAGTCGCCATGCGTGCGCAGCAGACGGATCTCGCCCGCCCGCTCGAACGCGGCCTCGACGCCTTCAAGCGCGAGCGTCACCGCCGTCTCGTAGGCGGGCCGTACGTCGTCGGGAAGAAAATCGTGAGCGAGCAGATAGTCGCGCGGCTCGTAGCCGAACGTGCGGATGTCGAGCACGGGACGCGCGACATAGGGCTGCGTCGCGCCGACCGCGTGAATCCGGCCGATGAAGCGGCCGAGCCATTCGAGCGTGTCGCTGCGGTCGAGGTCGGGCGCGCGACCGCCGCGCCGCTCGAAGATCGAGAAGCGGAAGCCGTCGAACGCGTGCAGCGTGCGGCCGTCGATGACGCGCGCGGGCACCGCCGGAATCTCGCGCGCGGCGAGTTCGGCGACGAACGTGTGCTCTTCCAGGATCGCTTCGTCCGACCAGCGCGCGGGCCGGTAGAACTTCGCGACGACGGGCGGACCGTCCTCGATGCCGACCTGGTAGACGCGGTTTTCGTAGCTGTTGAGGGCGAGCAGGCGCCCGTCGGTGCGCAGCCCGGTCGGCATCAGCACGCTGTCGAGCGCGTCGAGCACGCACTCGGGCGTGAGGCCGGCGAACGGCGGGCCGGCGGGAGCTGCGGGGGCGGAAGTGACGTCTTTCATGCCCCGCATTGTGCCGTCAGCCGCGCCGAAACACGAGCGTCCGGTGCGGCACGCGCGCTCAGTGGATCGCGGCGCCGGCCGGCAGCACGGATTCGCCGGTGTCGATCAGGTCCTCGAGAAAGAACGGCTCGGTGTTGAGTTCCTTCGACTCGCCCGGCACGCCCGCGTACCAGGTCACCATGGCCATGTCGCCCAGAACACGCTGAACGATGCCGCGCGCGCCCTTCGGCACCGCGATATGGGTAGTGCAGACAATCGACCCGACATGCATGATGGTTCCCCACTCTTGAAACTTGAAACCCGGCTCGCTGGCGAGCCGGCAAATGCACGATCCGCGCCGCCCTCGTCGGGGTGTTGCGCGTGATCCCATTGTTCACGGTTTATCGAAGCGCGAAAAGAAGAAGAAGCAGGCGAAGTGCCGCGAATTCGTCGAATGTCTCCAATCAACCACTGCGCCGCGCGTGCGCTTGCACGGGCGGATACCCCCATCATACCCTGTCGAATGTGACCGTCCGCCGAATCCGGCCGCACAGGCGGCACCGGCCTCCCGCCGACCGTGGTTGCATCAGGCGGCCGCCCTGCGTTACCTTTGACGTTCATTCGCGTTCAAGCGCATTCGACACGATGCAACCGCTCACGTCCGCTCTCGCAAATTCCCGGCCGCAGTTCGACTCGCGGCCGCAGGCGTGCGCGCATCCGTCGGTCCTCCCTCCTCCTGTCGCACCGCCGTTCGTCGGCGCCGCGCCGCCCCCGCCGGCGGCACGCGTCGGCTGACCAGCCGGCTTCCGGTTTCCGTTTTCCCTTCGCCCGTTTGCGGCCGTTCGTGCGCCATGACGCACGGCGCGTTCCCGCGCGCGCGACGTGGAACGTTTCGATCCGTTCGACAGGTGGATTCACATGGTTTCGTTCAAACGCGCGCTCGCCGCGCATGGCGTGACGTCGCTCTTCATCTTGCTGTGGAGCAGCGGCGCGATCTTCGCTGAACTCGGTCTGCGTCACGCCTCCGCGTTCGTCTTTCTCACCGCACGCTTCGCGCTCGCGTCACTCGTGCTGCTCGTGCCGGCCGTCATGCGCGGACGCTGGCTGCCGCCGCGCGGCGAGCGGCGCATGGCCGCGCTGACCGGCCTGCTGATGATGGGCGGCTATTCGATCTTCTATCTGCTCGCGCTCGAGCGCGGGATCGCGCCGGGCGTGCTGGCGACGATCCTCGGCGTGCAGCCGATCCTCACGCTCGCGATCGTCGAGCGGCGCTGGCAACCGATGCGCGTCGCGGGGCTCGGGCTGTCGCTGGCCGGTCTCGCGCTCGTCGTGTGCCGCGGCGTGGGCGGTGCGGGCCTGCCGATCATGGGCGTCGCCTGCGCGCTCACGGCGCTCGTCGCGCTGACCGCCGGCTCGCTGCTGCAAAAGCGTGTGCGCGCGGCGCCCGCCGACGTGTTGCCGCTGCAGAACGCGATCGGCCTCGCGCTGTGCGTGGCGATCCTGCCGTTCCGGCCGATCTCGGTCGAGGTGGGCTGGGCGTTCATCGTCCCGCTGCTGTGGCTCGGCATCGTGATCTCGGTGATCGCGCAGTTGCTGTTCTACCGGTTGATGCAACGCGGCGATCTCGTCAACGTGACGAGCCTGTTCTACCTCGTGCCCGTCGTCACCACGCTGATGGACGCGGTCTGGCTCGGCAACCGGCCCGAACCGCTCGCGCTCGCCGGCATGGGCGCGATCGTCGCGGGGCTCGCGCTCGTGTTCCGCACGCCGGCCGTTCGCGCTCGACCCGATCGCGCGTAGGCGGACGGGCCGCCGCGCCTGCGGGTGCGGCGGCCCGTATCGAACATGTCCGACGATTCAGCGCGAACCGAAAGGAGCGGGAAAGAATGGTGCAAGGCATTCGTCCGACTCGCCGGAAAAGTGCGGAATCCCCGGGGGTTTCCGCATACTTTTAATGGTTCGGATAGCGAAAAACGCAGCGCGGTTGCCTATACTCGAACTGACCGCCCCCGTTCGCAATGGGGCCGGCCCAATACGAGAAATGCCCGGCATGGGGGCTGGAAGACGCGCGTGCGCCTGTTCCGGCCGGCTATGGAGACACGCATGACGACCTACTTCACGATCGGCGACTTCATCCTGTTGATTCCGATGGCGCTGGCCGGCGCGCTATTTCTCGGCGCGGTGCCGTGCGCAACCGAATTCCGTCACAACCTGCTGCGCGTGCTCGGCGTCATCCTCGGCGTCGGCGTGGCGGTATTGCTCGTCGAAGGCCTGCCCGCGCTGCTCTAGCGACGCGTTGGCGTGCGCCGGTCACGCCGCCGCATCGCGGCGACGTAACCGCTTGTGTGCGTGCGCAGCGATACGGCATGCGATGGTTCGCATCCCGTATCGACTTTCCTTGATGCCGATCAGATTGCCTGATCGGTGGACGGTTTTTCCCACAGATTGATGCCGCCCTCGGTCGCGTAGCGATCGATCTCCGCGAGTTCGTCGGCCGAGAATTCGAGATTCTTCAGCGCGCCGACGTTTTCACGCACCTGCTCCGCACGGCTCGCGCCGATCAGCGCGGACGTCACGCGGCCGTTGCGCAACACCCATGCGAGCGCCATCTGCGCGAGGCTCTGCCCGCGCCGCTCCGCGATGCCGTTGAGCTTGCGCACGTGCTCGAGGTTGTCCGCGCTCAGGTGATCCTGCTTCAGCGAGCCGCCGCCCGGCTTGTTCACGCGCGCATCGGCCGGCACGCCGTTCAGGTATTTCGACGTCAGCAGCCCCTGCGCGAGCGGCGTGAACGCGATGCTGCCCGTGCCGATGTCGTCGAGCGTGCCGAGCAGATCCTGCTCGACCCAGCGGTTCAGCAGGTTGTACGACGGCTGGTGGATCAGCAGCGGCACCTTGTATTGCGCGAGCAATTCGGCCATCTCGCGCGTCTTCGCGGCCGAGTACGACGAAATGCCGATATACAGCGCCTTGCCCTGCTGCACGGCCGATGCGAGTGCGCCGGCGGTTTCCTCGAGCGGCGTGTGCGCGTCGAAGCGGTGCGAATAGAAGATGTCGACGTAGTCGAGCCCCATCCGCTGCAGGCTCTGGTCGAGGCTCGCGAGCACGTACTTGCGCGACCCGCCGCCGCTGCCGTACGGCCCCGGCCACATGTCCCAGCCGGCCTTCGTCGAGATCAGCAGTTCGTCGCGATACGGCCGGAAATCTTCCTTCAGCAGCCGGCCGAAGTTGGTTTCGGCGCTGCCGTACGGCGGCCCGTAGTTGTTCGCGAGGTCGAAGTGATTGATGCCGAGGTCGAACGCGGTGCGCAGGATGTCGCGCTGCGTCGCGATCGGCGTCGAGTCGCCGAAGTTGTGCCACAGGCCGAGCGACAGGGCGGGCAGTTTGAGCCCGGATTTGCCGCAGGTGCGGTATTGCATGTCGGCATAACGTTCGGAAGCTGCTTCGTAGGCCATGAGTCGGTTCCGTGAAGACGTCGGGGATGGGACGCGCGCCGCGCGCGAACATCGCGCGCCGGCGGCGAGGGAAACGTACGACGGTTATGGTATCGAACGTGGCCGAAGCGCGCACGGCCATGGACGCGACCGCGTGCGTCGCCTACACTGCGGCGTCTCGAATCACCGTTACAGCGAGGTTGGTATGTCCCGCGTCATCTCGGTTGCGCTGCTCGTCGGCGGCGTCGTGCTGCTGTATTTCGGCGGCCAGTCGTTCCATTCGATCAACGACAACGTGTCGCGCTTCTTCACCGGCTCGCCCGCCACGAAGACGATCCTGCTGATCGCCGGCGGCGCCGTCGCATCGCTGATCGGCCTGATCGGCCTCGCGATGCCGGGCAACAAGCGCTGATCGCGCGGCCGCGCGACGCACGCCGGCGGCCCGCATCGCACGAGCGGGCTGCACGAAACGCAACGGGCGGCCCAGGCCGCCCGTTTGTTCATCCGCCCGCGCGGCCGCAGCGCCGCATCGGACAACCGGCGCGGCTGCGTCGCCGCCCGAACCGCCGTTAGAACTGCACTTCCGGCTTCGCCGCCGAACGCGTGCCCGGCATCGGCCGGTTGCTCACGCCGTGGTACGTATAGACGAGCGAGAACTTCACCTGGTCGGAACGGTTCTGCCCCGCCGAATGCAGCGTGTTGCAGTGGAAGAACACGACGTCGCCCGTCTGGAGCGACGGGCAGGTTGCCGCGTCGATCA
The DNA here is from genome assembly GCF_001522185.1 of Burkholderia sp. RF2-non_BP3. Lineage (NCBI taxonomy): Bacteria > Pseudomonadati > Pseudomonadota > Betaproteobacteria > Burkholderiales > Burkholderiaceae > Burkholderia > Burkholderia sp. RF2-non_BP3. Next base: position 125,801 of record NZ_LOSU01000067.1, on the reverse strand, counting down.
TCTTGCGGTTTTCCGGCAAGTCGCTGCGGAAGAATTTCGCGTCGTCGAATGCTTCCGGCCCGAATTCGGCCGTATGCGAACCCGGCACGAGCCAGAGCGCACCGTTTTCATTCGTTTCCGGCCCGAGCGCGAGCCACACCGACACCATGTCCGCGCGTTCGAACGACCAATAGCGGAAGTCGCGATGCCAGCCCGTCAGGCTGCCGTACGCGGGGTGCTTCGTCATCATGCAGTTGTGATGCGCGCGCGACAGCACCGGCTGCTCGCCGAAGTACTCGCGCATCCACGCGCCGATTTCGGGCGCGATCGCGCGCGCGGCGAACGCCGGATCGCGCGTGTAGGCATCCAGCAGCCGACGCACCGTGTGCCCGCCCGGCGCATGCTTCGATTCGGGCGCGCCCGGGTAGCGCAAATCCGCCTCGAACTCGATCGGCTCCGCCGCTTCCTGCAACTGGCGCGCCGCGATTTGCTTGAGCGCCGCGCACTGCGCCTCGTCGACGAGGCCGCGCGCGACGACGAAGCCGCGTTCGCGCAATTCCGCGACTTGCGCGCGGATCGATTCCGACTGCAATGAAGACGACATGGGATGCCAGACGTTTATCGTGTGAATGTGACGATTGTAAATCGGCGCCGGATGCCGCGAACAGCGCCATTGTCGTACGCAGGGGCATGCCAATCGTCGATTTGATCTGGCGCAAGGGAACTGTGCGGCGCGGCGCGAGCCTCAGCGACAGGCGGTATGCAGCCACACGCTTGCGGCACAAGGGTTTATCGCGACTTTTGCACGTCATGAATCCCTTGTAGCCTGTCGCGGCCTGTCAATTCTGGCGGGCGCGGCGCGCAACGACTTTCGATAAGATCCGTTGCGCCTTCCGAGGCCGTTCATACCAGTGCGCTTTTCAAGGGCGCCATTCATACAAGCGAAGCATCGTTCACATGCCATTCCGTCTGACTTCCCGTCTCAACCGCACTGCGAAACGCGTCGCGCCGTCCGCTCCCGCCCGCCCGCTGCGCCATCACCGCGCACGCACGCAGGCGCTCGCCGAGCGCACGCACGCGCACAGCCGGCTGGACGGCATCCGTGCCTGGTTCCACGCGTTCTTCTCGATGATGAGCGCGCAGGCGTTCGCACGCCGCGCCGGCCTGCGCTCGCTGCTGCAGAAACCGTCGTCGCTGCGCGCGCTCGCGCTGCGCCGCACGCTGGGCCCGCAGCGCCGCATCAACCGCCCGCGCCGCCTCGCGGCCAGCAACGGCTGGTTCGGCTTCAGCGCGCGCTGAAGCCGCGCCGGCGGGCAGCGCCCGCCACGATCGCCGCGACGCCGTCATCCCGACGGCGATCGACGTGCATAAAAAAAACCCCGGCATGCCGGGGTTTTTCGTTTCGGGCGGACGACGCTTACGCGACGCGTGCCGTCGGCTCGACGCCGGCCGCTTCGGCCAGTGCGAGCGCCTTGTCGGTCGCTTCCCACGAGAATTCCGGCTCTTCGCGGCCGAAGTGGCCGTAAGCTGCCGTCTTCTCGTAGATCGGGCGCAGCAGGTCGAGCATCTTGATGATGCCCTTCGGACGCAGGTCGAAATGCTCGCGCACGAGCTTCGTGATCACCGCATCCGACACGCGGCCCGTGCCGAACGTGTTGACCATCACCGAGGTCGGCTCGGCGACGCCGATCGCGTACGACACCTGGATCAGCGCGCGCGATGCGAGGCCTGCCGCGACGATGTTCTTCGCGACGTAACGGCCGGCATACGCTGCCGAACGGTCGACCTTCGACGGATCCTTGCCCGAGAACGCGCCGCCGCCGTGCGGTGCGGCACCGCCGTAGGTATCGACGATGATCTTGCGGCCCGTCAGGCCGCAGTCGCCCTGCGGACCGCCGATCACGAACCGGCCGGTCGGGTTCACCAGGAACTTGATGTCGCCCTTGATCAGGTCGGCCGGCAGCGTCGGCTTGATGATTTCCTCGATCACGGCTTCGCGCAGCGCCGGCAGTTCGATGTCCGGTGCGTGCTGCGTCGACAGCACGACGGTGTCGATCGAATCGGGCTTGCCGTCGACGTAGCGGATCGTCACCTGCGACTTCGCGTCCGGGCGCAGCCACTGCAGGCGGCCGTCGCGGCGCAGGCTCGCCTGGCGCTCGACGAGACGGTGCGACAGGTGGATCGGCAGCGGCATCAGTTCCGGCGTTTCGTCGCATGCGTAACCGAACATCAGGCCCTGGTCGCCCGCGCCTTGATCGAGGTTGTCGTCATGCGCGCGGTCGACGCCCTGCGCGATGTCCGGCGACTGCTTGTCGTACGCGACGAGCACCGCGCAACCCTTGTAGTCGATGCCGTAGTCGGTGTTGTCGTAGCCGATGCGCTTGATGGTGTCGCGCGCGATCTGGATGTAGTCGATGTTGGCCGTCGTGGTGATTTCACCGGCCAGGACGACGAGACCCGTGTTGCACAGCGTTTCGGCTGCAACGCGCGAATATTTGTCCTGCTCGAGGATGGCGTCGAGAATCGCGTCCGAGATTTGGTCCGCGACCTTGTCCGGATGGCCTTCGGAGACGGATTCGGACGTGAAGAGATAATCGTTTGCCACTTTTTCAGGCTCCTGTGTGGTTACGGTTGGTTTCACGTAGCCAGCTTCGTTGGGCCTGAAGCGGCGACGCTTTAGCGGATTACCAGGACCGGGCAGCGCGCTTCGCGCCAGCCGGCTTCGCCCCGCAAGTTGTCAGTTAACTCGGCGAAGCCCGTATTATAGCGGCTTTCGTGAATTGTCACAGAGCGCCACCCGTGCTGCATCGTCCGCTGTCCTATCCCCCTGTTCGCAACGTGCCGGCCAGCCGGCCCCACGGAGATTCCGCATGCTAGGCCGCCTCGGCACGCACCTCGCCATCGGCTTGCTGAAGCTGCTCGCCCTGCTGCCGTACGGCTTGACCGCACGGTTCGGCGACGGCCTCGGCTGGCTGCTGTACCAGATTCCCAGCCGGCGAAAGCGCATCGTACATACCAATCTGAAACTCTGCTTCCCCGACTGGAGCGACGAACGGCGCGAGGAAGTGGCGGGCCAGCACTTCCGCCACGCGATCCGCAGTTACGTCGAGCGCAGCGTCCAGTGGTTCGGCTCCGAGCGCAAGCTCGCGAAGCTGATCCAGGTCGACAGCGCGGTCGATCTCACCGATCCGGATCTGCCCCCGACGCTGTTCCTGGGCCTGCATTTCGTCGGCATCGAAGCCGGCTCGATCTGGCTGAACCGTTCGCTGCAGCGCCGCTGCGGGTCGCTGTACCAGCCGTTCTCGAACGCCGTGCTCGAGGAAGAGGCGAAGCAGGCCCGCGGGCGTTTCGACGCCGAGATGGTCGGCCGCGCGGACAGCGCGCGCGTCGTGCTGCGCTGGCTGCGCGACCGCAAGCCGGTGATGCTCGGCGCCGACATGGACTATGGCCTGCGCAATTCGACGTTCGTACCCTTCTTCGGCGTGCCGGCGTGCACGTTGACGGCCGTCGGCCGGCTCGCGAAGACGGGCCGCGCGCAGGTCGTGCCGTTCATCGGCGAGGTGCTGCCGAACTACAAGGGATACCGGCTGAAGGTGTTCAAGCCGTGGGACAACTACCCGACCGGCGACGACGATCTCGACGCGCGGCGGATGAACGAATTCCTCGAGGAGCAGATTCCGCTGATGCCGGAGCAGTATTACTGGGTGCACAAGCGCTTCAAGACGCGCCCGCCCGGCGAGCCGAGCCTCTACTGAGCCGAACCCGCGGGCGCGCCGTCGGATGCGCGCCCGCACCCGTGCCGCCTTCGGCGCGCCTGCCAGAAAATCGCGGGCCGACTGCTGCGCGAGCCACGGATCCGCCCTCCCGCCGTTTTCCTCGCCCGGCCATCCGAATGACGCCCCGCCCGCGCAGGACGCCCCTGTCGGCTGCATGTATCATTTGCGGTTGAGATCAGCACGACGAACGACGCCGCCCGCCCTGGCGGCACGCCGCGTCCGCCGTGCCGACCGCCCTGTTCGCCATGGAATTCCGGACCCAGTGAAACTCTCGTTCACCAAGATGCACGGCGCGGGCAACGACTTCGTCGTGCTCGACAGCTATTCGCGCGCGCTGCCGCCGCTCACCGAGGCGCAGGTGCGCGCGCTCGCCAACCGACACTTCGGCATCGGCGCCGACCAGTTGCTGCTCGTCGAGAAACCGACCGTCGACGGCGCGGACTTCAAGTACCGGATCTTCAATTGCGACGGCGGCGAAGTCGAACATTGCGGCAACGGCGCGCGCTGCTTCGTGAAGTTCGTCAGCGACCGCGGCCTGACCGACAAGCGCAGCGTGCGCGTGCAGGTGATGAAGGGCCTGATCACGTTGACGATGCAGGACGACGGCGAAGTCGTCGTCGACATGGGCGCGCCCGTGTTCGCACCGGCGCAGGTGCCGTTCGACGCCTCGGGGCTCGACGGCCGGACCGAAGGCAACGACACGCTGTGGCCGCTCGACGTCGGCGGCCGCACGCGCTGGATCTCGACGGTGTCGATGGGCAACCCGCACGCGGTGCAGGTCGTCGACGACGCCGAAGCGTATCCGGTGCTCGACGAAGGCCCGTTGATCGAGCTTCACGCCCGCTTTCCGCAGCGCGTGAACGCCGGCTTCATGCAGATCGTGTCGCGCAACGAAGTGAAGCTGCGCGTGTACGAGCGCGGCGCGGGCGAGACGCTCGCGTGCGGCACCGGCGCGTGCGCGGCGGTGGCGGCCGGCATCCGGCGCGGCCTGCTCGATTCGCCGGTGACCGTGCACACGCACGGCGGCACGCTGACGATCAGCTGGGACGGCGCGCGCGACGAAACCGCCGCGCTGATGATGGCCGGGCCCGCCGCGACCGTGTTCGAAGGCGAGATCGACCTGAACGTCTGACCCTTCAACGTCCTGATAACTGAACGCTCCAGCCACATGAACGATCGCGAAGTCGCCGACTACCTGCTCGCCAATCCCGAATTCTTCGCGCAACACGCGGAACTGCTCGCGGCGATCCGTCTCGCGAACCCGCACGGCAAGGCCGCGATCTCGCTGCAGGAGCGGCAGATGGAGATGCTGCGCGACAAGAACAAGCATCTCGAGCGCCGGCTCGCCGAGCTCGTGCGCTACGGCCACGAGAACGACAGCCTGTCCGCGAAGTTCAGCCGCTGGACCGCGCGCGTGATCGCGGAACGCGATCCGTACGCGCTGCCGCGCACGATCGCCGAAGGCATCGCCGACGTGTTCGACGTGCCGCAGACCGCGCTGCGCGTGTGGGACGTCGCCGACACTTACGCGCAAGCCGATTTCGCGCGCCAGGTCGGCGAGGAAGTGCGCCTGTTCACGAACGGGCTGTCGACGCCGTACTGCGGCGCGAACACCGGATTCGAAGCGGCCCAGTGGCTCGCGCCCGCGCTCGCGGCGCCGGCCGTGAATGCGGCGGAAGGCGCCGAAGCCGCGCCGGCCGGCGACGGCGCGGCCACCTCGGTCGCGCTGCTCGCGTTGCGCGCGCCGCTCGGCGGCACCGACGCCCCCGCGTTCGGCCTGCTGGTGCTCGGCTCGCCCGATCCGCGCCGCTTCCACGACGGGATGGCGACCGACTTCCTCGCGCAGATCGCGACGCTCGCGAGCGCCGCGCTCACGCGCCTGCTGCCGCACTGATCCCGCGCCCATGACCGACGATCCGATCGCCGCCTACCTGTCGAACCTGAAGCACGTCAGGCAGCTGTCGGAACACACGCTGCGCGCGTACACGCACGAACTCGACGAACTGAAGAAGCTCGCCGCCGGCCGCCCGCTCGACGCGCTGACGGCCGCCGACATGCGCGGCGCGGTCGCGCGCGCGCATGCGGGCGGGCTGTCCGCGCGCTCGATCGCGCACCGGCTGTCGGCATGGCGTGCGTTCTACCGCTGGCTCGCGCAGCGCATCGAGATGCCCGCGAACCCCGTTGCCGCGGTGCGTGCGCCGAAGCGACCGAAGACCCTGCCGAAGGCGCTGTCGGTCGACGACGCATCGGCATTGATGGACGCGCCGCTCGCCGGCACGACCGAAGGCATCCGCGATCACGCGATCCTCGAGCTGTTCTATTCGTCCGGGCTGCGCCTCGCCGAACTGGTCGGCCTCGACGTCATGTACACGCAGGCGGACGGTTACCGCTCGGCCGGCTGGCTCGATCTCGCCGAAGCCGAAGTCACCGTGCGCGGCAAGGGCAACAAGGAACGCAAGGTGCCGGTCGGCCGCAAGGCGATCGAGGCGCTGAACGCGTGGCTCGCGGTACGCGGCGAATTCGTGAAGCACGATCCGCATCCGCTGTTCGTGTCCGTGCGCGGCAACCGGATGGCGCCGGGCGTCGTGCGCGACCGCGTGAAGCGCGCGGCGCTGGCCGCGGGCATCCCCGCCAACGTCCACCCGCACGTGCTGCGCCATTCGTTCGCGACGCACGTGCTGCAGTCGAGCGGCGACCTGCGCGCGGTGCAGGAACTGCTGGGCCACGCGAGCGTCGCCGCGACGCAGGTCTACACGTCGCTCGACTTCCAGCATCTCGCGAAAATTTACGACAGCGCACATCCGCGCGCGAAGAAGCGCGACTGACGCGCGCCCCCGCCCTCCCCGCCGCGCATGGCGGCCGGCCACGGCCGGCGCCGTCCGCGGCTCCTTTCGATCCGATCATGCAAACCGTCACACTCAGACCGTCCAAGGAAAAATCGCTGTTGCGCCGGCATCCGTGGATCTATGCCAATGCGATCGACCGCGTCGACGGCACGCCTGCGCCCGGCGCGACCGTGATCGTGCGTGCGCACGACGGCCGCTTCCTCGCGCGCGGCGCGTACAGCCCGCAGTCGCAGATCCGCGTGCGCGTGTGGAGCTTCGACGAGAACGAGCCGATCGATCACGCGTTCTTCAAGCGCCGCGTGCAGCGCGCGGTCGCGCACCGCACGACGATGGTGTCGGGCACGGGCGCGGTGCGGCTCGTGTTCGGCGAAGCCGACGGGCTGCCGGGGCTGATCGTCGACTACTACGTCGCGGACACGGCCGAGCCGGGCGCCGCGCCGCGCGGCCAGCTCGTGTGCCAGTTCATGGCCGCGGGCGTCGAGGCGTGGAAGGACGCGATCGTCGCGGCGCTCAGCGGCGCGACCGGCTGCCCGAACGTGTACGAACGCTCGGACGTGTCGATCCGCGACAAGGAAGGGCTCGCGCAGACGACCGGCGTGCTCGCCGGCGACGCGCCGCCCGCGACGCTGATCGCGAACGAAAACGGCGTGCGTTATCACGTCGACGTGCCGAACGGCCACAAGACAGGCTTCTACGTCGACCAGCGCGACAACCGCGCGCTCGTCGCGCAATACGCGGCCGGCCGCGACGTGCTCAACTGCTTCTGCTACACGGGCGGCTTCTCGCTCGCGGCGCTCAAGGGCGGCGCGAACCGTGTCGTGTCGATCGACTCGTCGGGCGACGCGCTCGCGCTCGCGCAGCAGAACGTCGTCGCGAACGGCTTCGATGCCGGGCGCGCGACCTGGCTCGACGCGGATGCGTTCAAGACGCTGCGCCGCCTCGTCGACGAAGGCGAGCGCTTCGACCTGATCGTGCTCGATCCGCCGAAGTTCGCGCCGACCCGCGACAGCGTCGACCGCGCCTCACGCGCCTACAAGGACATCAACCTGAGCGGCTTCAGGCTGCTGCGCCCGGGCGGCCTGCTGTTCACGTATTCGTGCTCGGGCGCGATCGACATGGACCTGTTCCAGAGGATCGTCGCGGGCGCGGCCGCCGACGCGAAGGTCGACGCGCGGATCCTGAAGCGGCTCGGCGCGGGCGTCGATCACCCGCTGCTCGCCGCGTTCCCGGAAGGCGAATATCTGAAGGGCCTGCTGTTGCAAATCGTGTGACCGCCCCGATCTACGCGCACACCCGCGTCCGCCCGGCCGCCCCGCTGGCGGCTCCGCGCTCGAGCCTGTCGTCCGGACGACGGGCGAGGGCTTGACAGGTATGTTTCAATGGATGGTTGTGCGCCCCGGCTCGCGAGTCGACGGCGCGACGCACACATCCTGGTTTTGACCCCGATTCACGAACCACAGGCGACCGACATGGCCACTCCCGTCACCATCCTCACCGGCTTCCTCGGCAGCGGCAAGACGACGCTGCTCAAGCGCATCCTGAACGAACAGCACGGCATGAAGATCGCCGTGATCGAGAACGAGTTCGGCGAAGAGAACATCGACAACGAGATCCTCGTGCAAGACACGAACGAGCAGATCATCCAGATGAGCAACGGCTGCATCTGCTGCACGATCCGCGGCGACCTCGCGCGCGCGCTCGGCGATCTGGCCGCGAAGAAGCGCGAAGGCAAGCTCGACTTCGACCGCATCGTGATCGAGACGACCGGCCTCGCGAACCCGGGCCCCGTCGCGCAGACCTTCTTCATCGACAGCGAGATCGCCGACGATTTCCTGCTCGACGCGGTCATCACGCTCGTCGACGCGAAGCATGCGGACGCGCAACTCGACGAACACGAAGTGGTGCAGCGCCAGGTCGGCTTCGCCGATCGCCTGTTCGTCACGAAATCGGACCTGGTCGACGACCAGACCGTCGCGGCGCTCAAGCACCGCCTGATGCACATGAACCCGAAGGCGACGATCAAGATCGTGAACTTCGGCGATGCCGACATCAAGGAAATCTTCGACCTGCGCGGCTTCAACCTGAACGCGAAGCTCGAGATCGACCCGGACTTCCTCGCCGAGGACGACCACGCGCACCATCACCACGATCACGACCATGATCACGATCACGCGCATTGCGACCACGATCACGGTCAATGCGCGCACGATCACGACCACGGCCATCACCACCACGCGCACCACGACGACAAGATCAAGTCGTTCGTGTATCGCAACGACCGCCCGTTCGACCCGAACAAGCTGGAAGACTTCCTCGGCGGCATCCTGCAGATCTACGGCGAACGGATGCTGCGCTACAAGGGCGTGCTGTACATGAAGGGCGTCGACCGCAAGGTCGTGTTCCAGGGCGTGCACCAGATGATGGGCAGCGACCTCGCCGCGAAGTGGCTGCCAGTCGAGAAGAAGACCAACAAGATGGTGTTCATCGGCGTCGACCTGCCGCAGGACCTGATCACCGACGGCCTCGACGCCTGCCTCGCCTGAGCCTTCGGGCCGGCGTTGCGCGCCTTCCATGCGGCCGCCTTCCGGGGCGGCCGCGGCGCTTGCGCGGTGCCTTTTCCGGGCAGGGTTTCGCCGTCATCGCTTTTTCGCGATTTGCGCGTTATATTTTCTAGATATTGGCGCAGCCGACGGGGATCGACCCGATACGGCGCCCGCTTGCGATTCAGTTACAATACGTGCCCGCTGGAGTACGGCAACAAACAGGCCCGGTTCTTGCTGAACCAGTTTTCCGGGCATCGCAACCGCGCCGGATCGCCAATCCGCCTCTCGGCCGCGGCCGATGCAATGTGCCGCGCAGCACACCGGTTCGCAGCGCGCGCAACTCCGCGCCAGGCCTATCCTGGTATTTGAGAACCGGTTTTCCAGAGGCTTTCGGCCCCGCGGCGGCAAATCGCAAATGATTGCAAGCGCAGTTGCGGGTAATCCCAAAGTGCAGGCACTATCTCCTGATTTGCCGCACATTGAAGAAGCAAGCAGATGACGAAGAAACTCTTGACCGAAGCCGAAATCCTGAAGATGAGCGACAAGGATTACATGAATGAGGATCAGCTCGCCTTCTTCAAAAATCGGCTCGAACAGTTGCAGGCGGACATCCTCAAGAACGCAGGCCAGACGACCGAGAACCTGCGCGAGACGGTGATCGTCCCCGATCCCGCCGACCGCGCGACGATCGAGGAAGAGCACGCGCTCGAGCTGCGCACGCGCGATCGCGAACGCAAGCTCCTCAAGAAGGTTCAGCAGTCGCTCGCCCGCATCGATTCCGGCGATTACGGCTGGTGCGAGGAAACCGGCGAGCCGATCGGCATCCCGCGCCTGCTCGCGCGCCCGACGGCCACGCTGTCGCTCGAGGCGCAAGAGCGCCGCGAGCTGCGCCAGAAGCTGTTCGGCGACTGATCGAGCGGCGTTCCGCTCTGACACGCTGCTTCCCGAAAGCGCGCGGCCTGCCGCGCGCTTTTTGTTTTTCCGGCACCGGTTCCCGGCCCGCCGGCCGATTTGCCTCCCCCTCTTGATATCCCGGCGCCCGCCCTAAAATGAAACGGACGCGCGCCGGGCCGCTCCCCGGCGCACTGCGATTCAAGCGGCGGCGCCCCGCGCCGCCCGACTCTTCCCCGTTTTTCTCAAGGAACGCAGATGGAGCAATTTCACGGCACGACCATCGTTTCGGTCCGGCGCGGCGACAAGGTCGCGCTCGGCGGCGACGGCCAGGTAACCCTCGGCAACATCGTCATGAAGGGTGGCGCGCGGAAAGTGCGGCGGATCTACAACAACCAGGTACTGGTCGGATTCGCGGGCGGCACCGCCGATGCGTTCTCGCTGCTCGATCGCTTCGAGGCGAAGCTCGAGAAGCACCAGGGCAACCTGACCCGCGCGGCCGTCGAGCTCGCGAAGGACTGGCGCACCGACCGGATGCTGCGCCGCCTCGAGGCGATGCTGATCACGGCCGATGCGACCACCACGCTCGTGATCACCGGCAACGGCGACGTGCTCGACCCGGAAGGCGGCATCTGCGCGATCGGCTCGGGTGGCGCCTATGCGCAGGCCGCGGCCCGCGCGCTCGCGGAGAACACCGAGCTGTCCCCGCGCGAGATCGTCGAGAAATCGCTCGAGATCGCCGGCGACATGTGCATCTACACGAACCACAACCGCATCATCGAAACGATCGAGTAAGGACCGCACCATGAGCACCATGACCCCTGCCGAGATCGTCTCGGAACTCGACAAGCACATCATCGGCCAGGACAAGGCGAAGAAGGCAGTGGCCGTCGCGCTGCGCAATCGCTGGCGCCGCCAGCAGGTCGCCGACCCGCTGCGCCAGGAAATCACGCCGAAGAACATTTTGATGATCGGGCCGACGGGCGTCGGCAAGACCGAAATCGCGCGCCGCCTCGCGAAGCTCGCCGACGCGCCGTTCATCAAGATCGAAGCGACCAAGTTCACCGAAGTCGGCTACGTCGGCCGCGACGTCGACAGCATCGTGCGCGACCTGATCGAGATCTCGGTCAAGCAGACGCGTGAATCCGAGATGCGCAAGGTGCGCAGCAAGGCGACCGACCAGGCGGAAGACCGCATCCTCGACATCCTGCTGCCGCAACCGCGCGCGGTGGGCTTCGGCGGCAACGCGGATAACGCGAACGACGACAACAACGCCACGCGCCAGACCTTCCGCAAGCGCCTGCGCGAAGGCCAGCTCGACGACAAGGAAGTCGAGCTCGACCTCGAGCAGCCGTCGGCCGGCATGGACATCATGGCGCCGCCGGGGATGGAAGAGATGACCGAGCAGATCCGCTCGATGTTCTCGAACCTCGGCAGCGGCAAGAAGCAGCGCCGCAAAGTGAAGATCAAGGAAGCGCTGAAGCTGCTGACCGACGAGGAAGCGGCGAAGATGCTCAACGACGAGGAAGTGAAGACGAAGGCCGTGCAGAACGTCGAGCAGAACGGCATCGTGTTCCTCGACGAGATCGACAAGATCACGTCGCGCAACAACGAAGGCAGCGGCGGCGAAGTGTCGCGCCAGGGCGTGCAGCGCGACCTGCTGCCGCTCGTCGAGGGCACGACGGTCAACACGAAGTACGGGATGGTGAAGACCGATCACATCCTGTTCATCGCGAGCGGCGCGTTCCATCTCGCGAAGCCGAGCGACCTGATTCCCGAACTGCAGGGCCGCTTTCCGATCCGCGTGGAGCTCGACTCGCTGTCGGTGAAGGATTTCGAGGCGATCCTCGTCGCGACCGACGCGAGCCTCGTCAAGCAGTACCAGGCGCTGCTCGCCACCGAAGACGTGCAGCTCGAGTTCGCCGAAGACGGCATCCGCCGCCTCGCCGAGATCGCGTACGCGGTCAACGAGAAGACCGAGAACATCGGTGCGCGCCGGCTGTACACGGTGATCGAGAAGTTGCTCGAGGAAGTGTCGTTCTCGGCCGGCAACCACGCCGGCGAGCGCGTGACGATCGACGCGAAGTACGTCGATCGCGCGCTCGGCGAAGTGTCGCAGGACGAAGACCTGTCGCGCTACGTGCTGTAACGCGCGCGGCGTCGAATGCGAAACGGGCGGCCCGGCGGGCCGCCCGTTTTCGTTGGTGCGTCCGGCCGATGCCGCCGCGCCCCTTTACTGCCGCACCGGCTTCTTCGCGAGCTTGCGCTGCAGCGTGCGGCGGTGCATGTTCAGCGCGCGCGCGGTCGCCGAGATGTTGTTGTTGTTCTCCGCCAGCACGCGCTGGATGTGCTCCCATTCGAGCCGGTCGACCGACAGCACGACCGGATTCTCGAGCGCCTCGTCGGCCTGCACTTCGCTCGCGTTGGTCTGCAGAGCTGCCAGGATCGACTCGATGTTCGCCGGCTTCGCCAGATAGTTGTCGGCGCCTTCCTTCACCGCCTGCACGGCGGTCGCGATGCTCGCGTAGCCGGTCAGCACGAGAATCCGCGCGTCGGGCTGCAGGTCGCACAGCGGCGCGATCAGGCTCAGGCCCGAATCGTCGCCGAGATGCAGGTCGACGGTGATGAACTGGAACTTGCCGCCGGCCGCCAGCCGCAGCGCCGCCTCCTTGTCGTGCGCCTGCTGGACCGCGTAGCCGCGGCGCTCGAGGCCGCGCGCGAGCGTGCCCGCGAACACCTCGTTGTCGTCGATCACCAGGAAATTGTTCTCGCTCATGTGGTTTCTCCGTCTACGTGTTGGTTGAGGCGGCCGGCACCGCGATTCGCGCCACCGGCAGGCGCAGCACCGCGCGCGTGCCGCGGCCGGGGGTGCCGGCCGGGCGGCCGTCCGGCGGGGTCGCCGCTCGTTCGGTCGCGCGCTGGCCCGACGCAGCTGCCGCGTGCCCGTTCGCGCCGCCACCGGCGCGCCCGTTGCCGCCCGTCGCGCGCGGCGTGACATCGGACAGCTCGATCTCGCCGCCGAGACGCACGGCCGCGCTGAACGCAAGGTACAGGCCGACCCCGTGCCCGCCCTGCGTGCTGTCGACCGGCATCGAGCCGAGCGATTCGCGCAACGCGGCCGGAATGCCGGGGCCGTCGTCGCATACCTCGAATTCGATCTGGTCCGCAGCCCGCTCGTGGTGCGCGAGCTTCGCGGCCAGCGTCACGCGGTGCGGGCTCGCCCGCGCGGCGTTGTCGAGCAGGATCGTCAGGATCTGGCCGGCCGCGACGGTGTCGTCGAGTCCGACGCCCGACGGGCGCGCGCCGAGCAGTTCGAACTGCACGTGCGGATGCCGCAGGCGCCAGTGCTCGACGAACGTGTCGAGCCAGTCGTCCACCGGCTGGCGGCTCGCCGGCGCGCTCGCCCGGCTGCGCAGGCGCGCAAGCGCCGACGTGCAGAGCGTCATCTGTTCTTCCAGCACCTTCAGGTCGGCCTCGTAGCGCGCGAGCCCCGGATCGGCGCGGGCCGCGTCGCGCAGCTCCTCCGCAAGCATTGCGATCGTCGACAGCGGCGTCCCCATCTCGTGCGCGACGGTGGCGGCCTGCACGCCGAGCGCGACCGCCCGCTCGTCGCGCAGCAGGTGCGCCTGCGCTTCGCCGAGCGCCGCATCGCGCTGGCGCAACGCGTTCGACATGCGCGCGACGAACCATGCGATCAGGCCGACGCTGACCATGAAGTTCGCCCACATCCCCGTGCGGTAGTAGTCGAACAGGTTCGCCGGATTGTCCATGTTGAGCGGCACCGAATCGAAGCCAAGCGCCGCGTAGCACGCGACCGCGAACGCCGCGAGCCAGATCATCAGGTGCCACGGCAGCACGGCCGCCGCGATCGCGAGCGACGGCAGGTACAGCGACACGAACGGGTTGGTCGTGCCGCCCGACAGGAACAGCAGCGCCGACAACGCGCCGAGGTCGACCCACAGCTGGCCGAGCAGTTCGAAATTGGTCTCGGGCCGCGCGCGCAGCACGCGCACCCAGGTCAGCGCGTTGAAAACGATTTCGAGCGCGATGACCATCAGCATCGCCGGCAACGGCAGATGCACGCCGAAATAGGTCTGCACGACGCCGATCGTCACGAGCTGGCCGATGATCGCGAGATTGCGCAGCCAGAACAGGTGACTGAGGTTGACGCGCCCGGTGGTGGTAATTCGTTGCATCCGAGCAGTTTACCCGTTTAGCGCCCGGCACCTCTACCGGGGGCCGGATCAGTGAGGACGGACGGAACACCGGGCGAGCCGGCGTCGAGCCGGATTGCACGGGCCTGCGCCGTCAGCCGGCCGCGCGTGCCATGCGCTGGGCGATCTCGTCGGCGAGGCACTCCGGGCAGCGGCAGCGCGTACCGGGCGCCGGCGGCGCGCCGCCGGACAGGGTCGGCATCGACGCGCACCAGCAGTCGAACGGCTGCGTGCGGGCGCCGCAGTCGAAGCCGCGCCCGCAGTGCGGGCAACGCGCACGGCGCGGAGTCGAACGGGCGTCGGCGGCGGTATCGGTCATGGCGGAAACGCGGAAGCGGGCATGAAGTCACCCTACGCGACAAGCATAGCGCGGCGGGCGGATTTTGTACGTCGGCCGATCGGCCGATGCGGGCCGCCAACGCGGGTCGAGTCGCGCTGTCCACGGCGCCGCCGCGGGGGCCCCGCGCGGGGTCCGGCACCATGGCCGGCGGGCCGCCGCGCGTGGCGACTGGCCCGCGCGATCGGCCGTCCGGCCAGCCCAAAAACCCGATGCTGCGCTGCGCCACTCCTGTACAATTCGCCCTGTTTCAACCGTTCCCAGCCAGAGCCGCCGCCATGTCCGAGCCCATCGACCTCTCGCAGATCGCCCCCACGCTGAAGGCAGAAATCCTCGCCGAGGCGCTGCCGTACATCCGCCGTTACCACGGCAAGACCGTGGTGATCAAATACGGCGGCAACGCGATGACGGAAGAGCGGCTCAAGCAAGGCTTCGCGCGCGACGTGATCCTGCTGAAACTGGTCGGCATCAATCCGGTGATCGTCCACGGCGGCGGGCCGCAGATCGATCACGCGCTGAAGAAGATCGGCAAGGCCGGCACCTTCATCCAGGGCATGCGCGTGACCGACGAAGAGACGATGGAAGTCGTCGAATGGGTGCTGGGCGGCGAAGTCCAGCAGGACATCGTGATGCTGATCAATCACTTCGGCGGCCATGCGGTGGGCCTGACGGGCAAGGACGGCGGCCTGATCCACGCACGCAAGCTGCTGATGCCGGACCGCGACAACCCGGGCCAGTACATCGACATCGGCCAGGTCGGCGAAGTCGAGGCGATCAACCCGGCGGTCGTGAAGGCACTGCAGGACGACGCGTTCATCCCGGTGATCTCGCCGATCGGTTTCGGCGAGGACGGCCTGTCGTACAACATCAACGCGGACCTCGTCGCGGGCAAGCTCGCGACGGTGCTGAACGCCGAGAAGCTGCTGATGATGACCAACATCCCCGGCGTGATGGACAAGGACGGCAACCTGCTGACCGATCTGTCGGCGCGCGAGATCGACGCGCTGTTCGCGGACGGCACGATCTCGGGCGGCATGCTGCCGAAGATCTCGTCGGCGCTCGACGCCGCGAAGAGCGGCGTGAAGTCGGTGCACATCGTCGACGGCCGCATCGAGCACTCGGTGCTGCTCGAAATCCTGACCGAGCAGCCGTTCGGCACGATGATCCGCTCGCATTGAGCACGCGCCGCACAACCACCGGCCCCGACCTGCCGGCGTCGCTGCGACGCCGGCGCATCTCCCGCAGCCGGCCGCGCGCCGGCGCGCCCGTCTGGCTGTTCGATCTCGACAACACGCTCCATCACGCATCGCACGCGATCTTTCCGGAGATCAACCGCGCGATGACGCAGTACATCGTCGACACGCTCCACGTCGGGCGAGCCGAAGCCGACCGGCTGCGCACCGGCTACACGCAGCGCTACGGCGCCGCGCTCCTCGGCCTCGCGCGCCATCACCCGATCGATCCGCACGACTTCCTGCGCGTCGTCCACACGTTTTCCGACCTGCCCGCGATGCTGCGCGCCGAGCGCGGCCTCGCGCGCATCGTCGCCGCGCTGCCGGGCCGCAAGTTCGTGCTGACCAACGCGCCCGAGAACTACGCGCGCGCGGTGTTGCGCGAGTTGCGCATCGAGCGGCTGTTCGAGCGCGTGATCGCGATCGAGCACATGCGCGACCGTCGCACATGGCGCGCGAAGCCCGACCACACGATGCTGCGCCGGATTTTGCGCGCCGCGCATGCGCGGTTCGAAGACGCGATCCTCGTCGAAGATACCCGCAGCCACCTGAAGCGCTACAAGCGCCTCGGCATCGGCACGGTGTGGATCACCGGGCACCTGCCGGGCCATCTGCCGAACATCGGCCGCCCCCAATATGTCGACCAGCGCATTCGTTCGTTAAAATCGCTCCGACTGGGCACACGATCGGGGCGACAGAAATGCAGCCGACTTACCCGCAGGACCAAGCCGTAACGGAAGACCGGGCCACACCGTCCCGCGCGCGCCCGAAACCGGGCGAGCGCCGCGTGATGATCCTGCAGACGCTCGCCGCGATGCTCGAGGCGCCGAAGCCCGAAAAGATCACGACGGCTGCGCTCGCGGCCCGCCTCGACGTGTCGGAAGCCGCGCTGTACCGGCATTTCACCAGCAAGGCGAAGATGTACGAAGGCCTGATCGAGTTCATCGAGCAGGCGCTGTTCGGGCTGGTCAACCAGATCGTCGCAAAGGAGCCGAACGGCGTGCAGCAGGCGCGCACGATCGCGCTGACGATGCTCAATTTCGCCGCGAAGAATCCGGGCATGACGCGCGTGCTGACGGGCGAGGCGCTGGTCGGCGAGGACGAGCGGCTCACCGAGCGCGTGAACCAGTTGCTCGACCGAATCGAGGCGACCGTCAAGCAGTGCCTGCGGGTCGCGCGTACCGAGGCGCAGGCGCCCGATGGCGCCGCGCCGTTCGTGCTGCCGGCCGATTACGATCCCGCCGCGCGCGCGAGCCTGCTCGTCAGCTACGTGATCGGCAAGTGGCACCGGTTCGCGAAAGGCGGGTTCCAGAGGCCGCCCGGCGAACAGGCCGATGCGCATTTGCGGCTGATCCTGCAGTAGCCGGGGCAGCCGGCCCGCGAAATCCGCGCTCCGCGGAATTCCGCTATACTCCTCCGACCTGCCGCCTCCTTGGCGGCAGGTCGGAAGCGCGCCGATTTGCTGACTCGATTGCGGGCGCGCGAACCGACCAGGGCCTTGATGCGTCTTCGTCCCGGCGGTTCACTATAAATGCGGCTAAAGAGGTCGTCAGCCGCGCACCTTCGCCTCCGCGCATCGCCGACACCGTTTAGCCGCCCAGTCATAAGGCGGAACGAATGGAATCGATCGGCATCGTCGCTCCACAGACCATGCACTTCGCCGAACCGCTGCGCTTGCAAAGCGGCAGCGTGATCGGCAACTATCAGCTCGTCGTCGAGACGTACGGCGAGCTCAACGCCGCGCGCTCGAACGCGGTGCTCGTCTGCCACGCGCTCAACGCGTCGCACCACGTCGCCGGCATCTATGCGGACGACCCGCGCAGCACCGGCTGGTGGGACAACATGGTCGGCCCGGGCAAGCCGCTCGACACCAACCGCTTCTTCGTGATCGGCGTGAACAACCTCGGCTCGTGCTTCGGCTCGACCGGCCCGATGAGCATCGATCCGTCGTCCGGCAAGCCGTATGGCGCGCGCTTTCCGGTCGTCACCGTCGAGGACTGGGTGCATGCGCAGGCGCGCGTCGCCGACGCGTTCGGCATCGAGCGCTTCGCCGCCGTGATGGGCGGCAGCCTCGGCGGGATGCAGGCGCTCGCATGGAGCCTGATGTATCCGGACCGCGTCGCCCACTGTATCGACATCGCATCGACGCCGAAGCTGTCCGCGCAGAACATAGCGTTCAACGAGGTCGCGCGCTCGGCGATCCTGTCCGATCCCGACTTCCACGGCGGCGACTACTACGCGCACGGCGTGAAGCCGAAGCGGGGCCTGCGCGTCGCGCGGATGATCGGCCACATCACGTATCTTTCCGACGACGACATGGCCGAGAAATTCGGCCGTGCGCTGCGCCGCGCGGACGGCGCGCTCGACGCGTACAACTTCAGCTTCGACGTCGAATTCGAGGTCGAGTCGTACCTGCGCTACCAGGGCGACAAGTTCGCCGACTACTTCGACGCGAACACCTATCTGCTGATCACGCGCGCGCTCGACTACTTCGACCCGGCGAAGGCGTTCGACGGCAACCTGACGGCCGCGCTCGCGCACACGCAGGCGAAGTACCTGATCGCGAGCTTCTCGACCGACTGGCGCTTCGCGCCCGCGCGGTCGCGCGAGATCGTGAAGGCGCTGCTCGACAACAAGCGCACGGTCAGCTACGCGGAGATCGACGCGCCGCACGGCCACGACGCGTTCCTGCTCGACGACGCGCGCTACCACAACCTGCTCCGCGCGTATTACGAACGAATCGCCAACGAGGTGGGTGCATGAACCAGCAAGCGCTGAACTCCCTGTCCGCACGCGCGGACTTCCGTGCGATCGCCCGCTGGGTCGAACCGCGCGCGACCGTGCTCGATCTCGGCTGCGGCGACGGCTCGCTGCTGTCGCTGCTGTCCGAGGAACTGGACGTGTCCGGCTACGGGATCGAACTGAACGACGCGGGCGTGCTCGCGAGCGCGAAGAACGGGATCAACGTGATCCAGCAGAACCTCGAGGACGGCCTGCGCCTGTTCGAGGATCACAGCTTCGATTTCGCGATCCTGTCGCAAACGCTGCAGACGATCCACCAGACGGCCGCGATCCTGCGCGAAACCGCGCGTGTCGGACGCGAATGCATCGTGTCGTTCCCGAATTTCGGCTACTGGGCGCACCGGCTGTCGGTGCTGCGCGGCCGGATGCCGGTGTCGAAGTCGCTGCCTTACCAGTGGCACAACACGCCGAACGTCCGGGTGCTGACGATCAAGGATTTCGAGGCGCTCGCGCCCGAAGTCGGCGTCACGATCCTCGACCGCATCGTGCTGCACGAAGGCCAGCCGATTCGATGGGGAGCGAACTGGCGTGGTAGTCTTGCTGTCTACCGCGTCAAGCGCAGCTGAGCCGGGGAGCCGTTGACGGATGATCCGGCCCGCACCCGCGTGCGGCCGCCCCTCCTGCGCCGCCCGCGCCGCCTGCGCTGCCGCCGCAATCAAGTCAACGCTACCCGGTTTCCGTCCATGTCCAAAACGCCACACGAGGCGCCCGCACTCACTGCTCACGAGGATCATCCCGGCTGGCGCGCCTATCTGAACACGCACATGCTGATCTGCGTGTTCCTCGGCTTCACGTCGGGGCTGCCCCTGTTCACGCTCGTCTACCTCGTGCAGGCATGGCTGCGCTCCGAAGGCGTGAACCTGAAGGAAATCGGCCTGTTCGCGCTGATCCAGTTCCCGTATACGTGGAAGTTCCTGTGGGCGCCGCTGATGGACCGCTTCATCCCGCGCCTGCCCGGCTGGCGGCCCGGCCGCCGGCGCGGCTGGATGCTGCTCACGCAGGTGCTGGTCGCCGGCGCGATCGCCGCGCTCGGCTTCGTGTCGCCGCGCGACTCGATCTGGACGGTCGCTGCGCTCACGACGCTCGTCGCGTTCTTCGGCGCAAGCTCCGACATCGTGATCGACGCGTATCGCCGCGAACTGCTGCGCGACACCGAGCAGGGCCTCGGCAACGCCGTGCACGTGAACGCGTACAAGCTCGCCGCGCTGATCCCCGGCTCGCTGGCGCTGATCCTGTCCGACCACATGCCGTGGGACGTCGTGTTCGCGATCACCGGCGCATTCATGCTGCCGGGCATCCTGATGACGCTGCTCGTGCGCGAGCCCGAGGTGGTCGGCGCGCCGCCGCGCAACCTGCGCGACGCGATCGTGCTGCCGTTCCGCGAATTCATCCAGCGCGACGGCTGGAGCGGCGCGCTGCTCGTCATCGCGTTCATCTTCCTGTTCAAGATCGGCGACACGATGGCGACCACGCTGTCGACGTCGTTCTTCCTCGACATCGGCTTCTCGCGCACCGAAATCGGCATCGTCGCGAAAACCACCGCGCTCGTCGCGAGCGTCGCCGGCGGCATCATCGGCGGCATCTGGCTCGTGAAGATCGGCATCGGCCGCGGGCTGTGGATCTTCGGCGCGCTGCAGATGGTGTCGACGCTCGGCTTCGCGTGGCTCGCACAGGTCGGCCCCGGCTCGCCGGTGCTCGCGGTGATTTACGACTTCACGGTCGCGGCAAGTCACGCGCTCGCGTCGTTCCTGTCGATCTTCGGCTTCGAGGTCACGCCGCATCTGAGCCCGATGACGGTCGCGCTCGCGCTCGTCTACGCCGCCGAAACGTTCACCACCGGCCTGACGATGGCCGCGTTCGTCGCGTATATCGCGAGCACGACCGACCCGCGCTACACGGCCACGCAGTTCGCGCTGTTCACGAGCCTCGCGTCCGTGCCGCGCACGCTCGCATCGGCCGCGAGCGGCTTCATCGTCGCGAAGATCGGCTGGTTCGACTACTTCATCGTGTGCACCGCGCTCGCGATCCCCGGCATGCTGCTGCTGTTCAAGATCGCGCCGTGGAACGGCACCGCGCGCAACGGCGAGGCCAGCCGTGCGCAATGATCGACTGCATCGCGCGGCACGCGTCGCCGCCGCGCTGAGCGTCGGCATCGCGGCGTGCAGCGCGGCGGGAAGCGCACAGGCAGCCGACACGAGTGCGGCCGCGCCCGCCACCGCGCCGGCTGCACCGTCCACACCCGCCACGCCCGCCGCTGCCGGTGCGCAATCCGCCGCCGAAGCCGCGCAGCCGACCGGCGCCGCCGTGCCCGCGAAGGCCTATGCCCCGACGTCGCAGCAGGTGCGCTACGGCAACGCGATCGCGTTCCGCACGCTGATCCCGTCGCCGCTGCTCGAACAACTCACCGCGAGCGAATACGCGCAGATCGTGCAGGCTGCCGCCGACAGCGACCGCCTGCTGCCCGCGAACCAGCCGCGCGTGAAGCGGCTGCGCGCGATCGTCACGAAGCTCGCGCCGTATTCGGTGAAGTGGAACGATCGCGTGAAGACCTGGACATGGGACGTCAACGCGATCCGCTCGCGCGACATCCGCGTCACGTGCCTGCCGGGCGGCAAGGTGCTCGTGTACGGCGGACTGCTCGATCGCGTCCGCCTGAACGACGACGAGTTCGGCGTGCTGCTCGCGCACGGCATCGCGCATGCGCTGCGCGAACACGCACGCAGCAATTTCAGCACGACGTCGCAAACGTCGCTGCGCGCGGCCTCGCTGCCGCCGCTGTTCGGCGTCGGCGATCCGCTGCCGCAGGCGCTGAATCTCGGCGCGCGTCTGCAGACGCTGCGCTACGACCCGACCGACGAAACCGAAGCCGACGTGATCGGCGGCGACATTGCCGCCCGCGCGGGCTTCGATCCGCGCGCGGCGATCACGCTGTGGGACAAGCTCGCGGCGGCGACGCGCGCGAACAGGACGTCGGGCTTCATCTACACGCATCCGTACAGCGCCACGCGGCGGCAGGATCTGCTGAACCGCCTGCCGGACCTGATGCCGCTG
The DNA here is from genome assembly GCF_001522185.1 of Burkholderia sp. RF2-non_BP3. NCBI lineage: Bacteria > Pseudomonadati > Pseudomonadota > Betaproteobacteria > Burkholderiales > Burkholderiaceae > Burkholderia > Burkholderia sp. RF2-non_BP3. The sequence goes on along the minus strand of NZ_LOSU01000067.1, from coordinate 104,130 downwards.
TATGCGAAGGCCGTCGGCAAACGGGTCGACACGCTGCCCGACTACGCGGGCATCAGCGCGCAGCGGCGCAAGATCGTGCGGCGCTGAGCGCGGCATCCGGCGGCTTCCCCGGCAGTTTCCCCGCCGCGCATCGCCGGCACATGAGGCCGGGCGCTACGCGCCGACTTCCGACTCGACGGGCCTGGTGCCGCTTTCGCGCATCCAGCGCACGTCGTCTCCGGGGCTGCGGCCGAACAGCCGCTTGAACTCGCGGCTGAACTGCGACGCGCTCGCATATCCCACCCGCGCCGCGGCGGCACCGGCCCCGAGGCCGTCCTGCACCATCATCAACCGCGCCTGGTGCAGGCGCGCGGCCTTCACGTACTGCATCGGCGACGTCGCCGTCACGTGCTTGAACTGCGCGTGGAACACCGCGAGGCTCATCCCGGCCTCGCGCGCGAGCGTCTCGACGTCGAGATCGGCCTTCAGGTCCGCATGAATGCGCCGCAGCGCCTTCGCGATGCGGCCGAAATGATGTTGCTGGACGAGCGCCGCGCGAATCGCGTCGCCCTGCGCGCCCGTCAGCACGCGGTACGCGATCTCGCGCATGATCGCCGGCCCGAGCACGCGCGTGTCGTGCGGCGACGCGAGCGCTTCGAGCAGCCGCACCACCGCGTCGGCGAGCGGCGCATCGAGCGGCGTCGAATAGACGCCGTGCGGCTCGCTGACCGCCGCACCGAGCGTCTCGTCGAGGAGGATCGCGAGCTCGGCGATCACCGCGAGATCGACGCGGATCGAGATCGCGAGAAACGGCTCGTCCATGCTCGCGAAGGTCTCGCATTCGAACGGCAGCGGCACCGACAGCACGAGATACTGCTGCGCGTCGTAGACGAACGAGCGGTCGCCGAGATAGCCGAGCTTGCGGCCCTGGCACACGACGATGATGCTCGGCTCGTACAGCACCGGCATGCGCGGCACGGGGCGGCTCACGCGAAAGAAGCGCACGCCGTCGAGCGCCGCCTGCGTATCGCCGTCGTTCGGCGCGAGGCGCGCATGCAGCTCGATCATGCGGCGCCGCACACGGTCGCCCGCGTCGTCGAAAAGGGGCTGGAAGCTCATCGGCGTCGTCCTGTCCGGCAAGAGAATCAGGCTTGCAATGTAGCACCGTGAAAGCATTTTGACGGCCGTTCGCGTGTAATTCGAGAGGAATAGGCAAATCTTCGAGACCTTCGTGTATTTCGCCGACGCGGCTCGCTCCTTACGATGGGCACCTGTCTCGCCGCGTCGCCACATGATGCGGCGGCAGTCTGATTCGCCGGACGTTTTCCCGGACAAGGAGCCCCTGCATGAGCACAACCTACGCTTACGCGGCGACCGACGCGCAGTCGCCGCTCGCCCCGTTCGAATTCCAGCGCCGCGCGCTGCGCGACCTCGACGTCCAGATCGAGGTGCTCTACTGCGGCGTCTGCCACTCGGACCTGCACCAGGCCCGCAACGAATGGCGCAACACGATCTACCCGGTCGTGCCGGGCCATGAAATCGTCGGCCGCGTGACCGCGACCGGCCCGCAGGTATCGCGCTTCAAGGTCGGCGAGCTGGTCGGCGTCGGCTGTCTCGTCGACTCGTGCCGCACCTGCCCGAGCTGCGCGGAAGGCCTCGAGCAGTATTGCGAAAACGGCTTCGTCGGCACGTACAACGGCCAGGACCGCGTGACCGGCGACGTCACGTACGGCGGCTATTCGACGCAGCTCGTGGTCGACGAGGCATTCGTGCTGCGCGTGCCCGAGACGCTCGACCCGGCCGGCGCCGCGCCGCTGCTGTGCGCGGGGATCACGACCTATTCGCCGCTGCGCCAGTGGAACGTCGGCCCCGGCAAGAAGGTCGGGATCGTCGGCCTCGGCGGGCTTGGCCACATGGGCGTGAAGCTCGCGCGCGCGATGGGCGCGCACGTCGTGCTGTTCACGACGTCGCCGTCGAAGGTCGAGGACGGCAAGCGCGTCGGCGCGCATGAAGTGGTGATCTCGAAGGACGACGCGCAGATGAACGCGCACCTGAACAGCTTCGACTTCATCCTGAACACGGTCGCCGCGCAGCACGACCTGAACCCGTTCCTGCACCTGCTGAAGCGCGACGGCACGATGACGCTCGTCGGCGCGCCGGAGCACGACCATCCGTCGCCGCAGGTGTTCAACCTGATCTTCAAGCGCCGCCGCCTCGCGGGTTCGCTGATCGGCGGGATCGCGGAGACGCAGGAAATGCTCGACTTCTGCGCGGAGCACGGCATCACGTCGGATATCGAAACGATTCCGATGCAGCAGATCAATGCCGCTTACGAGCGGATGCTGAAGAGCGACGTGAAGTACCGGTTCGTGATCGACATGGCGTCGATCAAGCAGTAAGCGTTGCCTCAGGCCCGCGAACGCGCCTCCGAATCGATATCGTGGGCACGACACTTCGGTAGTGTCCGCGATATCAACGGAAACGTCAGTCGCTGTCCTGCAGCGAGAATTGAAACGGATTCTCCGGCGTATTGAATCCGAGCCGAAGCGTATCGCTGGTTCGAGCAAAGCGTCGCCCGTCGAACGTGTAGTACTCGACCAGCAATCCAGTCTGCGCCGCATGCGCAGCATCTAACAGATAGCTATTCTTCGGAAATACGAGCTTCCCGTCACTCGTCACAGCAACAGCACGGCATGACGAAAGCAGACCGGGCAATTGCAGAAACGTTGGCTTGCGCGCCAACGGATTCATCACCAGGAAGACTTGCCGGTATCGGCTGGCGGCCTCTCCCGACGCGCTGCCGCTACCTTCCACACAAATCAGCGGTGGGTGGGCACCGGCTCGCTCGACGACGTACACGTCGGACGAGCCCGGATGTATGTCGGTCGCACGCTCGCCCGGGAATGCCGTCGCACGCGCGAACCGATAGGCTCGGCCGTTGACGACGATGCGGTCCTGCCAGACTTCAAGATCGAGTGCTTGTCGTCCCAACTCGGCGTGCAGCGCCGCGAATTGGCCCGGCTTTCCAGGGAAAGCATAGAGCACATGCGCACCAGGCGTGTTCAGGTCAACCTCTCGCTCAACCGGGGAGTGAAATACCGAGCCTGGCCGTGCCTCGTAGAACGCGTCGTAACTGTCATACGATTCAGCCATGGCGTCGTGCGGCAAGACAACCACTGCTGCCACCAGTATCGATATGATTTTCATCTGTATGCCTTCGCTCCCGTCGCCCTCAGAAAATCGGGATTGAATTTCCAGAAAATTGTGCTTCCATGGGCCGCGGTTGACACCCATACCGAATCGTAGCGGCCTCGTTCAGTGCCATCGACTGTTTTTCCAGTCTTCTTGTTTACCACTCTCCATCGCGTGACGAACGTCCCAGGATTCTCCCGTACTCCGAAAATGTTGTGCGACGGTGCCCCCCACTTGAATGTATCTCTGACTTTCGGGTGTGATGCGTACGCGGTCATGAAGTCACGACCATCCCACCAAAATGCACCATTCGATGGGTCAGGACCTTCATTTTCGAGCGCTTTGCGCGCCCACTCGACAGCCAGCCTCATCCCCGAGTCGGCATCGAGTTTGTCGTCTGGGGTAGACATCAGCTTGTTGAACCGTTGATTGGTGCCATTCCACGCATAGGCATAGTTCCGGTCCGTTGCACGCAGTTGGGATACGCTCTTCCCACCCCATGCCCGACATCGGTTTGCGACCGCAAAAGCGATTCCTCCGATTTCGTCCGAATCGTTTGCGACAGACGCTTCACCGTATGCGATCGCAGCAAGCAATCGCAGATCCTCGTTAATCGCATCACTCATCGGACATTCCCTGTACGCCACACTATGACAGTGAGATCAGGGTATGTTTTCATCGGGAACGAGCGCGTTCTGCCGTAGGCAAGAGGCACGTCGTTAACGAGCGTGCATCCGTTGCCCAGCACTTTGTAGCTCATGCCTTCGACAGGTTTTCCGGAGATTGCATCGACAATCTCGAAAAAATGCTCGAAATCGTCGTCAGGGGCATCCGACATCAGTGCCGAACTCGGATCCGCCGCGTGCGCAACGGTCAGTGTGCCGTCATCGATATATGAATTCAGGAATATTCCCGGATTGCCGCCGACGAGGACTCGATTCGCTTTGCACGGACAGAGTACGAGGTCGCCTTCGACAACTACAACCCGACCTTTTTCCGATATCCCTTTACCGGTTCCGAATATTTTGAATGTCCCATTACAGTTGCCGCACGTCGCTTCGTCGCCGCTCAGCGCCACGTGCCTTCCATCGTCATAAATCGTGGACGAATAAGCGATCACGGTTCCACACGTCGTTGTAGGGTCGCCATGCCGAATCGCCGCCTTACGCACCGCCGCCTCCCGTACGAACAACATCGGCCAAAATCGGCGAATACGCCGGTTCAAACAGCCGGGGAATCTCCTCGCCATCTCGAACCGTAATGTTGTCGCACGCGTCCCGCGCAGCGGTCACGATACGATCACCATTACTCAAATGGGATCCGGTGACTGTCATCACCGGCCTGCCGTGCCACATGACGGCAAAGCCGGCCCCATCTACGATCATGGCCTCTGTTCCTTCCTCGTATGCAACGATATCGCCGACTACGGCCAATCCCAGATTGTCGATCGTCGCATTGGTGGACACGCGCGTAACCCTCCCACCGCGCTCGGTTCCCGCGCCGATAGTGGTGAAAAGGTACGTCGTTTCGTTGATTGCTTGTTCCAACACGCAAAGTTCTCCTCACTGAATGGACCATCGCGGCCTGAGGACGGCCGTGATGAATGATTCGCGCTTTCGGAAAACACGCGAGTATCCGTCGAGCAGTCTCCACAAAACGAGGGGGCCTTGAATATCGGATGAGTCTGAAAATGCGTGTGCTGCATGAACGAATCAGAGCCGCGTACAAGCGGCATTCGCTAAACATTGGGACGAATAGCCGTCGCCCGGCGGCATGATCACCGCACCGAAACAAAAACGAAACGGGCCGCATGTTCGACATGCGGCCCGTTTTCGCATCCGGCGACCGGACGGCTCGACGGCGACGCGCGTCGCGTCGCGCCGACGCTCACTTCTTGTAGTCGTAATCCACCGTCAGCGGCGCGTGATCGCTGAACTTGATGTCCTTGAAGATCGACGTGCGCTTCGCGGTGCCGGCCACGCCCGGCGTCGCGATCTGGTAATCGATCCGCCACCCAACGTTCTTCGCGTACGCCTGGCCGCGGTTGCTCCACCACGTGTACTGCTCGGGGCGCGGGTCGAGCGTGCGGAACACGTCGACGTAGCCGACATCGTCGAACAGCTGCGTGAGCCACGCCCGCTCTTCCGGCAGGCAGCCCGAGTTCTTCTGGTTGCTCTTCCAGTTCTTGATGTCGATTTCCTTGTGCACGATGTTCACGTCGCCGCACAGGATCACCTCGCGCTTCTTCTTCAGCTCGGCGAGGTGCGGCATGAACTCGTCCATGAAGCGGTACTTCGCCTGCTGCCGCTCTTCGCCGCTCGAGCCGGACGGCACGTACACCGACACGACCGACAGCTTGCCGTAGCGCGCCTCGACGTAGCGCCCCTCGGCGTCGAATTCGCTGCTGCCGAAGCCGATGATCACGTCATCGGGCTCGTGGCGGCTGTACACGCCCGCGCCGCTGTAGCCCTTTTTCTCGGCGTGGTGGAAGTAGCTCCTGAAGCCGTGCGGCTCGACGAATTCGGCCGGCAGGTCGTCGGCCGATACCTTGATTTCCTGCACGCACACGCAATCGGCGTTCTGTTCGCCGAGCCATTCGAAGAAGCCCTTCTTCGCGGCGGAGCGGATGCCGTTCAGGTTGGCGGTAATCACTCGCATCATGTCGGGTTCCGTTGTTCAGTTCAGTTCGATGTTGTTACAGGATCGCAGCCTAGCGGATCTTCACGCCCTCGAGTTCCGGCTTCGGCGGCGGGAATTCGAGCTTCATGTCGGTCATCGTGCGTAGCAGCAGCTCGGCGATCATCACGTTGCGATGCGTCTTCGAGTTCGCCGGGATCACGTACCACGGCGCATGCTCGGCCGACGTCGCGGCGAGCGCGTCGCGGTACGCCGACTGGTACGCGTCCCAGTGCTTGCGCGCGTCGAGATCGGCGATGTCGAACTTCCAGTGCTTGGTCGGATCGTCGATGCGCGCCTGCAGCCGCTCGCGCTGCTCGTCCTTCGAGATGTGCAGGAAGCACTTGATGATCGTCGTGCCGTTCTCGAACAGCATCGTCTCGAAATCGCGAATCTGCCGGTAGCGGCGCTCGCATTCCTTGCTGTCGATCGCGTCGAGCACGCGCGGCACGAGCACGTCTTCGTAGTGGCTGCGGTTGAAGATCGCGAGTTCGCCCGCGGCCGGCGCCTGCAGATGCACGCGCCACAGGAAGTCGTGCACGGCCTCGATCGGCGTCGGCGCCTTGAACGACACGACGCGCAGGCCGAGCGGGTCGACCTCGCGGAACACCGCGCGCACGGTGCCGTCCTTGCCGCTGGTATCCATCCCCTGCAGCACGAGCAGCACACGCTTCTTCTGCTGCGTGTGCAGGCGCTCCTGCTGTACGTCGAGTTCGGTCGACACGGCCGACAGCCGTTCGCGGTCGGCATCCTTCGACCCCGACGAGAACGGCTTCGCGGCCGGATCGAACGCATCGAGCGTGAATGCGGCGGCTTCCTTCTCGCGCGTGCTGTACGGCACGCGGAAATCGTCGAGCGACGGTTGTTTCGCCATTCGTTCCTCCGTTGGACGGTGCGACGCACACGCGCACACGATACCGCATGCACCAAAACGACGGGCCGCCCCGAACAGGTTCGGCGGCGGCCCGTCGTCAGGCGCGGTTCAGGCGCGCGGCCATGCTCAGCCGAGCTTCTTCTTCAGCAACTCGTTGACCTGCTGCGGATTGGCCTTGCCCTTGGTCGCCTTCATCGCCTGGCCGATCAGCGCGTTGAACGCCTTTTCCTTGCCGGCGCGGAACTCCTCGACCGACTTCGCGTTCGCCGCCAGCACCTCGTCGATGATCGCTTCCAGCGCGCCGGTGTCGGAGATCTGCTTCAGGCCCTTCGCGTCGATGATGCGGTCGGCCGCGCCTTCGTCGGTCGCCTTCTCGTCCCAGATCGTCGCGAAGATTTCCTTCGCGATCTTGTTCGAGATCGTGCCGTCGGCGATGCGCTGCAGCACCAGCGCGAGCTGCGCGGCCGAGACGGGAATCGCGTCGATCTCGATGCCGTCGCGGTTCAGCTGCGACGACACGTCGCCCATCAGCCAGTTCGCGGCGATCTTCGCGTTCGCCGCGCCGGCCTTCGCGACCACGGCCTCGAAGTACGCGGCCATCGCCTTGCTCGACGTCAGCACGCCCGCGTCGTACGCGGACACGCCGTACTGCTCGACGAAACGCTGCTGCATCGCGGCCGGCAGCTCGGGCATCCCGGCCTGCACGCGCTCGACCCAGTCGCGGCCGATCACGAGCGGCATCAGGTCGGGGTCGGGGAAGTAGCGGTAGTCGTGCGCGTCTTCCTTGCTGCGCATCGAACGCGTCTCGCGCTTGTCCGGATCGTAGAGGCGCGTTTCCTGCACGACCTCGCCGCCGTCCTCGATCAGCTCGATCTGGCGGCGCACTTCGTAGTTGATCGCTTCCTCGAGGAACCGGAACGAGTTCAGGTTCTTGATCTCGGCGCGCGTGCCGAACTTCTCCTGGCCGACCGGCCGCACCGACACGTTCGCGTCGCAGCGGAACGAGCCTTCCTGCATGTTGCCGTCGCAGATGCCGAGCCACACGACGAGCGCGTGCAGCGCCTTCGCGTAGGCCACGGCCTCGGCTGCGCTGCGCATTTCCGGCTCGGTGACGATCTCGAGCAGCGGCGTGCCCGCGCGGTTCAGGTCGATCCCCGTCATCCCGGCGAAGTCTTCATGCAGCGACTTGCCCGCGTCTTCCTCGAGGTGCGCGCGGGTCAGGTTGACCGTCTTCTCGTACGCTTCCTTGCCGGCCTTTTCGTTGGCGGGCACCTGGATCGTGATCTGGCCGCCCTGCACGACCGGAATCTCGTACTGGCTGATCTGATAGCCCTTCGGCAGATCGGGGTAGAAATAATTCTTGCGCGCGAAGATGCTGCGCGGCGCGATGGTCGAACCGATCGCAAGGCCGAAGCGGATCGCGCGTTCGACCGCGCCGCGGTTCAGCACCGGCAGCACGCCCGGCAGCGCCAGGTCGACCGGGCAGGCCTGCGTGTTCGGCTCGGCGCCGAACTGCGTCGACGCGCCGGAGAAAATCTTCGAGACGGTCGACAGTTGCGCGTGCGTCTCGAGACCGATGACGACTTCCCATTGAGTCATATGCTTACACCCCCGCCGGAACTTGCTTGTGCCAGTCGGTCGCGCGCTGGAACGCGTCGGCGACCTGCAGCATCCGGGCTTCGTTGAAATAGTTGCCGATGATCTGCAGACCGACCGGGCGCTTCGCGTTCGCGCCGGCGCCGAAGCCGCACGGCACGCTCATGCCGGGGAGGCCTGCGAGGCTCACCGACAGCGTGTAGATATCCGCGAGATACATCTGCACCGGATCGTCGCCCTTCGCGCCGAGATCCCATGCGACCGTCGGCGACGCCGGGCCCATGATCACGTCGCAGGACTTGAACGCTTCCTGGAAATCGTTCGCGATGATGCGGCGGATCTTCTGCGCCTGCAGGTAGTACGCGTCGTAGTAGCCGTGCGACAGCACGTAGGTGCCGACGAGAATACGGCGCTTCACCTCGGGGCCGAAGCCTTCCGCGCGCGACTTCTTGTACATGTCGAGCAGATCGCCGTACTGCGCGGCGCGGTGGCCGAAGCGCACGCCGTCGAAACGCGACAGGTTCGACGACGCCTCGGCCGGCGCGATCACGTAATACACGGGGATCGACAGTTCCGTCTTCGGCAGCGACACCGGCACGAGCGTCGCGCCGAGCGCCTCGTACTGCTTGAGCGCCGCGTCGATCGACGCGCGCACGTCGTCGGCGAGGCCGTCGCCGAAATATTCGTTCGGCAGGCCGATGCGCAGGCCCGCGAGCGGCTTGCCCGCATCGTTGCCCGGCGCCCACGGCTGGCCGATGTGGCGCGTGAAGTCTTCGTCGTCGCGCTCGAGGCTCGTCGAGTCGCGCTCGTCGAAGCCGGCCATCGCGTTCAGCAGCAGCGCGCAGTCGGACGCGCTTTGCGCCATCGGGCCGCCCTGGTCGAGCGACGACGCGAACGCGATCATCCCGTAGCGCGACACGCGGCCGTAGGTCGGCTTGATGCCCGTCACGCCCGCGAACGACGCGGGCTGGCGGATCGAGCCGCCGGTGTCGGTGCCGGTCGCGGCCGGCGCGAGACGCGCGGCGACGGCCGCCGAGCTGCCGCCCGAGCTGCCGCCCGGCACGGCGTTTGTGTCCCACGGGTTCTTCACGGCGCCGAACGCCGAATTTTCGTTGGACGAGCCCATCGCGAACTCGTCCATGTTGGTCTTGCCGAGCGTGACCATGCCGGCCGCCTGCAGGCGGGCGACGACGGTCGCGTCGAACGGGCTCTCGTAGTTCGCGAGCATCTTCGAGCCGGCGGTCGAGCGCCAGCCGCGCGTGACGAACACGTCCTTGTGCGCGATCGGCAGGCCGGTCAGCGCGCCGCCCGCGCCGCGCGCGAGTTCGGCGTCGGCGGCCTTCGCCTGCGCGAGGGTGAGGTCGGCGTCGACATGGACGAACGCGTTCAGGTCGCGTGCCGCGTCGATCCGTTTCAGGTAGAGCTGCGCGAGCTCGACGGCCGAGCATTCCTTGGCGGCGAGCGCGGCGCGCAGTTCGGTCAGGCTTTTTGCGTGCATTGAGTGGTTTTCCTGGGAATTCTGGGTGGCGCGCGGCGCGAAGGCGGCGCGCTTGTCATCGAATGCTTACTCGATCACCTTCGGCACGAGATAGAGGCCGTCCTGGACGGCCGGCGCCGGACGCTGGTTGTCGTCGCGATTGACGACTTCCGTCACGGCGTCGTCGCGCAGGCGCTGCGCGACTTCCTGGATCTGTTCGATCGGGTGGGCGAGCGGCGCGATGCCGGCGGTGTCGACCGCCTGCATCTGCTCGACGAGGCCGAAGAATTCATTGAGCTGGCCGAGCGTATGCTCGGCGTCGGCGTCGGCCATTTCGAGTCGCGCCAGGTGCGCGATGCGTTTCACATCGGTCAGGGTCAGGGCCATGCGATCACCGGAAAAACAAGGCTGCGCAGCGCATCGAAAACCGCGCTGCGGCGGGGGGTTGGAGGGTGCGATCCCACCCTCAAAAATCGGGGCCGAAGCGGCAAAAATACCGTCCGTTTCGATTCAAATACCGTGAAATTATAAGGTATCATTACGCGTTCGACCCAAACCCGGCAGCCTTTTCCCGCACCGTTTCGCCCCGCTTCGGCAAGCCGTGCGTGCTTCGTGCGATCCCCGGTAGACATCACTCGCAGCTTCGTGCGCCGCGGCGGCCGCTTCCGCCACGCTTCCCGAGGCTGTTATTTTTTCCGCTGCCGCCCTCAGCGTTCGCTATGCAGGGCCGGCCCAGAGCGAAACAGGATTCTGAATGTTCGGTTTTTTGCGCAGCTACTTCTCCAACGATCTGGCGATCGACCTCGGCACCGCAAACACCCTGATCTACATGCGCGGCAAGGGCATCGTGCTCGATGAACCGTCCGTCGTGTCGATTCGTCAGGAAGGCGGCCCCAACGGCAAGAAGACGATCCAGGCGGTCGGCAAGGAAGCCAAGCAGATGCTCGGCAAGGTGCCGGGCAACATCGAGGCGATCCGCCCGATGAAGGACGGCGTGATCGCCGACTTCACCGTCACCGAGCAGATGATCAAGCAGTTCATCAAGACGGCGCACGAGTCGCGCATGTTCTCGCCGTCGCCGCGCATCATCATCTGCGTGCCGTGCGGCTCGACCCAGGTCGAGCGTCGCGCGATCAAGGAGGCGGCGCATGGCGCCGGCGCGTCGCAGGTCTACCTGATCGAGGAGCCGATGGCGGCCGCGATCGGCGCGGGCCTGCCGGTGTCGGAAGCCACGGGCTCGATGGTCGTCGACATCGGCGGCGGCACGACGGAAGTCGGCGTGATCTCGCTCGGCGGCATCGTCTATAAAGGCTCGGTGCGCGTCGGCGGCGACAAGTTCGACGAGGCCATCGTCAATTACATCCGCCGCAACTACGGGATGCTGATCGGCGAACAGACCGCCGAGGCGATCAAGAAGGAAATCGGCTCCGCGTTCCCGGGCTCCGAAGTCAAGGAAATGGAAGTGAAGGGCCGCAACCTGTCGGAAGGCATTCCGCGCAGCTTCACGATCTCCAGCAACGAAATCCTCGAAGCGCTGACCGATCCGCTGAACCAGATCGTGTCGTCGGTGAAGATCGCCCTCGAGCAGACGCCGCCGGAACTCGGCGCCGACATCGCCGAGCGCGGGATGATGCTGACGGGCGGCGGCGCGCTGCTGCGCGACCTCGATCGCCTGCTCGCGGAAGAAACCGGCCTGCCGGTGCTCGTCGCCGAAGATCCGCTCACCTGCGTCGTACGCGGTTCGGGCATGGCGCTCGAGCGCATGGACAAGCTGGGCAGCATCTTCTCGTACGAGTGATCGCCTAAGCAGTCCCGCTTGATATGACGCACCCGCGGCGTGGCCGGATCGCTCGTTCAGAACGAACCGCCGCGCCGTTTGCGCGTCTGAGCATTATTTAACCGATCACACGCGCCCGGCGCCGACCATGGAATACAGTCCGCCGCCCCTCTTCAAGCAAGGTCCGCCCGCGCTCGCGCGGCTCATCTTCTTCGTCGCCCTCGCCATCGCGCTCCTCGTGTCGGACGCGCGCTTCAGCACGCTCGAAATCGTCCGCGGCGTGCTCGGCACCGTGCTGTACCCGCTGCAGCGCGCGGCGCTCGTGCCGCGTGACCTGTTCATGGGCGCGGCCGACATCGCCGTCACGGGTTCATCGCTCCGCCACGAGAACGACGCGCTGCGCAAGCGCAACCTGCAATTGTCCACGCAGGCCAACCAGGCCGCGGTGCTCACGCAGGAAAACATGCACCTGCGCGCGGTGCTCGAGCTGCGCCAGCACATCGCGACGCAATCGACGCCCGTCGAAATCCAGTACGACACCAGCGACCCGTTCACGCAGAAGATCGTGATCGGGCAAGGTTCGCAGCAGGGCATCCAGAACGGCGCGCCGGTCGTCAGCGAGGACGGCGTGATCGGCCAGATCACGCGCGTGTTCCCGCTGCAGGCCGAAGTCACGCTGATCACCGACCGCGATCTCGCGATTCCCGTGCAGGTGCTGCGCACCGGCCTGCGCAGCGTGATCTACGGCACGCCGAAGGGCGACTCGCTCGACCTGCGCTTCGTACCGACGAGCTCGGACCTCGTCGCCGGCGACGAACTCGTCACGAGCGGCCTCGACGGCGTGTATCCGCCGGGCCTGCCGGTCGCGAAGGTCGTGCGCGTCGACAAGCTCGCCGATACCGCGTTCGCGCGCGTGACCTGCGCGCCGGTCGCCGCCGTGCGCGGCGCGCGCCAGATGCTGGTGCTGCACTACCAGAACGACGTCCCGCCGCGCCCGGCCGAGTCCGATCCGGCCGCCGAGAAGAACGCGAAGGGCAAGAAGGGCGCCAAGGCCGCCGCGAAGAGCGACAAGGCCGAAAAGGCCGACGCGAACGCGAAGGCGGCCGCCGCGGCCGCGCCCGGCGCGAAACCCGCGCCGTCGGCACCCGTCGCTCCGGCCAAGCCCGCCGTCGCGCCCGCGAAGCCCGCGGCCGGGCAATCAGGAGCCCAGCAATGAACCGCCCGCAATACATCCTGCAGCCGGTCAACCCGTACTTCATCGTCTTCAGCCTCGCCGCCGCGTTCCTGCTGAACCTGATGCCGTGGGGCCGCCTGCCCGGCGTGCCCGATTTCGTCGCGCTCGTGCTGCTGTTCTGGAACATCCACCAGCCGCGCAAGGTCGGGATGGGCGTCGCGTTCGCGCTCGGCATCCTGATGGACGTGCATGACGCGGGGCTGCTCGGCGAGCACGCGCTTGCTTATACGCTGCTGTCGTACGGCGCGATCACGATCCACCGCCGCGTGCTGTGGATGCCGATCGGCGTGCAGGTGCTGTACGTCACGCCGCTGCTCGTCGTCGCGCAGCTGGTGCCGTTCGTGATCCGCCTCGTGATGGGCGCCGCGTTTCCCGGCTGGCGCTATCTGGTGGACGGCTTCGTCGAGGCCGCGCTGTGGCCGATCGCGAGCCACCTGCTGCTGATGCCGCAACGCCGCCCGGTCGACCCGGACGATACGCGCCCCATCTGAGCCGGACCGACCTTGAATACCCGCCGCCCCCACGCCCGCGCGCCGCGCTCCGGGGCGGCGCCTCGCCCGCGCGCGCTCGCCGCGCACGGGCCAGACCGATCGTAACCGCATGACCGAATTCAACGACACCCAACAGCAGCTCTCGAAGTTCCGCCTGCGCGTCGCGGCGGCGGGCGTGTTCGTGTTCGTCTGCTTCGGGCTGCTCGCGAGCCGCTTCTTCTACCTGCAGTTGATGCAGCACGGCAAATACGCGCTGCAGGCCGAGGAAAACCGCATTTCGGTCGCGCCGATCGTGCCGAACCGCGGGATCATCACCGATCGCAACGGCGTGGTCCTCGCGAAGAACTATTCGGCATACACGCTCGAGATCACGCCGTCGAAGCTCGACGACACGCTCGACAACACGATCGACAAGCTGTCCGCGATCATCCCGATCGACGCGCGCGACCGCCGCCGCTTCAAGAAGCTGCAGGAAGACTCGAAGAACTTCGAGAGCCTGCCGATCCGCACGCGCCTCACCGACGCGGAAGTCGCGCGCTTCACCGCGCAGCGCTTCCGCTTCCCCGGCGTCGACGTGCGCGCGCGCCTGTTCCGCCAATACCCGCTCGGCACGACGGCCGCGCACGTGATCGGCTACATCGGCCGCATCTCGAAGCGCGACCAGGATCGCATCGACGCGATCAGCGACGACAACGACAGCGACCAGGAACACTACGATCCGCGTCGCGACGCGAACAACTACAAGGGCACCGACTACATCGGCAAGATCGGCGTCGAGCAGAGCTACGAAACCGAGCTGCATGGCCTCACGGGCTTCGAGGAAGTCGAGGTGACGGCCGGCGGCCGGCCCGTGCGCACGCTGTCGCGCACGCAGGCGACGCCCGGCAACAACCTCGTGCTGTCGCTCGACATCGGGCTGCAGCAGGTCGCCGAGCAGGCGTTTGCCGGCAAGCGCGGCGCGCTCGTCGCGATCGAGCCGAAGTCGGGCGACGTGCTCGCGTTCGTGTCGTCGCCGAGCTTCGACCCGAACTCGTTCGTCGACGGCATCGACCAGCAGACCTGGGACGAGCTGAACAACTCCACCGACAAGCCGCTCCTGAACCGCCCGCTGCACGGCACCTACCCGCCCGGCTCGACGTACAAGCCGTTCATGGCGCTGGCCGGCCTGACGCTCGGCAAGCGTTCGCCGGGCTGGGGCTTCCAGGATCCCGGCTACTTCACGTTCGGCGGCCACACGTTCCGCAACGACGTGCGCTCGGGCCAGGGCTGGGTCGACATGAACAAGGCGATCATGGTGTCGAACGACACCTACTTCTACATGCTCGCGCGCGACCTCGGCGTGAACGCGATCGCGAACTTCATGAAGCCGTTCGGTTTCGGCCAGATCACCGGCATCGACATCCAGGGCGAGGCGCGCGGGATCCTGCCGTCGACCGACTGGAAGAAGAAAGCGTTCAAGAAGGCCGCGCAGCAGAAGTGGTTCGACGGAGAGACCATCAGCCTCGGGATCGGCCAGGGCTACAACTCGTTCACGATCCTGCAGCTCGCGCACGCCACCGCGACGCTCGCGAACAACGGCGTCGTGATGAAGCCCCACCTCGTGAAGGAAGTCGAAGATCCCATCACGCGCGGGCGCCATCTGACCGTGCCGAAGGAAAGCGAAACGATTCCGCTCAAGCAGGCCGACATCGACGTCGTGAAGCGCGGGATGGAGAACGTGATCGAAAACCCGTCCGGCACCGCGTACAAGGTGTTCCGCGGCGCGCCCTACCTCGCGGCCGGCAAGACCGGCACCGCGCAGGTGTTCTCGCTGCAGGGCTCGAACTACAAGGGCCACCTGCTCGCCGAGCACTTGCGCGACCACGCGCTGTTCATCGCGTACGCGCCGGTCGACCATCCGCAGATCGCCATCGCGCTGGTCGTCGAAAACGGCGGTTGGGGCGCGCAGGCCGCGGGCCCGATCGCACGCCGCGTGCTCGATTTCTATCTCGTCGATCGCCAGAAACCGGAGAACGAGGCGGCCGCCGTCGCCGCCGCTGCGTCGGCGACCGAGCCGATCAACGCACCGGTGATCGGCGATGCCTCGAAGACCGTGTCCGTCGCGGCCGGCTTCAAGGCGCTTGCGCAGCCCGTCGTGCCGACCGCGGCCAGCGCGGCGGATGCGGCATCGGCCGCGTCGACGCCCACTGCATCGGGTGCGGCCGGGGCAAGCGCGGCGCAACCGGCCGTCGCGAGCGCGGCAGCGCCGATGGCCGCGAGCCTGCCGCCGATCCGGCGCCCGCACCGGCCGCGCCGGCCCGCCAGCGACGCGCAGCCGCTCGCCACCGCGCCGCGCGACGACAACTCCCGTGCCCTGGCCGCCGCGAAAGCGGCGAACGCCGGCACCGCTCATTAACGGAGAAAGGCATGCAATTCGACAAGCGCGCCTGGCTCGACAAGATCAAGCAGATGTTCGCGGGCTTCGACCGCCCGCTCGCCCTCATCGTGTTCCTGCTGCTGTGCGTCGGCATCGTCACGCTGTACAGCGCGTCGATCGACATGCCGGGCCGCGTCGAGGACCAGTTGCGCAACATCCTGCTGACGTTCGTGCTGATGTGGGTGATCGCCAACATTCCGCCGACGACGCTGATGCGCTTCGCGGTCCCGCTGTATTCGTTCGGGGTCGCGCTGCTGATCGCGGTCGCGCTGTTCGGGATGACCAAGAAGGGCGCGAAGCGCTGGCTGAACGTCGGCGTCGTGATCCAGCCGTCGGAAATCCTCAAGATCGCGACACCGCTGATGCTCGCGTGGTATTACCAGCGCCGCGAAGGCGGGCTGCGCTGGTACGACTTCGTCGCCGCGTTCGGGATCCTGATGGTGCCGGTCGGGTTGATCGCCAAGCAGCCCGACCTCGGCACGGGCCTGCTCGTGTTCGCGGCCGGCTTCTTCGTGATCTACCTCGCCGGCCTGTCGTTCAAGCTGATCGTGCCGGTGCTCGTCGCGGGCGTGATCGCGGTCGGCTCGATCGCCGTGTTCGAAGAGCGCATCTGCCAGCCCGACGTGCAGTGGCCGCTGATGCACGACTACCAGAAGCACCGCGTGTGCACGCTGCTCGATCCGACTTCCGACCCGCTCGGCAAGGGCTTCCACACGATCCAGGCCGTGATCGCGATCGGCTCGGGCGGCGTGCTCGGCAAGGGCTATCTGAAGGGCACGCAGGCCCACCTCGAGTTCATTCCGGAGAAACACACCGACTTCATCTTCGCGGTGTTCTCGGAGGAATGGGGGCTCGCAGGCGGCCTCGTGCTGCTGACGCTCTACATGGCGCTGATCGCGCGCGGGCTCTACATCGCCGCGCAGGGCGCGACGCTGTTCGGCCGGCTGCTCGCGGGCTCGCTCACGCTCGCGTTCTTCGTCTATGCGTTCGTCAACATCGGGATGGTGAGCGGCGTGCTGCCCGTCGTCGGCGTGCCTTTGCCGTTCATGAGCTACGGCGGCACCGCGCTCACGACGCTCGGCATCGCGATCGGGATGATCATGAGCGTCGGGCGACAGCGGCGGCTGATGAAGAGCTGACCCCGCGGCACGGCACGCGGTCGCCGGCAGAGCAGTCTGCGGCAAAGAAAACGGCGCCTCGTGCGCCGTTTTTCCTTGGGCAGGTCGAATGCGGTGCGTGCCGCCCGCTCACTGCGGCGTCGCGCGCGGGCTCCCGTGGTCCGCGCCGGCGCCCGATGCCGGCTCCGGCGTCTTCAGGCGCGCGCTCAGCTCCTTGAATTTCAGCCCGGCTGTCTCGTCGCCCTGCGCCGCCGCGGCCGCGTAATACGCGCGCGCGATGTTCAGGTTCTGCGTGACGCCGTCGCCGCCGCGCTCGTAGAACGATGCGGTCACGTACTGCGCGGTCGGCTCGCCCGCGTCGGCTGCCTGCTTGTACCACGCGAACGCCTGCCGGTTGTCGCGCGGCGTGCCGCGCCCGTCGAGAAACTGGTTCGCGAGCGACAGCTCGGCCTGCACGTGCCCTTGCTTCGCCGCACGCAGGAACCAGCGGTGCGCTTCGGCCGGATTGCGCGCGACGAACTCGCCGTCGTCGAACATCCGCCCGTACACGTACTGCGCATGCGACATGTTCGCGTCGGCCGCCCGCTTCAGCCAGCGCAGCCCCTCGTCGACGTTCGCGGTCACGCCGACGCCCGTGAGCAGCATCATCGCGTAGTTGAACTGCGCGAGCCGGTCGCCGCGTTCGGCCGCGTCGTGAAACTGCACCAGCGCCGCGCGATAGTCGCCGGCGTTGTAGTCGGCCACCGCGGATTGCGTCTCGCGCGCCGGGTCCGGCTTCGCGTGCGTCGCATTCTGCGCGACCGCCGCAACGCACACGGCCCACAGCCCGAGCATCGTGCCGATCCGCGCGCATACGCCGGCCGTACGCCGCGCGCGGCCGGGCCTCGCGCCGTCGCCGCCGTTCATGACCGCACCTCCTGCAGCGCCTGGCGCGTCGCGCGCAGCAGCCAGCTCACGTCGGCCGACAGCGTGATCATCCGGTAGCCGGCCTCGCGATACTGGCGCGCGGTCGCGGTATCGTTCGCGAAGATGCCGACCGCGACGCCGGCCTGCTTGCCGGCCGCGAGCACGCGCGCCATCGCGGTTTCGACGTCCGGGTGGCGGCTGTCGCCGAGATGCCCGAGGCTCGCCGCCAGATCGGCCGGGCCGACGAACAGGCAATCGACGCCCGGCGTCGCGGCGATCCGCTCGACTTCATCGATACCGCGCGCCGATTCGATCTGCACGATCACCGCGACCTGCGCGTTCGCCGTCTGCAGGTAATCGCGGCGCATGCCGAACGCCGCCGCACGCACCATGCCGGCCACGCCGCGCAGCCCGTCGGGGGAATCCGGCGACGGGAAGCGCGTGAGCCGCACTGCGTGCGCGGCCTCGTCGGGCGTCTCGATGCACGGGAACATCAGCGTGCGCGCGCCGGCGTCGAGCGCGCGTTTCACGAGCCACGGCTCGCGCCCCGGCACGCGCACGACGGGCTCGCTCGGCAGGTGCGCGGCGGCCAGCGCGCGCAGTTGCGACGCGACGTCGCGGCTGTCGTTCGGCGCGTGCTCCATGTCGATGCAGAGCCAGTCGTAGCCGGCGTGCGCGAGCGCTTCCGCGGCCATTTCGCAGCCGAGCGACAGCCACAGGCCGTACAACGGCTCGTCGCCGTCATGCAGACGTTGTTTGAGGGAATTGGTGAGCGTGCTCATCGATACGGCCTCCGGGACGGAACGGCAATCGAACGGGACAAGCAACAAGCGAAGCGGGCGCAACACGGGGCCCTGGAACGTCAGTCGGCCGTGGGCGGCCGATCTGACAGCGCGGGCCGCGCGCTGGCGCACGGATGCGTTTTCCGGTGCCACGCAGCGATCATAGCGCGGCGTTACGCGGAATGTGGGAACAGGCGGGGAGCGGCGCCGGACGAGGCCGCACGGCACGGCGGCAGGCAGCCCGCGCCGGTTGGCGAGGCTGCCGAAACGGCAGGATCAGCGGCCGGGCTGGCGTTCGACGTCGGCCCAGCAGTTCGGCGTTTCGTACAGACGCACGCGTTCCAGGCGCAGGTTCACGCCGTAGTGCGCGTCGTACACGTTCGCGAGGATGTCGAATGCGATCGCCGCGAGGTTCTCGACGGTCGGGATCCGGTCGAGCACGACGGTCTTGTGGTCGGCCATCTGCTCGAGGAACGAGCGCACGACTTCGTCGCGCGCGTAGACCAGGAACGCGTGATCCCACTTGTTGACGAGGTGCTCGACCGCGAGTGCCTTCACGTCGGCGAAATCCATCACCATGCCGCGGTCGGGCGCCCCCTCGGTATCGACGAGATCGCCGCGCAGCGTGACTTCGAGCACGTAGCGGTGGCCGTGCAGGTTCCGGCACTGGCTGCGGTGATCGGGAATGCGGTGGCCCGCGTCGAATTCGAGTTTTCGGGTAATCAGCACGATGTCAAAAGCCGTGGCTCAGGGAATGTTCAGATATTTGTGGGTCTGCATCGACAGCCGCCACTGCGGATGCCGCTTGCACCAGTCGATCGCGAGCTTCGTATTGAGATCGCGCGACGGGCCGTCCATCGGCTGCACGAGAAAATACTCGAAATCGAGCTTCGCGTAGTCGGCAAGCCGCTGGTTGTCCTGCGGGATCACGACCTTCAGTTCGTTGCCCTTCGTGACGACGAGCGGCGCGTCGGCCTTCGGGCTCACGCAGATCCAGTCGATCGTCTCGAGCACGGGCAGCGAGCCGTTGGTCTCGATCGCGATCTCGAAGCCCGCCGCATGCAGCGCGTCGACGAGCGGCTGGTCGAGCTGCAGCATCGGCTCGCCGCCCGTGCAGACGACGAAGCGATGCGCTTCGCCGTCCGGCCACAGGCCGGCGATCGTCGCGACGAGCGCTTCGGCATCCTTGAACTTGCCGCCGTTCTCGCCGTCGGTGCCGACGAAGTCCGTATCGCAGAAACGGCACACGGCGTCCGCACGGTCCTCTTCGCGGCCCGACCACAGATTGCAGCCGGCGAACCGGCAGAACACGGCCGGACGGCCCGCGTTCGCGCCCTCGCCCTGCAACGTGTAGAAAATTTCCTTGACCGCGTAAGTCATCGTGCTTCGTCCGGCTCGCGCCGCTCGTTGTCGATCAGAATCCGTTATTCATCCGGCGCTGCCGCCGCACCCGCGTCACAGCGGTGCTTCGGTCACCCGCTCGCCCTTCAGGTAGGCCTCGTAGCCGCGCTTGCGCAGCTTGCAGGCCGGGCATTCGCCGCAGCCGAAACCCCAGTCGTGCAGCTCCGCGCGCTCGCCCACGTAGCACGTGTGCGTCTCGACGCGGATCAGCTCGACGAGTGCCTCGCCGCCGAGTTGCTCGGCGAGTTGCCACGTCTGCGCCTTGTCCAGCCACATCAGCGGGGTTTCGAGCACGACGCGCGTATCCATCCCGAGGTTCAGCGCAACCTGCAGCGCCTTCATCGTGTCGTCGCGGCAGTCCGGGTAGCCCGAGAAATCGGTCTCGCACATCCCGCCGACCAGCACGCGCAGACCGCGGCGATAGGCGATCGCAGCCGCGATCGTCATGAACAGCAGGTTGCGGCCCGGCACGAACGTGTTCGGCAATCCGTTCGCCGCAGTCTCGATCTCGATCGTGCGCGTCATCGCCGTATCGCTGATCGCGCCGAGCACCGACAGATCGATCATGTGATCGTCGCCGAGGCGGCCCGCCCATGCGGGAAACCGGTGCTTCAGCGCATCGCGCACGCCTTCGCGACATTCGAGTTCGACGCGATGGCGCTGGCCGTAATCGAAGCCGAGCGTCTCGACCGTCTGATAGCGTTCCAGGGCCCAGGCCACGCACGTGGCCGAGTCCTGCCCGCCGGAAAACAACACGAGCGCGCCGTCTTTAGCGTCTGTCCGAATCACCGTGATACTCCGTGAATGTATAGGCTCGCGTCGCGCTGCGCCCCGGGGCCGGCTGCCGCCGGACGGCCCGACGCGTGCCGGCCTGCGCCGGCTCGACCAGTATAGGCAGCGCGGTCGGCCGCGAACGCGGCGGCGCGCTTATACCGCCCATCGCGCGGCATCGTTGCCGCGCGTCACGGCGGCGCCTGCGGGCTGCCCTGCCGTGCGCATGAAGCGATGCGCTAAGTCATTGAGCGGGCACGGATTTTATCACGCCCCGACGAATGCTGCCGGGCGCGCCGCCGATGCCGCGCAAACCCACCACAAACGAAAAACCCCAAGAACCTTCCGATTCTTGGGGTTGGAACTGCTGGTGGCCTGGGACGGAATCGAACCATCGACACGCGGATTTTCAATCCGCTGCTCTACCAACTGAGCTACCGGGCCAACGAAGAAGAGAAAGTATATCCAGCCCTCATCACTTGCGCAAGTGTTTTCGCGAAATATTTTATGCGGCGCCTTCGGACGACTTCTTGCCGAGCTCGACGCCGAGCTGCTTGAGCTTGCGATAAAGGTGCGTGCGCTCGAGGCCCGTCTTCTCCGCGACGCGCGTCATGCTGCCGTTCTCGCGCGCGAGGTGATATTCGAAGTACGCGCGCTCGAATGCGTCGCGCGCTTCGCGCAACGGGATGTCGAACGGAATCGCGGCCGTCTGGCCCGCGAGGCCGAGCGCCGTGACCATGTCGTCGCCGAGCGTCGGCAGCGCGGCCGCGGATGCAACGGCCGCCGGCCCCGATGCTTGCCCGATACCGGCTTTCGCCGCCGCGTTGACGGACACCGGTGCCGCGCCGCGCGCGAGACCGTGCTCGACGGACTTCAGCAGCTTCTGCAGCGCGATCGGCTTCTCGAGGAAATCGAGCGCGCCGATCTTCGTCGCCTCGACGGCCGTGTCGATCGTCGCGTGCCCGGACATCATGATCACGGGCATCGTCAACAGGCCCTGCGCCGCCCATTCCTTGAGCAGCGTGACGCCGTCGGTATCGGGCATCCAGATATCGAGCAGCACGAGATCGGGCGCCTGATTCAGGCGGTATTCCCGCGCGGCCTGCGCGTTCTCCGCCGCCTCGACGACATGTCCTTCATCGCTGAGGATCTCCGAGAGCAATTCCCGGATGCCCATTTCATCATCTACCACCAGGATGGTTGCCATTTACGCTGCCTTTGTCTGCACACTTGCTTTTGTCTTGGCGGGAGCCGTCCCGCCCTGCGCGCCGGATTCGGCGCCTGGCGTATCGCTCGCCATCTGCAGGAACAGGATCGACACCTGCGCACCCTCGACGGTCTCGCCGTGCATGCGATTGCGCAAATCGATCCGCGCACCGTGCTCGTCGACGATTTTCTTGACCGTGGCCAGCCCGAGCCCCGTGCCCTTCGCCTTCGTCGTCACGTACGGCTCGAACGCACGGGTCAGGATGCGTGCCGGAAAACCGGGCCCGTTGTCGGACACGGTAAGACGTACCGCGACGCGCGTTTTGCCCTCGGCGTCGGGATCGCCATATTCTACTGTCTTGGTTTCGATCAACACACGCGGATGCGCGACTTCCGCGACCGAATCCTGCGCGTTCTGCAGCAGGTTGTGAATCACCTGGCGCAGTTGCGTCGCGTCGCCGCGAATCACCGGCAGCGACGGCGCGAGTTCGGCGACGATCGCGCTCTTGCCTTCGCCGACACCATACAGCCCGAGCACCTCGCTCGCCAGTTCGTTCAACTGCAGGTTCGCGAGCACCGCCGGCGGCGTGCGCGCATATTCGCGGAAGTCGTCGACCATCCGCTTCATCGCGGCCACCTGGTTGACGATCATCGTCGCACCGCGCTTGAGCACGTCCGCATCGGGCGGTGCGAGCTTGTCGGACAGCTTCATCTGCAGCCGCTCGGCCGACAGCTGGATCGGCGTCAGCGGGTTCTTGATCTCGTGCGCGAGCCGTCGCGCGACCTCGCCCCATGCGACCGAACGCTGCGCGGAAATCACGTCGGAGATGTCGTCGAACACGACGACGTAGCCGGACGTCTGCGGATCGTCGGCCTCGCCCTCGACCGTCGACACGAGTCGCGTGCCGCGCACGAGCAAGGTCAGCGGATCGGCTTCGCCCGGCACCTCGATCGCGAACTGCTGCTGCCAGTGACCGCGATCGCCGCTACCGCCGTCCGAAGCGGCTTCGCGATCGGCAAACGCCTTGCGCACCATCGCACCGAATTCCGCGACGACGCCGATCCGGTCGAGCGCCGTGCCGATCATCGAGCTGAACGGCTGCCGGAAGATTCGCTCGGCGCCGCGGTTGGCCGTCGTCAGCCGGAACTGGCGATCGAGCACGAACACGCCGGCCGTCAGGTTCGCGAGGATGCTCTCGAGATACGTCTTCGAATGCTCGAGCGCGATGCGGTTCTTCTCGACCGCCTGCCGAGCCTCGGACAGCTGGCGCGTCATCGCATTGAACGACTGCGTGAGGAAGCCGAGCTCGTCGCGCGACTTGATCTCGCGCTTCGGCGTGTAGTCGCCTTCCGTGACCTCCTTCGTGCCCTGCGCGAGCAGGAACAGCGGCCGCGCGAGCTGCTGGCCGAGCGCGAGCGCGAGCATCATCGCGATGAAGGTCGCGAGGAACAGCGCGAGCGTCAGCGTGCCGATGTACATCTTGCGCAGCCCGGTGCGGCCGAGCGATTTTTCCTGATATTCGCGATACGCGCGCTGCACCGCGTCGGCGTTGTGCGCAAGCGTGGGCGGCACCGGCTGCGTGAGCTGCAGGAATCGCTCCGCCGGTTGCAGCAGCGACGTCGTCGCATCGGGAATCGGCCGCACGACGCGCAGCCGCAGCGCGCCCTTCGCGCCGTGCGCGCGCGGGTCGCCGTCGACCTCGCCCTCGATCGCCGCATACGCGCCGTGTTCGCGCGCCTGACTCAGCATCAGCGGCGTCGGCAGGTCGTCCGGAATCAGCGCGGCGAAATTGCCCGACGCCTGCGCGACGATGTGCAGCTCGGGCGCCGCGCCGGAGCCGCCGCGGCTCGGCTCGACGATCGTCGCATCCTGCACGCCGAACTGGTCGCGCAGACGCAAGAGCGTGAGCGTCGTGCCGTTCGTGTTCGCATCGACGCTCGCGAGCTGGTCCGACATCAGCCGCGCCTTCGTCTGCAGGTCGGACAGCGACGCGTCGAGCATCCCGCGGCCGAGGTTCAGGCCGGCCGTCAGCGCGGTCTCGACGTTCACGTCGAACCACGACTCGATACTGCGCGACACGAACTGGTACGACACGATGTAGATGATCCCGCCCGGCACCACGCCGACGAGCGCGAAGAACACCGCGAGCTTCGCGAGCAGCCGCGTGCCGAACTTGCCCTTCCTCAGGCGCACGACGATCATCCCGATCAGACCGAGCACCACCAGCAGGAACACGAGCGCGACGATGATGTTCATCGCGTACAGCCACGAGTAATAGCGGTCGAAGAATTCCGTGTTCGCGCTCGCGGCCGCGAGCAGCACGAGCAGCAGCAGCGCCGTGAGCGCGACGGTCGAGACGATCACGCGAACGAGGAGGCTCTTCCCGCTGGCCGCGCGGCGCACTTTATTTAGCACGTTCGGTCACCGTGAAAGTGAAGCGCTTCCAGTCCGACCCGAGCGTCCAGTCGCGGTTGTTCACCGCGTCGACCTGGAACGGCTTCGGCATCAGCGCCGTATCGAGCTGCATCCGCACCGAGGCGGTGTAGGTTTCGCCGGCGCGCACCTGGTTGCGGTCGATCACGTGCCACGACGTGATGTGCCGGACGACCGCGAGCGCGTCCTTCAGCGACGGGAAGCCGAGTTGCAGCCCGCCCGTCGACACGCGGTACTCGCGCGTGAGCGGCTGGAACGACAGGCGGATCGTCTGCGACACCGACACCGGCTGCTCGTCGAACCAGTACCAGCGCGCGCGGCCCAGCTCGAAGTCGGTCGTGAAGTAAAGCGGGATGCCCTTGTTGACCGCATCCTCGAGGTTCGGATTCAGCTCGAAATCGAAGCGGGCATCCAGGCTCCAGCCGCTTCCGTCAGCCTGCAGCGATGCGCGCTGCACGGCGATCGACTCGGCGCGCGCCTGTCGAACGACAGTCAGGCACAGCGTCAACGCGACCAGCAGGACGGCCGCGAGCCGAAGTGGAAAAAGGTGTTTGATCGTCACCGTTTCTGAAACCGCGCGTAGAAAAATCCGTCGTGATCGGTGTTCTGGTCGAGTGCACCGGCCGCCCCGCCGTGCACGCCGCCCGGCAGCAGTTGGCCGGGCGCGTCCAATCGTACCGCATCTTCACAGGCCGCTTCAAACCAGCGAGCCTGCAACTCACCTTCCTCGGGGAAGATCGAACAGGTCACGTAGAGCAGTTCGCCGCCCGGCTTCACGAGAGGCCACAACGCCGTCAGGATGCGGCGCTGCTCCGCGACGAGCGCGGCGATGTCAGCTTCGCGACGCAGCCAGCGAATATCGGGATGACGGCGCACGATGCCGGACGCCGAGCACGGCACGTCGGCCAGGATGCGGTCGAACGGCCGGCCGTCGTACCACGCGTCCGGCGCGCCCGCATCGCCGACGCGCACGTCCGCCGCGAGCGACAGGCGCGCGAGGTTCTCGCCGATGCGCGCCGCGCGGGTCGCGTCGCTTTCGAGCGCAACGACTTCGGCGTCGGCCAGTTCGAGGATATGCCCGGTCTTGCCGCCCGGTGCCGCGCACGCGTCGAGCACGCGCATGCCGTCGCGCGCACCGAGCCATTCGGCCGCGAGCTGCGCACCGGCATCCTGCACCGACACGACGCCGTCGGCGAAGCCCGGAATGCGGTCGACCGGCAGCGCCGACGCGAGCCGCACCGCATGGCGGCCGATCGCGGTCGCGTCGATTCCGCTCGCGCGCAGCGTGTCGAGATACGCATCGACGGTCGCCCGGCGCGCGTTCACGCGCAGCGTCAGCGGCCCCTGGCGCTCGCCGGCCGCGAGAATCGCCTGCCAGGCGTCCGGCCACGCGCGCTTCACCGCATCGACCCACCAGGTGCGGTAATTCCAGCGTGCGACGGGATCATCCTGCATCGCCGCGACGAGCGCGTCGCGCTCACGCTGGAAACGCCGCAGCACAGCGTTGACCAGCCCCTTCGCGAACGCAAATTCGCGCCGTGAGCCGATCACGGTCACGGCCTGGTCGACGATCGTGAATGCCGGATATGCGGCCGCTTCTTCCGGATCGAGCAGCAGCGCGAGCGCACCGGCGAGCACCGCATGCACATGCGCGGGCGGCGCCTTGCTGACGAGCCGGCCGATCAGCCAGTCCGCACTGCCGAGACGACGCATCGTCCGGTACGCGACGTCCTGCGTCGCGCCGCGCGCCAGCGCCTGCGCGCCGGCCGGCATCTGCGCGAACACCGCGGCCAGTGCCGCCGGCAGCGCGGTGCCGCGCCGCACCGCATCAACGGCCTGCGCGGCCGCGTCGAGTGCGAAGCCCAGCGAATCGGGCGCGAGATGCAGCGCGGACAGGCGCGCGGCGCGGCCGGAGGAAGACTGAGCGGAGGAGCGGGTTCGTGTCATCGGAGCAAAATCGGCAAACGGGCGCCGCGAGCGGCGGGAACCCCGCGGCCGCGTGGCCGCCGCGATTCCAAACCGCGCATTGTAGCGTGAGGTCATGCGTCCCCTTTACGGGACGCACAAATGAAACACCCCGCAGCGCAGGGCATGCGGGGTGACGTGTCGAGCGCGACGCGACTTAGTCGAAGCGGCCGGTACGCGCCATCTCCATCAGACGCGCGATGCGCTCCTCGGTCGCCGGGTGCGTGGAGAACAGATTCTGCAGACCACCGCCGTGAAGCGGGTTCATGATCATCATCTGCGCGGTGGCCGGATGCGCTTCGGCCGCCTGGAACGGGATGCCGGCCGCATAGCGATGGATCTTGTCGAGCGCGGTGGCGAGCGACTGCGGATCGCCGGAGATTTGCGCGCCGCCGCGGTCGGCCTCGAACTCGCGCGCGCGCGAGATCGCCATCTGGATCAGCGCACCGGCGATCGGTGCGAGCAACGCGACCGCGATCCCCGCGATCGGGTTGGCCGGACGGCCGTTTTCGTCGCGACCGCCGAAGAACATCGCGAAGTTGGCCAGCGCCGAAATCGCGCCTGCCATCGTCGCGGTGATCGTCGAAATCAGGATGTCGCGATGCTTCACGTGCGCGAGCTCATGCGCCATCACGCCGCGCATCTCGCGCTCGGACAGCACACGCAGGATGCCCGTCGTCGCGGCGACCGCCGCGTGCTCGGGGTTGCGGCCCGTGGCGAACGCGTTCGGCGCGTCCTCGTTGATCAGATAGACGCGCGGCATCGGCAGGTTCGCTCGCGTGGCGAGTTCGCGCACCATCCGGTAGAACTGCGGCGCCGTGTTCTCGTCGACTTCCTGCGCGTTGTACATGCGCAGCACCATCTTGTCGGAGAACCAGTACGAGAAGAAATTCATGCCGAGCGCGAACAGCAGCGCGATCGTCATGCCGCGCGAGCCGCCGATCATGCCGCCGATCACGATGAACAGGGCCGTGATCGCGGCCATCAGCATCGCCGTTTTGACCCAATTGAACATACCCACTCCTTATCCGTCAGGGGACCCGCCGCACATCACGATGCACGGCGGAAAATTGTAAGTGATTTGTTAGATAAGGTCTTGCCGGAAAAATTCAATTTCAGCGTTGCGTCGCCGCGAGCCGCAGCCCGAGGCCGACGAAGGCGCTGCCCACCGCGCGGTCAAGCCACTTCCTGACGCCCGGCTTGCCGGAAAAGCGCTGCGTGACGCTGCCCGCGACCCACGCGACGATGCAGGTCCAGACCGTGCTCATCGCGACGAACACCGAACCGAGCGCCAGGAACGCCAGCGCCTTGTGCGGGCTGTCGGCCGACACGAACTGCGGGAAGAACGACACGAAGAACAGCACGACCTTCGGGTTCAGCACGTTGGTCCAGAAACCCTGCATGAACAGCTGGCGCAGCGGCCGCGACGCCGAGGCTCGCGCCGCCTCGGCGCCTGCCGGCGCGGCGGCCTGCTTCGCGAGGATCATGCGCACGCCGAGGTAAATCAGGTAAGCGGCACCGACCAGCTTGATCACCGTGAACGCGGCGGCCGACGCCGCGAGCAGCGCGGTCAGGCCGAACGCACACGCAAGCGCGTGCACGCAGCAGCCGGCGGAGATGCCGAGCGCGGACATCAGCCCCGCGCCACGGCCCTGCGCGACGCTGCGGCCGACGATGTACGCCGTATCGGGGCCGGGCGTGACGTTCAGCAGGAAAACCGCGAGCACGAAAAAGCCGAAATGGGTGATGCCAAGCATGAGAACCTCGAAACCGGAAAGCGCAGGGAAATTCTACGCGCGCCTGCCGCGCCGCGCGACTCAGCCATTCGGCCGATTGCGCATGATCGGCATGTCGGGTCGAATGACGCTCAAAGCCCGTCGGGCAACGCGAAGCGCTGGCCCGCGGCGAGCGGCGAGCCGGCCAGGAATTCGCGCGCGGGCAGCCGCTTGCCGCCCGGCTTCTGCAGTTGCGTGACGCGCAGCGCGCCGCCATCGCCGCATGCGACGACGACGCCTTCCGGCGCAGCCTCGACGATCGTGCCGGGCGCCGTGTCGACAAGCGCGCCGCGCGCCGCCACCGGCTCGGCCGCCCACAGCTTGATTACCGTGCCGTCGAGCATCGCGACGCCGCCCGGGAACGGGTCGAACGCGCGCACCTGCCGCGCGAGCACGTCGGCCGGCTTGCGCCAGTCGAGCGCCGCTTCGTGCTTGCCGATCTTTTCCGCGTAGGTCACGCCGTCGGCCGGCTGCGGAGTGGCGGGTAGCGCGCCGTCGCGCTCGAGCCGCACCAGCGCGTCGACGATCAGGCGCGCACCGTCGGCGGCCAGCCGGTCGTGAAGCGTCGCGGTCGTATCGTCGGGCGCGATCGTGAGGCGCGCTTCCTCGATCATCGCGCCGGTGTCGAGGCCGACGTCCATCTGCATCAGCGTGACGCCCGTCTCGGCGTCACCGGCTTCGATCGCGCGATGGATCGGCGCGGCGCCGCGCCAGCGCGGCAGCAGCGACGCGTGGATGTTGATGCAGCCGGCGCGCGGAATGTCGAGCACTTCCTGCGGCAGCAGCAGGCCGTATGCGGCGACCACCATCACGTCGTGCGGTGTCGCGCGCAGCAGCTCGATCGCGTCGGCCGCTTCCTCCGGGTACTTGCCCGCGCGGCGCAGCGAAGTCGGCTGCGCGACGGGCATCCCGTGCTCGACGGCATAGCGCTTCACGGCGCTCGACTGCAGTTTCATCCCGCGCCCGGCGGGGCGGTCGGGCTGGGTGAGCACGAGCGGCACCGGGAAACCGGCCTCGTGGATCGCGGCGAGTGCGGCCGCGGCGAATTCCGGCGTGCCGGCAAAAATCACGCGCAACGTATGGGTCATGACAGCGTTCGGGATCGGGCTGGGCAAACGCGCGTCACATCGCGCGTTCGAGTTTCTTCATCTTCGTCTTGATACGGGTCTGCTTCAGCGGCGACAGGTATTCGACGAACACGCGACCCATCAGGTGATCCATCTCGTGCTGCACGCACACGGCGAGAAGGCCCTCGCAGTCGAGCTCGAAGGTTTCGCCCTGCTCGTTGAGCGCACGCACACGCACGTGGTCGGGACGCTCGACTTCGTCGTAGATCCCGGGCACCGACAGGCAGCCCTCCTCGTAGATCTGTTTCACGTCGCTCGACCAGATGATCTCGGGGTTGATGAACGCGCGCAGCTCGTTCTTTTCCTCGGAGACGTCGATCACGATCACGCGCTCGTGCACGTCGACCTGCGTCGCCGCGAGGCCGATGCCCGGCGCGGCGTACATGGTTTCGGCCATGTCGGCGACGAGCTTGCGGATCCGGTCGTCGACCTTGTCGACGGGCTTGGCGACCTTGTGCAGCCGCTTGTCGGGGTAATGAAGAATGTTCAGCAAAGCCATGGTGTTCGGTATTCGGTGGAGCGGCGCGCCGCATCGGCCATCCGGCCGGCTGGCGCCGCCGCCGGGATGCAATGAAGATGAGGCGGACGCGCGGCATGTCAATGCCGCGGGTCTGCCTCCTGCAATTGGCCGGACGCTCGTGCGCGCGGCCCTGTCGAGTATTTCGGATGATGAAAATTTTATCATGGTGCCACGCTGTTCGCTGGCCGTCGCATTCGAGGGGAACCTCATGTCGCCGCAAGCGCTGACGACCTCCGCGTTGCGTGCGTGGCTGCAGCTCGCGCATGCACCGGGACTCCCGCCCGCCGTGCTGCGTGCGCTGCTCGATGCATTCGGCTCGCCGACGGCGCTGCTGCGCGCATCCGACCAGGCCATCGGTGAGGCGAGCAGCGCTGCCGCCGCGCGGGCGGTGCGCACCAGCCAGCGGAACGACCTCGACGCCCGCACCGACGCCGCACTGGCATGGCTCGACGCACCGGGCAACGCGATCGTCACGCTCAACGATCCCGTCTATCCGCCGCGGCTGCGCGACCTGCACGATCCGCCGCCGCTGCTATATGTAAAGGGCAGGCTCGACTTGTTGCATGCGCGCGGGCTCGCCGTGGTCGGCAGCCGACATGCGACGCCGCAGGGGCTCGCGGACGCCACACGCTTCTCGCATGCGCTGTCCGATGCGGGCCTCGTGATCGTCTCCGGTCTCGCGCTCGGCATCGACGGCGCCGCACATCGCGGCGGCCTCGACGGCCGCGCCGGCACGGTCGCGGTGATCGCGACGGGTGCCGATCTCGTCTATCCGGCTCGGCACCGCACCCTTGCGCACGAAATTGCCGCACGCGGCGCGATCGTTTCCGAATGGCCGCTCGGCACACCCGCGCGGGCGGCGCATTTCCCGCAGCGCAACCGGCTGATCGCTGCGCTCGCGCTCGGCGCGCTCGTCGTCGAAGCCGCGCCGCGCTCCGGCTCGCTGATCACCGCGCGGCTCGCGAACGAGCTGGGCCGCGACGTGTTCGCGATGCCGGGCTCGATCCACGCGCCGCTCGCGCAGGGCTGCCACGCACTGATCCGCGACGGCGCGAAGCTCACCACGACCCCGCTCGACGTGCTCGAGGAATACGGGTTGGGCGAACCGGCTGTTCACGCCGGCCGCGCGGAGAATTCGCGTTCGCGCCGCGATAACAGTGGAACAACTGACACTGCCGCGCGGTGCGCGGGCGAGCACGTCGAGAAAGCAGGTTCCGCCATTCCGGTCGCCACGCCCGCCGCGAACGACGGCACGCCAACCGACAACCCGGCCGAACAGTCCGTGCTCGCCGCACTGGGATACGGCCCCGTTACGTACGAGTGGCTTGCCGAGCACACCGGTCTGTCCGACGACGCGCTGCACCGCGCGCTACTCGGGCTCGAACTGGCCGGCCGCGTGGCGAGCATGCCCGGCGGACGCTTCGCGCGGCTTGACGCAACGCCCACCCCGCCCGCGTCCGGCGTGCTACAGTCCCCCGCATAGAGGCGGCCGTGCCGCCGACGCAACCCCGAGGAATTCCATGCCCGCGCTGAATCTCGACACCGATGCCGATCGGATCGCCGAGCGCCTCGCCGATCCCGACACGCTGCTGGTCGCCTGCCTGTGCGCCGAATGGTGCGGCACCTGCCGTGACTACCGAGCGGCTTTCGATCAGCTCGCCGACGCCCATCCCGACGCCTGCTTCGCATGGATCGACGTCGAAACCCATGCCGACCGGCTCGACGATCTCGACGTCGAGAATTTTCCGACGATCCTGATCGAGGACGCGAACACCGCGCGCTTCTTCGGCACGGTGCTGCCGCACGCGGCGATCGTCGAGCGGATGCTGTCCGACCTGAGCGCCGTGCCCGGCGCGCCGCACGCACCGAAATTGCGCAACATCCTGAATGTCGAGGCGTAAGCCGCGCACCGGCCCGGCAGCCTTTTCGCGCCGTTGCGCGTGCCGCCGCGCCGGGCGCTTGCCGCCGTTGCGGCCCCCCACTATGATGAGCCGCTTTTTGCACGCCGCGCCGCCGTCGCCGCGGCGTGTGCTATAAAGCCGTCGTAAAAGGGACCCACGCCGGCGAACCCGGTCTACCAACACACATCTGTCATGTCCAAAGCACTGATCATTGCGGAAAAGCCTTCTGTCGCGAACGACATCGCGCGCGCTTTGGGCGGCTTTACCAAGCATGACGAATACTTCGAGAGCGACGAATTCGTCCTGTCGTCCGCGGTCGGCCACCTGCTGGAAATCGCCGCCCCGGAAGAGTACGAGGTCAAGCGCGGGAAATGGAGCTTCGCTCATCTGCCCGTCATCCCCCCGCATTTCGACCTGAATCCGATCGCAAAAAGCGAGTCGCGCCTGAAAGTCCTGACCAAGCTCATGAAGCGCAAGGACGTCGACCGCCTGATCAACGCATGTGACGCGGGTCGCGAGGGCGAGCTGATTTTCCGCCTGATCGTGCAGCACGCGAAGGCGAAACAGCCGGTCCAGCGCCTCTGGCTGCAGTCGATGACGCCGCAGGCGATCCGCGACGGTTTCGCGCACCTGCGCAGCGACACGGACATGCAGCCGCTCGCCGACGCCGCACGCTGCCGCTCGGAAGCCGACTGGCTCGTCGGGATCAACGGCACGCGGGCGATGACCGCGTTCAACAGCAAGGGCGGCGGCTTCTTCCTGACGACCGTCGGCCGCGTTCAGACGCCAACGTTGTCGATCGTCGTCGAACGTGAAGAGAAAATCCGCCGTTTCATCCCGCGCGACTACTGGGAAGTGAAGGCCGAGTTCGCGTGCGCGGGCGGCTTCTACGAAGGCAAGTGGTTCGACCCGAAATTCAAGCGCGACGAATTCGATCCTGAAAAGCGCGACTCCCGCCTGTGGAGCCTGCCGGCCGCCGAAACGATCGTCGCCGCGTGCCGCGACCAGGTCGGCACGGTGTCCGAGGAATCGAAGCCGTCGACCCAGCTGTCGCCGCTGCTGTTCGACCTGACGAGCCTGCAGCGCGAAGCGAACAGCCGCTTCGGCTTCTCCGCGAAGAACACGCTCGGTCTCGCGCAGGCGTTGTATGAAAAGCACAAGGTGCTGACCTACCCGCGTACCGACGCGCGCGCGCTGCCGGAAGACTACCTCTCGACGGTGCAGTCCACGCTCGAGATGCTCAAGGAGAGCCACAACTACCTGCCGCACGCGAAGCAGGTGCTCGACAAGGGCTGGGTGAAGCCGAACAAGCGGATCTTCGACAACTCGAAGATCAGCGACCACTTTGCAATCATCCCGACGCTGCAGGCGCCGAAGTCGCTGTCCGAGCCGGAGCAGAAGCTGTACGACATGGTCGTGAAGCGCTTCCTCGCGGTGTTCTTCCCGGCGGCCGAATTCCGCGTCACGACGCGGATCACCGAAGTCGCCGGCCATCACTTCAAGACCGAAGGCAAGGTGCTCGTCGAGCCGGGCTGGCTGCAGGTGTACGGCCGCGACGCCGAAGGCGCGGACGCGAACCTCGTGCCGGTGCAGAAGGACGAGAAGGTGAAGACGGACGAGATCGCCGCGGTCGCGCTCGTGACGAAGCCGCCCGCACGCTACTCGGAAGCGACGCTGCTGTCGGCGATGGAAGGCGCGGGCAAGCTCGTCGAGGACGACGAACTGCGCGAGGCGATGGCCGCGAAGGGCCTCGGCACGCCGGCGACGCGCGCGGCGATCATCGAAGGCCTGCTCGGCGAGAAATATCTCGTGCGCGAAGGCCGCGAACTGATCCCGACCGCGAAGGCATTCCAGCTGATGACACTGCTGCGCGGGCTCGGCGTGAAGGAGTTGACCGCGCCCGAGCTCACCGGCGAATGGGAATACAAGCTGTCGCAGATGGAGCGCGGCAACCTCGGGCGCGACGCGTTCATGCAGGAAATCGCCCGCATGACGCAGCAGATCGTCAAGCGCGCGAAGGAATACGATTCCGACACGATCCCCGGCGATTACGCGACGCTCGAGACGCCATGCCCGAACTGCGGCGGCCAGGTGAAGGAAAACTACCGCCGCTTCGCGTGCACGAAGTGCGAGTTCTCGATCTCGAAGATTCCGGGTAGCCGGCAGTTCGAGATCGCGGAAGTCGAGGAGCTGCTGCAGCAGAAGACGATCGGTCCGCTGTCCGGCTTCCGCAGCAAGATGGGCCGTCCGTTCTCGGCGATCCTGAAGCTCTCGTTCGACGACGAGACGAAGAACTACAAGCTCGAGTTCGACTTCGGCCAGGACCAGGGCGGTGAGGAAGGCGAGGCGCCCGACTTCTCCGCGCAGGAACCGGTCGGCGCGTGCCCGAAGTGCAAGGGCCGCGTGTTCGAGCACGGAATGAGCTATGTGTGCGAGCACTCGGTCGCGAATCCGAAAACCTGCGACTTCCGTTCGGGCAAGGTGATCCTGCAGCAGGAAATCACGCGCGAGCAGATGGCGAAGCTGCTGGCCGACGGCCGCACGGATCTGCTGCCGAACTTCAAGTCGTCGCGCACGGGCCGCAACTTCAAGGCCTTCCTCGTGAAGCAGCCGGACGGCAAGATCGGTTTCGAGTTCGAGAAGAAGGAGCCGAAGGCTGCCGCCGCGAAGAAGACGGCAAAATCGGCGACGAAGGACACCGAAACCGTCACGGAAGGCGCCGACGAGAAGCCGGCACCGGCCCGCAAGACCGCCGCCCGCAAGACGACGGCGCGCAAGACCGGCTCGTAATGCTCCGGCTACCGGGGGCTCCCCCGGCGCGTCGCACGTCGGACGCACGGCCATGCAAGCGGCAATAAAAAAAACGCGGATCGATCGCTCGATCCGCGTTTTTTATTGATGCTGGCCGTGTCGGTGCGCGGCCGCCGCGACGTTACAGCGGCGACGGCACCGCGACCCGCGCGCGCGGCGAACGCGCGAGGCGCGGCTGCAGGTTCGGGCCGGTCGATTCAGGCGGCTCGGCACGCGTCTCGACGCCGATCGGCGCAGGCGCAGCACCCTGTGCGGCCCACTGTTCGCCCATCGTCGCGTCGGTCGAGTGGCTGAAATACTCGACGAGGTGGTCGATGAACGTGCGCACCTTCGCAGGCAGATGGCGCCGGCTCGGGTATGCGATGTTGATCTCGACCTGCGGCAGCCGGAAGTCCGGCAGCAGCCGCACCAGCGCACCGCGCGCGATGTCGCTGCCGATCAGGTAGCTCGGCAGGATCGCGACACCCATCCCGAGCAGCGCGAACTGGCGCAGCATCGCGGTGTTGTTCGCGACGATCACGTTGGTCGGGCGCACGCGCACTTCGCCGTCCGGCCCCGTGAACACGCGCTCGTCGCCCCAGTATTCGGTCGGCAAGCTCAGCGCCGGGTGTTCGGCGAGATGTTCCGGGTGGGTCGGCACGCCGTGCTTTTCCAGGTAGCTCGGCGTCGCGCACACGGTCATGCAGCCCGTGGTCAGCCGGCGCGTGACGATGCTCGCGCTGCGCATCTGACGCGTGACGACGATGCCGACGTCGAAACCTTCCTCGACGAGATCGACCTGGCGGTCCACCAGCGTCAGATCCGGCACCACTTTCGGGAAATTCTCGGTGTACGACTGCAGGACGGGCGCAAGGTTATGCAGGCCGAACACGACCGGCGCGACGATGCGCAGCGTGCCGACCGGCTCGTGATTGCGCGCGACGACCATCTGTTCGACATCCTCGAGCTCATCGAGAATCTGGCGCGCCCGCTCCAGGTAGACCTGGCCCGACTCCGTCAGCGAAAGGCTGCGCGTGGTGCGGTTCAGCAGACGCGTGCCGAGCCGGCCTTCCAGATCGGCGACGTGACGCGTCGCGACCGCGTTGGAGATATCCATTGCACTCGCGGCCCGCGCGAAACTGCCGAGATCCGCAACCTTGACGAACACGCGCATCGACTGCAAATGATCCATAAACGACTCCTGCCGCTGTTACAACTTCAAAAAGTTGAAGCATATGCGTAATTCTCCTACGACAGCGGAAATGATGCAGAGTTGCTCAACAAGGCCTGCGTTGACGATAAAAATAGTCAAAAATCCTCACTCATCGCGAATGGATGATCCAATTATTCTGATTGAAGCAACAATTGGGTGAACCTCGTCCGGTAAGCGGCCGAATCAGGAAGGACGTGTCTGATGCGACACAACATCGCACCCCCGCTGCGGCCGACGGGAGCGGCGCCGGGTCTGGCCGGCGCCGATTGCGGCGGAGCGTAACAACCTGTTAAAAAGACACCACGACGTCCGCCGACGTAGCATCATGTCGGCCCCGGCCGGGCGGGACGGGTGCGCGACGTGCGCCGCCGCCACTGCCGCTTTCAACGCGCGACTCCCGCTGATCATGAAAATTGCCATCCTCGACGACTACCAGGACGCCGTCCGCAAGCTGAACTGCTTCGAGATGCTCGCCGAGCACGACGTAAAGGTCTTCAACAACACGGTACGCGGCCTGGGGCAACTCGCGAGCCGCCTGGCGGAAGTCGAGGCGCTCGTGCTGATTCGCGAGCGCACGCCGATTTCGTCGCAATTGCTCGCCAAGCTGCCGAACCTGCGCATGATCAGCCAGACCGGCCGTATCTCGAGCCACATCGACCTCGAAGCGTGTACCGATCGCGGCATCGCGGTGCTCGAAGGCACGGGTTCGCCGGTCGCGCCCGCCGAACTGACCTGGGCGCTCGTGATGGCTGCCCAGCGCCGCATTCCGCAATACGTCGCGAACCTGAAACAGGGTGCCTGGCAACAGTCGGGCCTGAAGACGTCGGCGCTGCCGCCGAACTTCGGTCTCGGCCAGGTGCTGCGCGGCCAGACGCTCGGCATCTGGGGCTATGGCAAGATCGGCCGGCTGGTCGCCGGCTACGGCAAGGCGTTCGGGATGAACGTGCTGATCTGGGGCCGCGAGCATTCGCTCGAGGCCGCACGCGCCGACGGCTACACCGCCGCCGAGAGCCGCGAAGCGCTGTTCGAGCAGAGCGACGTGCTGTCGCTGCACCTGCGCATGCACGACGACACGCGCGGGATCGTGAAGCAGGAAGACCTGATGCGGATGAAGCCGACGTCGCTGCTCGTCAACACGAGCCGCGCGGAACTGCTCGAGGAAAACGCGCTCGTCAACGCGCTGTCGCACAACCGTCCGGGAATGGTCGCGATCGACGTGTTCGAGAGCGAGCCGATCCTGCAGGGCTACAGCCTGCTGCGGATGGAAAACGTGATCTGCACGCCGCACATCGGCTACGTCGAGCGCGAAAGCTACGAGCTCTACTTCAGCGCGGCGTTCCGGAACATCCTCGCGTTCGACCAGGGCGACCTGTCGAGCGTCGTCAATCCGGAAGCGCTGACGCCACGCCGCGTGCGCTGACCGGCGCGAGCCGCGTTCGCCGCGCGGCTCCGCTTCTCCGTTCCCGCCTTCAGGCGGCCATGCGGCCGCCCGTCATCGCGTCGACGCGCGTGAGGAAATGCTCGCCGTCGCGCCGTCCGAGCTCGTATGCATGCCGCATCTGCGACGGACTCGTGTAATCCCAGCTCGAAATCGGCACCTTGCTCGACGGCTGCACATAGAGCCGCCGCTGGTCGCCATGCGCGACCGTGAACATCTGCGGGCGCGGATACAGCCGCGTGACGAGCACCAGCACGTCGCCCGGCGATGCGTCGAGCGCGTCGACCGGCACGTTGTCGACCATGCCGCCGTCGAGCACCGGCCGGCCGCCGCGGCGCAGCACCGGCGTGAACGGCGGCGTGCACGACGACTGCAGGATCAGGTCGGCGAGTTCTTCGACGCTCGCGCATGCCTGCGCGCGCACGAACTCGGGCCGGAAGCCGAGCGTGCGCCCGAGCGTCGGGTGCAGCGTCTTGCGCACGTACTTTTCGATGTTGTATGCAACGAGGCCGGCCGCGACCGCGCTGCGCGCGCCGAGCCAGCGCGGCACGTGCGACACGCCGATGCGGATCTCCGGCGCGTCGGCAAGTTGCGGGAACGGCTCGCCGTAGATGTCGAGCAGCGCCTGACGGTAGATCCGGTAATGCGGAAACACCGGCTCGCGCCCGAACAGGTTGCCCCAGTACGCGTTCTTGCGGTTGTGGCGCAGCGCCTCCTCGTAATAGCGCATCACCCACGCGGCGTCGCGCGTATACAGCATGCAGGCGGTCGCCGCGCCGGCCGAGATGCCGGCGATCACGCGCGGACGCAAGCCGAGCGCCGGCTGGGCAACGTCCCAGAAGCCGGCCTGCCACCAGCAGCGATTGCCGCCGCCCGCGAAAACGATCTGGTCGAACATCGCGCCGCTCAGCCGACGAGCGCGTAGGTCGACGTTGCGTGAACGGCCATCTTGCCGTCCTCGTCGAACAGTTCGACTTCGCCGAACACCAGGTTGCGGCCCATCCGCAGCACGCGCGCGGTGACGAGCACGTCGCCCTTGCGCACCGGACGCATGAAATTCGTGTTCAGCGACACGGTGGTCATCGGCCGGAACTCGCCGAGCGCGACCGAAATCGCGACCACCATCGCGGTGTCGGCGGCGGCCGTGAACACCTGCCCGCAGATGATGCCGCCCGAATGACGGAATTCGCCGGAAAACGGCAGGCGCATCGTGACGCTGTCGTCGCCGATCGATACGGGGACCAGACCGAGCGAGCGGACCCACGGGGCCAGCAGGCGGTCCAACAATTCGCGGACTGCGTTTTCGTCCATCTTCGAATGTCCAGAAAATGTTGCGCGACCGCCGCGCAACAGGTGTGGACGTCATCATACCGGGAGCGCGCCAACTGCGATCGCTCGTGACCGCGCGGGGAGCCGCCGGGGCCGTGACGAAGTATTTTCAGGAAATTTGCAGAAAGCACTTGCCAAGACCGAAATACCCGTGCATAATCTTTTTTCTGTTGGGGGCGTTAGCTCAGTTGGTAGAGCAGCGGACTCTTAATCCGTAGGTCGAGTGTTCGAGTCACTCACGCCCCACCAGGAATTCAAAAGGCCGGTCAGCGCAAGTTGACCGGCCTTTTTCCGTTCCAGCGACCGATTCAGGCGCCCGCCTGACTCCCCCGCATCACGGCATGCAATTACATACATGCCTCGCCCGCGCACTTTCCGCTAGAATCGTCCGACAAAATATCACACGACCGGGACGGCGATCGCCATATCGCCGCCGGCACTGAGAGAGCATGGGACGTCAGACATGGAATCATGTGAGCGAGACGCGACCATTCAGAGGGCATGGTCACGCCGACAGCGGCGCGCGCGTCGAGTCGCGCCATCCCCCCGATCGCATCCGGCCCCGTCGCGCGACGCGCACCGCGAATCCGGCCATGCCACGTAAGGAAGCGCTCGTCGCGCTCGCGCTCGGCGTTGCACTGCTCGTGGTCGCAGCGATGCTCGCCGTCATCGCGAGCCATGCGGTGGGTGATCTGGTCCGCACGCCGGGCACGGTCGTGCGCATCGTGCAGGACAGCGACGCGATGCGTGGATACCGCCCGATCGTCGCCTATCTCGCGAACGACGGCCATCGCCGTGAAGTCGCCGGCAATACCGCATCGGTGGTCCCGGCGTACGACATCGGCGAAAGCGTGGACGTCCTGGTCGATCCGGCCCATCCGAACCGTCCCGCGCTGATCGACGATTTCACGCAACGCTGGTTTCCCGTCGCGGTGCCGACTCTGCTCGCGGTCGCGTCGCTTGCGATCGGCAGCCTGCTGTACAGGAGCGAGCGCCGCAGCCGGCACGCCGACGTGCTTGCCGCACCGGCCGCCGGCAAGTCGGCCCGGCGCCGCTGGAACATCGCGATCGTGCTGATGCCGATCGCGATCGGCACCGGCTTCCTGGCCGGCGCCGGCGCCGCCGGGCTGAGACAATGGCAGATCGCCCGCCATTACGCGCACTCGACCGGCCACGTCGTCGAGATCACCGAATCCGCCCAATCGTCCCGCACACGCACGTCGCTCTATTCGGCGACCATTGCGTTCACGACCGACAGCGGCCGCCCGGTCACGTTCGCGCAAGGCTCGGCTTCATCGCGCCCCGGGCTGTACGAAGGCGAGGTGGTCAACGTGCTGTACGACCCCGTCATACCCGAGCGCGCGGTCATCGACCGGTTCTGGGACCGGTGGGGACTCACGGCGATCCTGTTCGCGATCGGCGCGCCGTTCCTCGTCGCCGGATTGTTCGTCATCGGTGCGCTATGGCCCGACCATCGGCCGCACGAACTCACGGAATGACGAACGCGGAGCAGCCGGGCCGCCGACACCACGGCCCGCGCCTCACCGCTCCCTGAACGCCTCCACCTTCGCGCGATTCCCGCACGTGCGCATGTCGCACCAGCGTCGCCCGACGCCGCGGCCGCGATCGACGAAGAACCACGTACAGCGGCCGCACTGCCGCACGCGCGCGAAGTCGTCGCCGCGCAGCAGATGCTCGAACCCGAGCGCGGCCGCGTCGACCCAGCGCGACGCCGCACGCGCATCGGGCCGCCATGCGAAGCGGCCATCGACCGCGTCGAACGTGCTGCGCCCGATCGCATCGCGAATCGCCTCCGCGAGCCGATGCGCCGCCCGCGCGCCGGCGCTGCCGCCGCCACCGCTCGTCAGGTGCGCGAGCGCCACGTACGCATCCTCGCGAAAACCATGCAGCGCGGCGAGTTCGTCCGCGCCGTCCTGCCGGGGATGACGCAGAAACCGTGTCAGGTCGGCCCGGGCCAGCAAGCCCGACTTCTCCGCCCACGCGCGCACGGCCGCCCAGTCGACGAGTTTGTCCTCGTCGCGCGTCTTGCCCGTGTCGGCCACCGTGTTCAGGAAATCCAGCGCCGGATGGCCGCCGACGAAATCGGCCGCGGTCCATGCGTGCGCCTGTCGCGCAGGCTCGTGTCGAGTAACCATTTATTTCCACCTATCGGTTTCATATCCGGATGAACAGGCGTAACCTGTTATCAACCCAAACAGGTTAGCACGGAGGCACCGATGCTCGATCTCGCCAATCGCTTCGTTTTCGACGGTCACCGGATCGCATGGGGCACGCTCGGTGAAGGGCCGCCGCTCGTGCTCGTGCACGGCACGCCGTTTTCATCGCAGGTGTGGCGCCGGATCGCGCCATGGCTCGCGCGACGCCATCGCGTGTTCTTCTACGACCTGCTCGGCTACGGCCAGTCGGACATGCCCGACGCGGACGTCTCGCTCGGCCGGCAGAACGTGCTGTTCGGCGCCCTGCTCGACGAATGGAAAATTTCGCGCCCGCGCGTGCTTGCGCACGATTACGGCGGCGCGACCGTGCTGCGCGCGCACTTCCTCGACGGCATCGCGTATTCGGACCTGACGCTCGTGAACCCGGTCGCGATCGCGCCGCAAGGCTCGCCGTTCGTGCGGCATGTCGCGCAGCACGAAGCCGCGTTCACCGGGCTGCCGGCATATGCGCACCATGCGCTCGTGTCGGCCTACATCGGCCATGCCGTCGCGCGACCGTTGAGCGACGACGTGCTGTCGATCTATCGCTCGCCGTGGCTCACGCCGACCGGCCAGCCGGCGTTCTATCGACAGATCGCGCAAATGCGCCAGCGTTACATCGAGGAAGCCGAGGCACGCTATGCGCCGCCGGACTTTCCGGTGCGCATCGTGTGGGGTGAGGACGACGCGTGGATTCCGCTCGAACAGGGGCAGGCCCTCGCCGATCGCATCGCGGGCGGCAAGCTGATCCGCGTGCCGTGTGCGGGGCACCTGGTCCAGGAGGATGCGCCCGAGGCGATCGTCGCCGCGGTGCTCGACGCACACGGACAGCAATGATCGCCCACGCAGCCGCGTGACGCAGCAAATCAGAAGGCCGGCACGCCCTGCGCGAGCGTCGCGACGAACTTCGCGGTGCGCGGATCGCGCGGCCGCCCGAACAGTTCGCGCGATGCGCCGGCCTCGACCACCCGGCCATCCGCGAGAAACACCGCATCGTGCGCGACCGACGCCGCCAGGCGCAGGTCGTGCGTGGCCATCAGCATCGTCGTGCCTTCCCGCGCGAGCTGACGCAGCACTTCGACGACTTCGACGGACAATTCAGGATCGAGCGCGGACGTCGGCTCGTCGCACAGCAGCACCTGCGGCGACGGTGCGAGCGCGCGGGCGATGGCCACGCGCTGCTGCTGGCCGCCCGACAGCGTCGCGGGCCATGCGTCGGCCTTGTCGGCGATACCGACCTTGTCCAGCAACGCGAGCGCCCGTTCACGCGCCTGCTCGCGCGGCCAGCGCTGCACGGTCACGAGCCCTTCCATCACGTTCTGCACGACGCTCAGATGCGGAAACAACTGGAAGTTCTGGAACACCATGCCGGTCTGACGGCGCACCGCGAACACGTGATCGCGCGACGGGCGACGCCCCGCCGCGAAGTCGATGCGGGCATCGCCGACCGTGAGCACGCCCGCCTCCGGCACTTCGAGCAGGTTCACGCAGCGCAGCAGCGTGCTCTTGCCGCTGCCGGACGGCCCGATCAGCGCGGTCACGCTGCCGGGCTGCAATGCGAGGTCGATGCCGGTCAGTACGCGCTGCGCGCCGAACGATTTGTCGATGCGTTCGAGACGGATCATCGCAACTCCGCGTGGAACAACGCATGGCGCCCGAAGCGGAGCTCGAGCCGACGTTGCAGCGACGAGAGCACCGAGCTGAACAGCAGATAGATCAGCGCGGCTTCGGTATAGAGGATCAGCGGCTCGTAGGTGACGGCCGCGATGCGCTGCGCAGCCTGGAAGATCTCGGGCACGGTCAGCACGGCCGCGAGCGACGTGTCCTTCACCAGCGAGATGAACGAGTTCGACAGCGCGGGCAGCGCGACGCGCGCGGCCTGCGGCAGGATCGCGCGGCGCAGCGCCTGCGCGCGCGTCATCGCCATCGAGTACGCGGCTTCCCACTGCCCCTTCGGGATCGATTCGATCACGCCGCGGATCACCTCGGCGTTGTACGCGCCGACGTTCAGCGAGAAACCGATCACGGCGGCGGTCAGCGGATCGAGCACGATGCCGACGTTCGGCAATCCGTAGAAGAT
Source organism: Burkholderia sp. RF2-non_BP3 (assembly GCF_001522185.1). Classification (NCBI taxonomy): domain Bacteria; kingdom Pseudomonadati; phylum Pseudomonadota; class Betaproteobacteria; order Burkholderiales; family Burkholderiaceae; genus Burkholderia; species Burkholderia sp. RF2-non_BP3. The sequence goes on along the minus strand of NZ_LOSU01000067.1, from coordinate 61,446 downwards.
CACGAACAGCTGCACGAGCAGCGGCGAGCCGCGAAACAACCAGATGTAGAAACGCACGCCGGCCTGCGCCCAGCGCGGCCCGAACAGGCGCGCGAGCGCCGCGCCGAACGCGAGCAGCAGGCCGATCGCGAACGACGCGAGCGTGAGCGGAACCGTGAACACGAGCCCCGCCACCAGCAGGGGCCGCAGCGATTCCGCCATCAGGTGCAGCCAGGGCGGCATCGGTCAGCCTCGCGTCACGGTTGCGACACGTCGCGGCCGAAGTATTTCTGCGAGATCTTCGCGTAAGTGCCGTCGGCCTTGATGTCCGCGAGCGCCTTGTCGATCGCCGCCACCAGCGCGGGGCTGCCCTTGCGCAGCAGCACGCCCGATGCATCGCCGGCGCCGCTCGTGTCGGTCGCCGCGATCTTCAGTTTCGCGTCGGGCTTGTGCTTGCGGAAATCGAGGTACGACAGCGAATCGTTGATCGTCGCGTCGACGCGCCCCGCGCTCAGCAGGTCGATCGATTCGTTGAAGCCCTGCACGGGCACCACGTCCGCGCCGTGCGCGGCCGCGAGCTTGCCGAAATTGCTGGTCAGCGTGTTCGCGGATTTCTTGCCCTTCAGGTCGTCGAACGAGCGGATCGACGTGTTGTCCGCGCGCACGATCAGCACCGCGTGGGACGTGATGTACGGTGTCGAGAAATCGTATTTCGCCTTGCGCGCATCGGTGATCGACACTTCATTGACGACCGCGTCGTATCGGTTCACGTCGAGGCCCGCGATCAGCCCGTCCCACTTGCCTTCGACGAACTCCGCCTTCACGCCGAGCCGTTGCGCGATCGCGGTCGCGATGTCGACGTCGAAGCCGGTCAGCTTGCCCGACGCATCGTGATACGTGAACGGTGCATAAGTGCCTTCGGTGCCGACCCGGAACACGCCGGCCGACTTGATCTGCGCGAGACCGTCGGCCGCCAGCGCGCTCGTGACGGCAGTGGCCTGCAGCAATGCAACGACCAGGATGGAGCGAAGGAATTTCATGGTGCGGACCCCGAACGATGGAAGGGAGTGGACCCGCCGGCCCGAACGGCCGCGCGAGAGGTCCGCGAATTCTACCGACGCGCCGATATCCGGCAAAAACGCAAATCCGCTAACGATATGAGCGCGTCGAATAACGAACGCCCCGGCCGGCCACGCCCATTCCGCAGACGAAATCCGTCGCGATGCAGCGCGGCGATCGTACGACGATTCGTTACCGGCAGTTACAGAAGCGACGATGCGGTATCACCCATTCGGCAAGTGCTACGTACCATGAAGACATGGTGAACCGATTGCTCGCGGGCCTTGCCACCCGTGAACGGAGTGAACGGAAAATGAAACGCATCCTGTTGTCCAGTGCTCTCGGCATCGCGGCCGCCTGCCTGTCGGCAAGTGCGTTCGCGCGTGCCGACATCGGCGTGTATTTCGGGGTGCCAGGCCCCGTTATCGAAGCGCCGCCGGTCTACTACGCGCCGCCGCCACCCGTGATTTACGAGCCGGCACCTGTCTATTACGGCCCGTACTACGGCGACTACCGTTACCGCTACTACCGGCACGACAACGGCTGGCATCGCGGCTGGCGTCGTCACCATCACGAAGACGAGGATTGACCGTCGCGTGGCGGCCGATGAATCCGCATCATGCACCGCTTACCACGGTAGCGAATAGGTCTTCGTGTTCGTGAAGCTCTTCATCGCCTCCTGCACGCCTTCCTTGTAGCCGAGGCCCGAATCCTTCACGCCGCCGAACGGCGTCAGTTCGAGCCGGTAGCCCGGCACCTCGCGCACGTTCACGCTGCCGACCTCGAGCTCCGTGATGAAGCGCGTGATGCTGTCGAAGCGATTCGTGCAGACCGACGACGACAACGCATAGTCGGTGCTGTTCGACATCCGGATCGCGTCGTCGATGTCGCGAAAGCGCATGATCGGCGACACCGGTCCGAACGTTTCGTACTTCACGAGCGGCATGTCGGGCGTCACGCGATCGACGACCGTCGGCGAATACAACGCGCCGTGGCGCACGTTGCCGACCAGAAGCCGCGCACCGCGCGCGATCGCGTCGTTCACCTGCTGCTCGCAGAACTTCGCGGCCGCTTCGTCGATCACGGTGCCCATGTCGACCGACGGATCCGCCGGATTCCCGTAAGCCCACGCGCGGGTTTTTTCGACGACCAGCTCGGTGAAGCGATCGGCCACCGCCTCGTGCACGAGCATGCGCTTGATCGCGGTGCAGCGCTGCCCCGAGTTCTTATACGAGCCCGACACGGCGAGCGTGCTCGCTTCATCGAGATCGGCGTCTTCCATCACGATGATCGGATCGTTGCCGCCGAGTTCGAGCACCGCGCGCCGGTAGCCCATCCGCGACGCGATCGACTTGCCGATCGACACGCCGCCGGTGAACGTGATCAGATCGATCGCCGGGTTCGTGATCAGCTCGTCCGCGATTTCCTTCGGGTCGCCGGTGATCACTTGCAGCATCTGCGGCGGCAGGCCGGCTTCATACAGGATGTCCGCGAACAGGTAGCACGACAGCGGCACCTTCTCCGACGGCTTCACGACGATCCGGTTGTTGGTCGCGACCGACGGCACGACCTTGTGCGCGACCTGGTTCATCGGATGGTTGAACGGCGTGATCGCGGAGATCACGCCGAGCAGCGGTTCGCGCTGCGTGTACACGCGACGCTTCTTGCCGTGCGGCGTCAGATCGCACGAGAAGATCTGCCCGTCGTCCTTCAGCACTTCGCCCGCGCCGAACGTGAGCACGTCGGCCACGCGCCCCGCTTCGTACGTCGAATCCTTGATGCACAACCCGGCCTCGGCCGTGATCAGTGCCGCGATCTCGGCGGTGCGCGCACGCACGATGTCGGCCGCGCGGCGCAGGATCGCAGCACGCTCGTGGCGCGTGAGCGACGGCCGGTATGCACGCGCGACGGCGAATGCGCGTCGCACGTCGTCGAGCGTCGCCTTCGGCACGGTGCCGACCAGCGTTCCGTCGTACGGATTGCGGACCTCGATCACCGCGTCGCGATGAATCCGCTCCCCATCGATTCGCAGTGCTTCACGATGAGGTGAAGCGGTCTCCGTCGAGGCTGCAATGACGTTCATGATGTCTCCCTGGCGGATGCGTCCGCGTCACTGCAGATGATTGAGCGCGATGTCGATGATGTCGAAGTTGCGCAGTCGCGCGCGGCCCGTGACGTCGGTCGCGACCGGCTTGCTGAAGATCAGCGGCACGATCTGTTCGGAGATCCCGCCGTGCGAGCGCAGCGGCACGTCGAGGCCCGACAGGTCGTGCTTGATGCGGCGCGTGCCGAGCACGACGTCCTGCCTGGAGATCACGATCAGGTCGCCCATCCGGTCGGGCGGCAGCTCGAAGCGCGCGCAACCTTCGGCGCCCGTCAGCACGACCTCGATGCCGTCCACCGCGGCGAGCCGCGCGCGCAGCGCGTCGGCGTCGGCGGAAGCCGGCACGTAGACGGTCGCGAACGAGCCGAGCGCACCGTGATGCACGACATACGGATCGGTGATCGGCAGGATCACGCGCGCGGCATCGTGGCCGAGCCACTCGTCGAACAGCTCCTGCAGGTAGATCACGTTCGGCTCGCCGGTCTCGCCGTCGTGCTTCGCGTTCATCCCGTGGTCGGCCGTGATCGCGACGATCGCGCCGAGCGCGTCGAGCCGCTTCAGGTACGCGTCCATCATCTGGTAGAACGCGTTCGCGCCATCGGTGCCGGGTGCGCACTTGTGCTGCACGTAGTCGGTCGTCGACAGGTACATGAGGTCGATCGGGCGCGTCTCGAGCAGGCGCACGCCGGCCGCGAACACGAACTCGGACAGGTCCGCGCTGTACACGCTCGGCACCGGCTTGCCGACCAGCTCGAGCACGTTGTCGATGCCGTTTTCCTCGAGGCTCGCCTCGTCGGCCTTCTCCGACGAGAAGCAGATGCCCTTGAGCCCCTTGCCGAGCAGGCGCCGCAGCTTGTCCTTCGCGGTGACGACTGCGACGCGCGCGCCCTGTTCGGCGAAGGTTGCGAGCACGGTGGGCGCAACGAGGTACTTCGGATCGTTCATCAGCACCTCGGCGCCGGTGTCGCGATCGTAGAAGTAGTTGCCGCTTATCCCGTGGATCGCCGGCGGTACGCCGGTCACGATCGACAGGTTGTTCGGGTTCGTGAAACTCGGCACCACGCACTCGCCCTTGAGCGCCGTGCCCGGTTTCAGCAGCGTGCGCAGGAACGGCGCGACGCCGGCCTCGGCGGCCATCTCGAGATATTCGTAGGCGCAGCCGTCGACGCAGACCACCACCACGGGGCGGCTCATCCAGTTGTAACGGCGGCCGTTCACTTCCACGGATACAGGCGTTTCGGTCATGACGTTCAGTCCTTTCGGTTCGAAGGGGTCGAGCTGTCGGCGCCCGCGCCGCGCCGAGGAGGTCTTTTCCATGCTTGACATTAAAATTGATGATTTGTAGATTGTCAACAACATGCAGAGAACAGAAGGCAAAAGACCGGACGATCCGAACTACGATTTCAAGCGCCTTTATCAGGAGGTCAAAAAGCGCGGCTACATTCCGTATCCGGGCAAGTTGACGGAAGTCGACACGTTCCGCGTCGGCTGCATCGGCCACTTCGGCGAAGCCGGCATGCGCGGCGCGGTGGCCGCGATCGCCGACACGCTGAAGGCGATGGGCGTGCGGCGTGTGTCCGCCGACGCGGCGACCTGACGCGATGCACTCGCCGCACGACGTCACGCGTCGCCGCGCGGCGGCTTCGTTTTCGCTTTCGTTTTCCCGCCGTGTGCGGCACGGCAATCTTCGACCCTTACCGGCACCACATCCGATGCGACCCTTCTGGATCGAACAGGCACTGTTCAACGACGGCGATCTCGCCCCCGCGCTGCAGGGCGCGACGCAGGCCGACGTCTGTATCGTCGGCGGCGGCTTCACCGGGCTCTGGACCGCGATCCAGGCGAAGCAGCAGAACCCGGCGCTCGACATCGCGATACTCGAGGCCGACCTGTGCGGCGCCGGCGCGAGCGGGCGCAACGGCGGCTGCCTGCTGACATGGTCCGCGAAATTCCTGACGCTGCGGAGGCTGTTCGGCGAAGCGGAGGCGATCCGGCTCGTGAAGGCGTCGGAGGCGGCCGTCCAGCACATCGCCGACTTCTGCCGCGCGCATCGCGTCGATGCCGAGCTGCGGCTCGACGGCACGCTGTACACCGCGACATCACGCGCGCAGGTCGGCACGCTCGCGCCGGTGCTCGACGCGCTCGCCGCGTGCGGCATCCACAGCTACGAGCCGCTGCCGGCCGCCGAGGTCGCGCGCCGCTCGGGCTCCGCACGCAATCTCGACGGCGTGTACTCGCCGATCGCCGCGACCGTGCATCCGGGCAAGCTCGTGCGCGGGCTGCGCCGCGTCGCGCTCGACATAGGGATCCGGATCTACGAACGCACGCCGCTCGTCGACTTCACGCCGGGGCAGCCGGCCGTCGTGCGCACGCCGTCCGGCAGCGTGCGCGCGAGCAAGCTGGTGTTCGCGATCAACGCGTGGATGGCGAGCCGCTTCCCGCAGTTCGAACGCACGATCGCGGTCGTGTCGAGCGACATGGTCATCACCGAGAAATGCCCGGAACTGCTCGAGCGGACCGGGCTCGTGGACGGCGTGTCGGTGCTCGATTCGCGGATCTTCGTGTATTACTACCGCACGACCGCCGACGGCCGGCTGATGCTCGGCAAGGGCGGCAACACGTTCTCGTGGCGCAGCCGCATCGCGCCGGTGTTCGACCGGCGCTCGCCGTACGAGGCGCAGCTCACGCGGAGCCTGCGCGAATTCTTCCCGTCGCTCACCGACGTGCCGATCACCGCAAGCTGGAACGGCCCGTCGGACCGCTCGGTGACGGGCTTCCCGTTCTTCGGCCGCCTCGACGACGCGCCGAACGTGTTCTACGGCTTCGGCTATTCGGGCAACGGCGTCGGGCCGACCTACATGGGCGGGCAGATCCTGTCGTCGCTGGTGCTCGACCTCGACAACGCATGGACGCGCAGTCCGATCGTGCGCGGCCCGCTCGGCCATTTCCCGCCGGAGCCGATCCGCTATGTCGGCGCGCACGTCGTGCGCAATGCGATCCGCCGCAAGGAGCGCGCGGAAGACGAGAGCCGACGGCCGGCGAGGATCGACACGTGGCTCGCGAAATTCGCGAGCGCGGCGGGCAAGGCCGACAAGGCGTGACGATGCGATGACGCGACGCGCAACGAAGCGCAATGAAAAAGGGACGCTGCGAAGCGTCCCTTTGCTTTTGGTACGACCGCCCGTGCGGTCGCGTCACACGCGCGCGGCTTTCTCGCGCGCCGCCTTGCCCGCCGCGGGCAGCCCCTGCTCGTGCGTGCGGCGCATCCGCGCGAGGCCGTGCGCGAGGTGCTCGCGCACGAGCGCGACGGCCTTCTCCTCGTCGCCGCTCGCAAGCGCCTGCACGATCTTGCCGTGCTCGGCCGCCGACACCGCGATCGCGTCCTCCTCGGCCTCGATCGCGGCCTGGCGCAGCAGCCCGAGCTGGCGCACGAGACGGCGATAGGTGTCGGTGAGGTGCGTATTGCCGACCCCGACCACCATCGCGTCGTGGAACTGCACGTTCAGCTCGGTATAGCGCGTGACGTCGTGCGCCTTCGCCGCATCCTTCATCGACTGGATGATGCCCTTCAGCACCTTCAGCGTATCGGGCGAAATGCGTTTCGCGAGCGCGCGCGCAACCGACTCGTCGAGCATCGCGCGCACTTCGTAGATTTCCTCTGCCTCGCGCAGCGGCACGACGCGCACCGTCACGCCGCGGTTCTTCTCGTTGCGCAGCAGCCCGGCCTGCTCGAGCGCACGGAATGCCTCGCGCACGGGCCCGCGCGACACGTTCAGCTTGGTCGCGATATCGACTTCGTTGAGTTTCTCGCCCGGCGCATATTCGCCGGACACGATCGCGCGCTCGAGCATGTCCTGGACAATCATCGCGAGCGACTGGCTTTGCAGGAGTTCGATGGCGTTGAGCGCGTTCGGGGCAGTCATGATTGGGCAGGCAGCGAAGCCGCGGATGAGAACGAGGGCGCCATGTCGGCGAATGATCGTTGTATACCCTCGGCCCGATATATTGTCAACAGTTTTCAGTTTCCAAAAACCAGTTCCTCGTGCCGGAATGCGGTCAGCGTGCGGCCGGCGCGCGCACGCCGGACCGCATGATGCAGGCCTGCCGTCAGGCCGTCTGCTTGACCGGCCCCGGATCGCTCTGGCTCGGCCGGCCCGTCTCGACGTGGCCCGCGAAGCGGCGCACGACCTTGTCGTCACCGCCGCGCAGCGTCGTCGCGGTGATCGTCAGATCGTACCAACCGTGGCTCGACGACAACTCGAAGTGATCCTCGACGCGCTCGCCCGGCTCCAGCATGTAGCTGCGCGCATGCGCGTGGCTGTACGCGTTGTCGACGACCACGCGGCATGCCGCACGACCGCTGTTGCGCAGTTGCAGGTACACGTGGCGATTGCGCACGTCGTAGCCGATCTTCGCTTCCGGATTCGCGTGGCGGCCGTCCGCGGCCAGCCGCGTGTTGCCCTGGAATTCGCACAGATAGCCGTTCGGGCCATAGGCCGCGAGATGGTAGTCGCCGCGCGCGGCCGACGTGCTCCAGGTATCGGCGAAGCGGTCGTGCGAGGACACCGCGTAGCGGCGCGGCGGCGTCGCCGGATTGCGGCGGTCGTACACGTAGAACGCGGCGCCCGCGTCACCCGAGTTCGCGAAATCGAGCGACACGCTGTCGTCGCGCCCGTTCACGCGGGCATGCACGAACAGTTCGTACGGCAGCGCGCGCGCCGGACGCGTGCCGGGCTCCTGCGCCGGCATCGACTGCTGCGCGGGCACCTGGTACGCCTGGCCGGCGGTGGCGATGTGCTGCGGCACCGTGAAGCTCACCGTGCGCGTATCGGGCCGCGCGGAGAAGTCGAATGCCGACGTGAGGTCGCCGCAGACCGACCGGCGCCACGCGCTGATGTTCGGCTCCTGCACGCCGAAGCGCGCTTCGAGGAAACGCAGCACCGACGTGTGGTCGAACGTCTCCGAGCAGACCCAGCCGCCCTTCGTCCACGGCGAGATGATGATCAGCGGCACGCGCGGCCCGAGGCCGATCGGCTGGATGCCGCCCGGGTCCGCGCCCGGCACGAGCGGGCTCATCTCGCCCGGGTACTTGTTCAGGTCGAGCAGCTCGTCGCCGAGATTCGACAGCAGGTTCGACGATACGATGCCCTGGCCGCCCACGCCGCTCGTGACCGGCGGCACCGGCGGCACGACGTGGTCGAACAGCCCGTCGTTCTCGTCGTAGTTGAGGATGAACACCGTCTTCGCCCACACTTCGGGGTTCGACGTCAGCGCCTCGAGCACCATGTTGATGTAGAACGCGCCGTCGGTCGGCGACGCCTGCGGGTGCTCGCTGTACTTGTACGGCGCGACGATCCACGACACCTGCGGCAGCCGGTTCGCCTGCACGTCGGCCTTCAGCTCGGCGAGCGTGTGGTCCGACGCGCCCTTGTCGACCAGCGGGCCGCTCGCGCCTTCCTTCACCTGGAACTTCTTGAAGAACATCAGCGAATTGTCGGTGTAGTTGTCGGTCGGGTCGCCCGGAATGCCCGTGCCGCCCTGGTACACCTTCCAGCTGATCTTCGCGTTCTCGAGACGTTCCGCGTAGGTCGTCCACGTGTAGCCGTTCGTGTTGTTGCGCTCGCCGATGCCGGGGCCGTTCGGCTGCGCGCCGTACACGTTGCGCGAGTCGATCGTGCCGGTCCACAGATAGATGCGGTTCGGTGCCGTGTCGGCGTGCGCGGAGCAGAAGTACGAATCGCAGATCGTGAACGCGTCGGCCAGTGCGTAGTGGTACGTGAGATCCTGGCGCTTCAGGTAGCCCATCGTCAGCACGTCCTGCTTCTGGTTCACCCACTGGTCCCACTGGCCGTTGTTCCAGGACAGGTGGCCGCTGCTCCAGCCGTGGTTGGTGCCCGGCTGGAATTCGGTCGTCTGCTTCGGGTCGAGGTAGAACGGCAGCACATACGGCGCGGACGGGTCGAGCCCGCGCGAATGGTAGTTCTTCGTGAACACCGACGCCGGCGGCTGCTGCCACACCGGCGCACCGCTCGGCAGCAGGTGCGGGCGCGGGTCGTTGAAGCCGCGCACGCCGCGCAGCCCGCCGAAGTAATGGTCGAACGAGCGGTTTTCCTGCATGAAGATCACGACGTGTTCGACGTCGCGGATCGTGCCGGTGCGATAGGCGGCCGGTATGGCCAGTGCGTTGCGGATCGCGGGCGGGAAGCCGGCGTAGGCGGCCATCGCGCCGGCCGACTGGGCGGCGAGGCGCAGGAAATCGCGTCGATTGGTGGCGGACATGAAGAGGATCCTGTGGGTCGGTAAGGGTGGCGCCGGTCGAGCGGGGCCGGCGGTCGGTGCGTTGCCGTTATTACTCCGCACCGGCGTGTCCCGGCCGTGACCGGTTCCAGCAGGTTTCTTGCGGTCACCCCCAGCTTTTTTTCGAAGCGGCGCCCGGCGCGCCTTTCATCCGGCCGACACATGCCTGCGCTACGCTGACGCGCGATGAAGAGGGGGGAGAAGCCGAGTCGTGTTCGATCAGCTGAAGGCGTTCCACGCGACCGTCCGGCAGGGCAGCATCACGCGCGCCGCGCGCCACCTGGGCGTCAGCCAGCCGACGATCGCCGCGCAGATCCGGCAGGTCGAGCAGTTGTACGGCGTCGAGCTGTTCTATCGCAGCGGCCGCAAGCTCGAAGTCACCGAGACCGGGATCGAGCTGCTGCCGCTCGTCGAGAAGATGATCGCGCTCGAGGCGCAGGCCGACATCATGCTGCGCAACGTCGGCGGCCTGTTCGAAGGACATCTGCGGATCGGCGCGACCGGGCCGTACTACATCATGGATGCGGTCGGCCGCTTCTCGCATGCGCATCCGTCGATCGCCCTCACGTGCCGGATCGGCAATTCCGAGGAGATCCTGCAGGCGCTGCAGGAATTCCGCATCGACCTTGCGGTGTCGTCGCAGCGCAATGACGCGGACGGCCTCGAACGCAAGGTGATCTCCACCGATCCGCTCGTGCTCGTCGTGCATCGCGACCATCCGCTCGCGCGCTTCGACGCGATCGACGCCGCGCAGCTCGCCGACGTGCGGCTGCTGATGCGCGAGGAAGGATCGGTCACGCGCCGCTGCACGGAGACGATCCTCGCGGCGGCCGGCGTTGCGGCCACGTCGGTCGCCGAGATCGGCAGCCGCGAAGCGATCCGCGAGGCGATCCTGCATGGCGTGGGCGGCAGCCTGTTTCCGCGCGGCGAGGCCGAGCGTCATCCGGACTTGCGCGTCGTCGCGCTGCGCGGCGTCGACACGACGATCGACGAATACGTGTACTACCTGAAGGCGCGCCGCCAGAGCCCCGCGATCGATGCGTTCCTCGCGTGCATCCTGCCGGCGCAGGCCGCGACGCACGAGCCAATGCACGCGACACGGCCGGTGAACGCGCGCTGAGCCGCCCCGCGTTCACCGGTTTCGCGCAGTTTCCGTCGCACTTCCCTGCACATTCCCCGTACTTTTCCTGCGCTTTTTCCGCGCCTTCCCTCGTTGTTTTCCTCGTGCCTGCCTTCTTGCTTCCCGCCGTGCGCTACTTCGGCAGCGCCGGAATCATCCACGTGAACACGTGCTGCTGCAGGAACACGAGCACGCCGAGCAGCAGCGTGAGGATCACGCTGTGCCAGAACGTGCGCGCGAACACGACGCCTTCCTGCCCCTTCAGGTCGGTCGTCGACACGCCCGTGGCGATGTTCTGCGGCGAGATCATCTTGCCCATCACGCCGCCCGACGAGTTGGTCGCGGCCATCAGCACCGGATCGAAGCCGAGCTGTCTCGCGGCGACCACCTGCAGGTTGCCGAACAGCGCATTGCCGGACGTGTCGCTGCCGGACAGGAACACCGCGATCCAGCCGAGCGACGCCGACACGAGCGGGAACAGCGCGCCGGTCGACGCGACGCCGGTGCCGAGCGTGTAGCTGATGCCCGAATAGTTCAGCAGATACGCGAGCCCGACGATCATCATCACCGTGACGATCGCGATCCATGTCTGCCGCCACGTCTTGACCACGCATTCGAAGAACGCGCCGACGCCGGTGCGTGTCAGCACGGCCGTGATGATCGCCGACAGGAGGATCGCGGTGCCGGTGCCGAGCGGCTGGAAGTCCCAGATCGCCGCATACGGCTTGTGATACAGCGACACGAACACCGTATTGTGCAGGCCCGGCCACTTGATCTTCACGTCGCCGATCGCCGCGACGTTCGCGTGCACCCAGACGATCACGACCACCGACACGACGATCCACGGCAGCCAGCCGCCGAAGCCCGCGCGCGCGGCGCCGGCCGCGGCGGGCACGCTGCGCGCGAGCGCGTATTGCGGATCGGGTTGCGGCTTCCACACCTGCAGGAAGCCGATCGTGACGATCAGCGACGTGAGTGACGACAGCACGTCGGTGAGCTGGTAGCCGAGGAAGTTCGACGTGACGAACTGCGCGATCGCGAAGCTGCCGCCGGACACGAGCAGCGCGGGCCACAGCTTCGCGATCGAGCGCAGGCCGCCGTACGCGCCGACCACGTAGAACGGCAGCAGCAGCGCGAAGAACGGCAGTTGCCGGCCGACCATCGCGCCGAGCGTCGCGGGCGGCAGCGACGTGACCGCGCCGAGCACGGTGATCGGCACGCCGAGCGCGCCGAACGCGACCGGCGCCGTGTTGAACAGCAGCGTGTAGGTGAGCGCTTCGAGCGCGGGGAAGCCGAGCGCGATCAAGAGCGCGCTGGTGATCGCGACCGGCGTGCCGAACCCGGAGATCCCCTCGAGCAGACAGCCGAACGAGAACGCGACGACGAGCAGCACGAGGCGGCGGTCGTCGGGCAGGTTGTCGAGCATCCACTGCCGGAACTGGTCGAAGCGGCCCGACTTCACCGCGATGTTGTACAGCAGCAGCGCGTTGAAGACGATCCACATCACCGGCACGACCGCGAGCGCCATGCCGGCGCCGACCGCGTCGAACGCGAGGCTGGCCGGCATGCCCCACGCGCCGATCGCGACCGCGAGGCCGGCGACGAGGCCGGCGAGGGACGCCTGCCATGCGGGCCGGCGCAGCACGCCGAGCGCGATCAGCGCGACCGCGATCGGGATCATGGCGACGAGAAACGAGAGGAACAGCGAGTTGGCGACGGGCGTCAACGGCTGCGCGAACAGGATGCCGGGCGGCGGGGCTGCGGTGGGATTCATCGTGTCTCGTGTCTCCGTGTCGATCGGAGTTAGCGCTTTAGCGCTTACTCCGATCCCATGCTTCGCGGTCGACCCGAGTTAGCGCTTTAGCGCTTACTCGGGTCCCATGCTTCGCGGTCGACCCGAGTTGGCGCTTTAGCGCTTACTCGGGTCCCATGCTTCGCGGTCGACCGGGGCTCGCGCATCAACGCCTGCACACACCTCGATCCCGTTCAAACGTCCGTTCCACGGCCGCAACGATCATCCGACGCTTGCGCATGCAACCATGCCGCAACGCCGACCGATCAGTCGCTTAAAAGAGGTTAGGAGGCGCATCGCGCTTCTACAAGGAGGGCAACCCCGATGCGCGCGGTGCCGATACACGGCGTCAGCCGCACGCTGAACGACCGCTGGCGCCCCGCTGACGCGCGCGCCAGCAAGCCGCCGGCGCAATGTTGCTCAACCGGCAAAGGTGACTGACGGGACGCAGGGTGTTTCGTTTGGCATCCGAAGCCTAGACTCGCTGCATCGATTCCGTCCGTGCCGACGAAGGCGCGGCTCCGGAACCCACACGGAGCAAACACGATGAAGACCATGAAACTTGCGGCGTACGCGTTGGTGCTGATCGGCTCGGCCGTCGCTGCCCAAGCCCAGGCGCAGGCTGCGTCGACGCTGACGCGCGCGCAAGTTCGCCAGGAACTCGCGGAACTGCAGGCCGCCGGCTATCGGCCGAGTCTCGCCAGCGGTCCCGACTTTCCGCAAAACATGCAGGCGATCATGCAGCGCGCCGCCCAAGCGCGCGACGCGGCCGGCCGCGGCAGCGACGGCCATGCGAATGTGGAATCAGGAAAGCCGGCGCTGCCGCGCGTGGTCGATCGCGACACGTACGCGCATCACTGAAGCGGCTGGAACCGGGCCGGGCGCATGACCGCGCGACCATCCGGCCCGCAGCCGGCCTGCCCGCCGCGCGACGCGCAGCGGGCGACGGCCATCACACGCTGAAGCGGTTCAGCGTATAGGCGCGATAGGCCGCGACGAATGCGTCGAATGATCCGGCCTCCTTCGCTTCCAGCTCGGCCTGCTCGGCCAGCGACTTCGCCGCGAGCGCCTGCTCGGCGCGCATCGTCTCCGCCGACGGCGGGTTCGCGCGGAAATGCGCGGCATGCGCTTCGCTGTGTGCGATGGCGAACGCGAGGAACGACTGCCCGTTCTCGCGCATCGTGCGCAGCACGCGCGCCGACGGCGTGCGCTCCGGATCGGCGAGCTTCTCGCGCTGCGCGGCGATCGCGCGCGCATGCTCGTCGCCGCCGCGGATCTCGTCGAGACGGCGCCCGACGGTCTCGATATCGGCCATCAAGTCGTCCGCCCACGCCTGCAGCGTGACCGGCTGGCCGTCGCGCACCAGCGTGAGCCCCGGCTTGCGCCCTTCCATCGTCACGCTGCCGAAGTTCGCATTCGCTTCCTTGTACGCGTCGCAGTCGAGCGCGGGGCTTTCGTCGAGCGCGCAGGCGAGCAGGAACGCGTCGATGAAGCGCGCAGTCTCCAGCGCGATGCCGGTCGGCTCGAACGGATCGATGTCGAGGCAGCGCACTTCGATGTACTGCACGCCGCGCGACGCGAGCGCATGCAGCGGACGCTCGCCCGAATACGTGACGCGCTTCGGCCGAATCGTCGAGTAGAACTCGTTCTCGATCTGCAGCACGTTCGTGTTGATCTGGATCCACTCGCCGTCGCGATGCGTGCCGATCGCCTCGTACGGCGGATACGGCTCGCTCACGGCCTTCGACAGCGCATCGAGATAGCCGGGCAGCGTGTTGTAGTCGACGTGCAGCGCGGCCTGCGCGGTCGTGTTCGAGTAACCGAGGTCGCTCATCCGCAGGCTCGTCGCGTACGGCCGGTACAGCGTATCGGCATCGAACGCGTCGAGCTTGTGCGGTTTGCCGCGCAGGAATTTCGCGTCGAGCGCCGGCGATGCGCCGAACAGGTACATCAGGAGCCAGCTGCGGCGACGGAAGTTGCGGATCTGCGCGAGATAGCGCTCCGACTGGTAATCGACGAGCGTGGCCGTCGAGCCCTCTTCCGCATGCAGGCGCCGCCACACTTCCTCGTGCAGCGAATAGTTGTAGTGGATGCCGGCGATGCACTGCATCGTGCGGCCGTAGCGATACGCGAGGCCGCGTCGGTACACCGTCTTCAGGCGGCCGATGTTCGACGTGCCGTAGTCGGCGATCGGAATTTCATCATCGGCCGGCAACAGGCCCGGCATCGAGTCGTTCCACAGCATCTCGTCGCCGAGCGACGCATACACGTAGCGGTGCAGATCGTCGAGACGTTCGAGCGTGACCGACGCGTCGCCTTCCGCCGGCGTGATCAGTTCGATCAACGCTTCGGAATAGTCGGTCGTCAATGACGGGTGCGTGAGCGCCGAACCGAGCGCGCGCGGATGCGGCGTGAACGCGATCATCCCGTCGCGCGTCACGCGCAGGCTTTCCTTTTCGATGCCGCGCAGGCCGTCGGGCAGATGCTGCCGCGTCGGGCCCGAGCTCAGCGCTTCGAGACGATTCAGCAGCAGTTCGGACTGGCGGTGAGTCATGGTGTTCGACATGGAGACGCAAGTGCGTGACGGCCGCGCGCGGAATGCCGCACGCGGCCGGCTGGATTATTGGTCGCTTCGTTGGTAGCGGGCACTTTAACATCTCGCCGTCACACGCGCTTGAGGTGGCGCCGGGCGGTGCGCGCCGGCCGCTGCGGGCCGTCTGGCGGGCCGATGGCCGCGAACGCCGCGCGCACAGCCGACCGTCGTCGGCGCCGACGGACGCGGCGATCACGCGACATTCGTCGGAAGGAACGTGAGCGACGAGCACGGCAGCGCCATCAGGTGCAACCCGTTCTGCCGAACCCGCGATGCATCGTCGTCGCGGCCGGGTCGATCGTACGCGCCGGAGCAACGGACACCGGAGCGGGTTGATCGCCCATCGCCGCCAAACGTCGCAACCGTGAGGATCACCGACCGATCACTGCCGGCGTGACGCCCCTTGCGGGTTGCGTCGCGGCCCTGCCCGGTCGCACCCGCCGGCCTGCGGCGGCGACCGTCATCCGCCGCGCGCGCCGCCGGCCCGGTCCGCCACGTCGTTCCACAAATGAAGCGCCGCATACGCGCGCCACGGCCGCCAGCCTTCGGTCCGGCTTTTCTGGCTCGCGAGCCGGTCGAGCGACGGATCGCGCGCGGCAATCGACTGCATCAGCACCAGATCGGACGCCGGCCACGCGTCCGGGTCGCGCCACGCGCGCATCGCGATGTATTCGACGGTCCACGGGCCGATGCCGGGCAGGTCGAGCCACGCGCGGCGCAGCGTCGCGAGATCGGCCTGCGCCGGATCAAGCGGCACGTGGCCGGCCGCCACCGCGCGCGCCATGCCCGTCAGCGCCGCGGCCCGCTTGCCGGGCATCCCGATCTTCTCCAGATCGCATGCGGCGAGCGCATCCGGCGTCGGGAAACGCCACGCGGGGGCGCCGTCCGGCGCCGCCATGCCGTCGTCGTGCACGACGCGCTCGCCGGCCCGCTGGACGAGCCGGCCGACGATCGTCGTCGCCGCCTTCACGCTCACCTGCTGGCCGACGATCGCGCGCACCGCAAGCTCGAACCCCGACCAGGCGCCCGGCACGCGCAGCCCCGGCGCGGCCTCGACGAGCGGCGCGAACCACGGGTCGCGCGCGAGTCCGCCGCCGATCGCGGCCGGGTCGGCGCCGAGGTCGAACATCGATGCGACGCGGTGCGCGAATGCATCGTCGACATGCCGCGCGGCCGCCCCCTCGAGCGTCGCGATCAGGCAATGCCGGCGCGGATGCTTCGTGACGGTGAGCCTGCCCGCGTCGCCGTTCAGATCGACGATCCGGCGATACATGCCGTCGACGACCTGTTCGACACCCGGAATCGCCCGTCCGCTGAAGAAGCGCAGCACGCGCGCCCAGTCGTACGGCGCCTTGAAGCGCAACGCCATCTGCGCGGACGGCGGCACGTGGCCGCCGTCCGCGATCGACGTCATCGTGGTTTTATCGATGCTCAAACTGCGTGGCCCTCCGCAACGGCTTCGGTTTCATCGTCGCGCACATGACGCGCCTCGGACGCGAGCAGCGTCGCCTTGCGGCGCACGCCCCAGCGATATCCTGCGAGCGCGCCGCCCTTCTGCACGACACGGTGGCACGGGATCGCGAGCGCGACCGGGTTCGACGCGCAGGCCGATGCGACGGCCCGCACCGCGCGCGGCGCGCCCAGCGCCTCGGCGATCTCCGAATAGCTGCGCGTCTCGCCGTACGGGATATGCGTCAGCGCTTCCCACACGCGCTGCTGGAACGCGGTCGGCGCGATGTCGAGCGGCAGGTCGAACGCGTGCCGCGTGCCGTCCAGATACGCGCGGATCTGCGCGACGAACGGCGCGAGCCGCGACGGCGATTCGACCAGCTCGGCACGCGCGAACGCATCCTTCAGTTCGCCGACGAGCGACGCCGGTTCGTCGCCGAACGCGATCCGGCAGATGCCCTGTTCGGTCGCGGCAACGAGCACCGTGCCGAGCGGCGTCCACGCGGTCGCATAATCGATTCGCAGGCCGGCGCCCTGACGACGGAACGCGGACGGCGCCATCCCCAGCTCGCGCGGCACCGATGCGTAAAGCCGCGACGGCGAATTGAACCCCGCGTCGACGGCCGCCTGCGTGACCGGCTGCCCGCTTTGCAGCGCCTCGCGCAATGCGGCGCCGCGCTGCGCGGCCTGATACTGCCGCGGCGACACGCCGACCACGCGCTTGAACAACCGCTGCAGGTGGAACGGGCTCACGTGCACGGCGTCGCTCAACTGCTGCAGCGTGAGCCGCTCCGGATGCGCGTCGAGCACGGCGCACGCGCGGTTGACGATCTCGAGCTCGCGCGGCAGCCCTTCCGGCTGGCAGCGCTTGCACGGGCGGAAGCCGGCCGCGCGGGCGGCGGCCGGATCGGCAAAGAAGGACACGTGCTCGCGCCGCGGCAGCCGCGACGCGCAGCTTGGGCGGCAGAACACGCCGGTCGTGCGCACGGCATAGAAGAACGCGCCGTCCGCATGCGGATCGCGGGCGGTCACGGCGCCCCAGCGGGCATCGTCAGTCGAATAGGCGGTTTTCATCTGAACCTCGCACTCTCCAGTGTAGATGGTGCCTACTCTAGACATCGGCATGGGCCGTCGCGCCCTGAATCTTGCTCTGTGATTCGCGCCGACGAAATCGGGGACACAATCGAAGGCGCGTCGAAACCGTTCAATCGGACGAAAAGCCGCGCAAGCGCTGCGTGGACGCCGCTTTCGTCATCATCGCGTCACCATTTTGCTGCAGTGCGGATGCGACAAATCGCCGTCCTGACCATTTTTTACACTCGGAATATTGCAACGCACCATCGCCGTGTGTATAGTTGGAACTGTCTCCTCCATGTCTCCTCCTGATATGGATTAAGCCCGTTCCGCTCTGCGTGAACGGGCTTTTTTTCGTCCGTCGATCGCGCCGCGTTCCGGCATACGTCGTCGGCGCGGTCTACACTCGGTGCACGCCATCCGCGAAGGAGTGCCCGCTCATGAAACCGACCATCCGCGCGATCGATCACGTCGTGCTACGCGTGACCGACATGGCTGCGATGACGCACTTTTACTGCGATGCCGTCGGCTGCCACGTGGAGAAGGAACAACCCGACCTGGGCCTCGTACAGTTGCGCGCCGGCGACGCGCTGATCGACCTGCTGTCGGTCGGCGGCCCGATCGACCGCCCCGACAGCGGCCCGCCCGGCACCGGCCGCAATCTCGACCATCTCTGCCTGCGCGTCGAGCCATTCGACCCCGAAGCACTGATCGCGCATTTCGCCGCGCATGGCGCGCGCCCCGGCGCCCCCGCCGAACGTTACGGCGCCGGCGGCTACGGGCCGTCTATCTATCTGTTCGATCCCGAAGGAAACATGCTGGAATTCAAGGGGCCGCCCGCCGCGCTCGGCTGAGTGCCGGCCGTCACGCGTCGGCGCGCGCCTTCAGGACCGTCCATTCGACCGCGACGGGATCGTGATCGGCGCTCGAGATCCAGGCGGCGCCGTCCTGGACGGTGCACTGCAGACGCATCGTCCGCTCGGCGAGACGCCCGAGCGCGGCCGCGACACCGTCGGCCAGCGACAGCACCTGGACGTTGCGCAGTCGCTCCACCTTGCTGCGCACGCCCTGCCACCAGATGTCCGAGGTCTTGCCGCCGTACGCAATCACCGTGACCTGGCCGGCGCGGCCGGCCGCCTTCGAGATGCGCCGTTCGTCGGGCTGGCCAGCCTCGATCCACACGTCGATCGCGCCCGTCAGGTCCTTCTGCCACAGATCGGGTTCGTCGACGTCCGACAGCCCCTTGCAGAATTCGAGACGCTCGTGCGCGAACAGCGCGAACGCGACGATGCGCACCATCATCCGGTCGTCGGTTTCCGACGGGTGACGGGCGACCGTCAACGCGTGATCGGCGTAGTAGTGCCGATCCATGTCGGCGATTTGCAGCTCGGCTTTGTAGATCGTGGATTTCAGCGCCATGCGGATACGGCCCGGGCGGGCATTCGGTTCGGTCGGGCCGTGATGATACCGAATGCGCGGCGCCCGGCGCGTGACGGGCGCTCCACAGCACGACGGCCCGGCATCGGCCGGGCCGCGTTCGTGCCGCGCCGCCGGCGGTTCCGGCCGGCGTGCGCGTGCGAGAGATGCGCGTGCGGTTACTGCTTGACGAAGCGCGAATCGGTCCAGAGGCCTTGCTGGTCGCTGTTGTCGGCGCTGACGAACTGGACGTCGCCCTGATCGACCGACACCACGCGGAAACGCTGGCCTTCCGGCACCGACAGGCAACGGTAGTCGTCGAAATACTGCTGCTTCGCCTGCGACTTGCCGTCACGCTCGTGACTCAGTACGGAGTCCAGATTGTCTTTCGACAGACAGCCCCACGCATTCTTCGTCAGCTGGATTTCCTGCTTCGGCTGGACAGCCGCATCGCCGCCCGCCTGGGCGATCGACACCACGGAAAATGCGCCGACAAGGGCAAAGAGGACACCGGTACGTTTCATCATGTTCTGTCTCCAGGCTTGCGGGCACCAGGCTCGGTTAGCTATGTGTTTAAAGGTGATCGTGAACCCGCGTTTTTCACTTTAGAAGACCGGCAAGCGATATCAAGCACATTTGTTGTGCGATCGCAATAGCGGCGAATTGTCGCACCCTGCGCGCACCCGATTTTTTGCTTGCCGCACGCACGCGGCGTTATCTGCCATCGGGTGAATTTGCCCGCGCCGCCGGGCGCAAAGTACTGTCCAGCAAGACTGTCAGCGAAATCGCAATACGCCGATTGAACGGTTTGGATAATTCATTTCGATATCGGGATCGTTTTGATGCATTGCACATAAAGTCATCCGAAACGATATGAATTTACCGCAGTGCGGTACCGGAATTACCTGATACAAGAAAAATGCCAGGTATAAGCGCACTCGTATTTACCCGTATTTTCCCGAATGGGCCGGGCGCCCCGCAGCGCGTGGCCGCAGGGCGTCTTGGCCACTGTTTTTACCCGGCTTTATTCAGACCGATTGCGGCCGCTCGAAATAATCGCGCTGGAAGATGCACATGCGATAAGCGTTGTGATACGCGCCATTTCCGAAAAATTCTTCCTTCAATTCCGCCTCGTGCTGGAATCCGCATTTCTCGTATACGTGGATTGCCGCCGCATTCGACGTATCGACGATCAGGTACAGCTTGCGCATGTTCAGCACCTTGAACGCATATTCGATCGCGAGGCGCGTCGCCTGGCCCGCGTAGCCGCGCCCCTGGCATTGGGGCGCGATGATGATCTGGAACTCGCCGCGACGATGGATGTAGTCGAGCTCGATCAGCTCGACGAGGCCGACCAGTTCGTCTTGCGGATCGACCGCGACGAAGCGGCGCTCGCGCTGGTCGTGCACGTGGCGGTCATACAGTTGCGACAGCTCAGAGAAGGTTTCGTACGGCTCCTCGAACCAGTAGCGCATGATCTTCGCGTCGTTGTTCAGCTCGTGAACGAAGCGCAGGTCCTGGCGCTCCAGCGGCCGCAGTGCAAGCGAGTGCTTGTCGTTCTGGAGTTGCATGTTCATGTCCTTTTTGATGCCCGCGTGCACGTCAAGCGTCCGGCCGCGGCATCGCGAACAGGCGCGTTCCGCGCTGCAAGAAGTTGTCCGCGGGCGAAGTTCAGAGCCTAGAATGGGAGCAAGGGTTCCTGCCACCGCAAGGAGGCTATCGTGATCGAGCAAGTCATACTCGGCATCTTTCTCGTATTGCCACTCGTGATCGTGGCTGCGCTGTTCTCCGACGAACTGTGGCAGGAACATCGGCGCCAGCATCCGCGCGACGAAAACGCACCGCATATCGACTGGAAGCATCCGTGGCGCCGCGTGCGGCGCGGGCACTGAGTCGATCGCCATCTCCGCAGGCACTCCGTCCGGGCCGGTCGCCCCGATCCGAACGGGGCCCCTTCCGCGAAGAACCGATTCCCGCTCAACCAGCGAGACGCCGACGTGAACGACAAATCCGCCCTCCCTCCGCACGATATCCCCGGCGAAGCGATCGATCTGCAGATCGCCGACGTGCTGGCCGCCGTCCGCTACCCGGCGAACAAGGATGCGATCGTCGACGCCGCGCGCTGCGCCGGCGCGAGCAACGAAGTGCTGTCGATGCTCGACGGCCTGCCCGAACAGGACTATGCGGACGTCGATGCCGTCACGCGCTGGGTCGCCGGCAACTTCGGCCCCGGCCTCGGGATTTGAGCGCGCGCGAATAACGCGATAGGATCGGGCGCACCGGTCGCATCGCGGCCGGATGCATGCTGCCCGGCGCCAAGACCGGGCATGACCGCACGAGCGCCCGGGGGGAATCCATGGAAGGCATTCTGATCCAGCACACGTCGCGTCGTCAGCTCTGGTTCGGCGCGCTGACGGCGCTCGTCATCGTGCTCGCGCTCGGAATCGCCGTGCCGCACGCGAACGTCGCGCTGCCGGTCGTCGAGCCGTTCATGCCGATGTGCGCGCTGACCGTGTTCACCACCGCGAGCATCGCCGCCTTCTTCCTCGGCGCGCAATTCACCGTCACCCGCCAGCCCGTGCTCGGTGCGCTCGGCGGCGCCTATGCATTCACCGCACTCGCCGTCGCGCTGCAGCTGCTCACCTTTCCCGGCGTGTTCGCGCCGCAGGGCTTGCTCGGCGCGCGTCCGCAAAGTGCCGCGTGGATGTGGGTCTTCTGGCATGCCGGCTTTCCCTGCTTCGTGATGGCCGCGCTGCTCGCGCGCGAGCGACTCACGCGTGCGCCGGTCGGCGCCGCGCAGACGCGCCTGTGGACGTTCGCGCTGGTTGGCGGCCCGGCCGTCGCGGCCGCGCTGCTGTGCATGCTCGCGTTGAACGTGGCCCTGCCGCCCGCGTTCCATCCGCCGGCCGACGCGGCCGAGCTGCCCGTCAACGGGATCGCGCTGGTCGTGTGGATCCTCAATGCGCTCGCGCTCGTCGCCGTACTGGCCGCCGGCCGGCTGCGCACGACGCTCGACCTGTGGGTCGCGATCGCGGTGCTCGCCGGCCTCACCGACACGACGCTGAACCTGCTGACCACGAACCGCTTCACCGTCGGCTGGTATCTCGCGCGCGTGTTCAGCATGTTCACGCCCGGCGTGCTGGTGTGCGTGCTCGCGTGGGAAGTGACGAAGCTGTATCAGCAGCTGTTCGAAGCACATGCGACGCTGGTTCGTTCGTCCGCGCGCGACGGGCTGACAGGCGCGTTCAACCGCAGCCACTTCAACGATCATTTCCATACGCTGTTCCTGCAGGCGCGGCGGCAAAGCGAGCCGTTGTCGCTGCTGATGGTCGACGTCGATCACTTCAAGGCCTACAACGACGCGTTCGGTCACGTGAAGGGCGATGCATGCCTGATCGCCGTCGCGAATGCGCTGGCCGGTGCGGTGCGGCGCCCCGCCGATATCGTCGCGCGCTATGGCGGCGAGGAGTTTGCGATCGTGCTGCCGAACACCGGCGCGCGCGGTGCGCGGGTCGTTGCCGAGGAAGCGCGCGAAGCGGTGCTGCGGCTCGATCTCCCGATGCCTTCGTCGCCGGCGGGGCGCGTGAGCGTCAGCGTCGGTTGCGCGACGGTGTCGGCCGAGGATCTGTCGACGCCCGATGCATTGATCGAAGCTGCCGATGCCGCGCTGTACCACGCGAAGGATGCGGGGCGAAACTGCGTCGTCGTGGCGTGAAAACGTCTGCGGATTGGCGATTTGTTACGGTCATTGTGACCGGAATAATCCGCCGTTACGGATTGCGGCACCGGGAAACGATCGCTTACAGCCGCTGTTGACGGCGCTCGCTATGCTGGATTCATGTCGAATCCGAGCAGGTGAACGCGATGAAGAAAACCCTTTTGCTGATTGCCGGCGTGGCCGTGTTGTTGAGCGGCTGCATCGTGGTGCCTGATGGTGGCGGGTATTACGGTGATGGCGGGTATTACCATCATCATCGCCATTGGGATTGATGCATTTCCGCTTCGGCTGCCGCGATGACGCCGTCCGGATCGGATCAGCCGATTGATCCGGACTGCCGGGGGACGACCCTGGACAACCTTGGGCGGCCGTTTATTTCCCGATACAGAACCTGCTGAAAATCACCCCCAGCAGATCATCCGAAGTGAACTCGCCGGTAATCGCATTGAGCTGCTCCTGCGCCAACCGCAGCTCCTCCGCAAACAGATCGAGCGATTGCGCCCGCTGCTCCGCATGATCGGCGGCCTGCGCCAGATGCTCCTGCGCAGCCCGCAGCGCAATCAAATGCCGTTCGCGCGCCAGATAAACGCCTTCGGCCCCCGCCTGCCACCCCGCGATTCGCAGCAACTCCGCGCGCAGCATGTCGATCCCGTCGCCGCGCTTCGCCGACAGGTGCACCTCGGTCAGGTCGCCTTCGGCCGCCGGATGCTCGACGCACGCCGGCACGCCGGTCAGATCCGTCTTGTTCAGCACCCGCACCACCGGCACGCCGTCCGGGAACCGCGCCGCGATCGACTCGTCGTCCGCCGTCATCCCCGTGCGCGAATCGAGCAGGTGCAGCACGACGTCCGCGCGCTCGATCTCGCTCCATGTCCGCGCGATCCCGATCCGCTCGACTTCGTCCTCCGTCTCGCGCAACCCGGCCGTATCGATGATGTGCAGCGGAATCCCTTCGACCTGGATCGTCTGCGCGACCTTGTCGCGCGTCGTGCCCGCGATCGGCGTGACGATCGCCAGCTCCGCGCCGGCCAGCGCGTTCAGCAGCGACGACTTGCCGACGTTCGGCTGCCCCGCGAGCACGACCGACAACCCCTCGCGCAGCAGCGCGCCCTGCCGCGCGTCGCCGAGCACGTGCGCCAGTTGCTCGCGGATCTTCGCGAGCTTGCCGCGCGCGTCGGCCGCCTCCAGGAAGTCGATTTCCTCTTCCGGGAAATCGAGCGTCGCCTCGACCAGCATTCGCAGCGTGATCACATCCTCGACGAGCGCGTGGATCTGTCGCGAGAACGCGCCGTCGAGCGAGCGCCCGGCCGAGCGCGCCGCCGCTTCGGTGCTCGCCTCGATCAGGTCGGCGACGGCCTCGGCCTGCGCAAGGTCCAGCTTGTCGTTCAGAAACGCGCGCCGCGTGAACTCGCCCGGTTCCGCGAGCCGCAGCCCGAAGCCGCGCCCCGCATCCAGGCAGCGCTGCAGCAGCAGCTGCATCACGATCGGCCCGCCATGCCCCTGCAGTTCCAGCACGTGCTCGCCGGTGTACGAATGCGGCGCGGGGAAATACAGCGCGATCCCGCGGTCGAGCGGCGCGCCGTGCTCGTCGAGGAACGGCACGTAGCTCGCATGGCGCGGCGCGAGCCGCTGCCCGCACAACGCGTCGATCAGCGGCAACGCGGCCGCCTCGCCGCCGCGCCCGAACGACACGCGGACGACGCCGATGCCACCCCGGCCGGCAGCGGTGGCAATGGCGACGATCGGATCGGAATCGGTAGCAAGCATGGGAATCGGATGAATCGGGTGAACGGATGGTCAATGATGCGCCCGCGCAACGGTGCGGGCATCGGGACGCCGGCATTGTAGCGTGCCGGCCGGCGCGCCACCGGACGCCGCGTCGGTTTCGGAATCGCCCGAATTTATCCCGACGGAGCTAAGGCGAGTCTCAATTCCACGCTCGCACATACTGTCCATTTCGGACGAACAGGCCTGCCGGATTGGCCCAACGCTGCGCCCCCAATTCCTCGACACGGCCCGCGGCAGGTTGGGATTCATCCAAACGAGCTATGTTTAGCCTATATGGTTGTCTGAAAGGCGTCGGTGGAATTGCACAATCACCCCCATGCCGACACCCGAAGAAAAATCAGCGTTTTCGGAACGCCTGAAATTCGCCTTGAGGCGCAGCCCGGAGAAGATCACCGGCGCGACCGAACTCGCGAACCGGTTCAATCTGCGTCACCATGGCGCGCAGCCGGTTTCACCGCAAACCGCGCACAAATGGCTGACCGGCCGGACGATTCCGACGCCGGACAAACTCGAAACGCTCGCCGACTGGTTGCGCGTCGAACTGCATTGGCTGCATTACGGCCCGTCGCCGAGCGTGACCGAACATCCGACGCCGCAACCGCTGCCGCGCGACGAGCGCTATCCGCCGACGCCCGAGACGATCGAACTCGCGTCGAAGATCGAGGCGCTGCCGCCGCATCAACGTTACCTCGTTCAGGAACTGATCGAGCAGTTCTACGGCAGCGACGCGAAAATCGACGCGAAGAAGGCCTGAACGGCGGCGGTCGACCTCCCCACACGCCACCGCATCTCCATCCTCCGGAAACGAAAAAGCCGCATGGAATAAACCATGCGGCTTTTTTACGTGCATCGCGGGCGGCTGGCCGCCCGCGTGTGCGGCGGGCGTCAGGCCTTCTTGCCGCCGCCGAGCTTGCGCGTGATGTAGTATTGCTGCGCGATCGACAGCACGTTGTTCACGACGTAGTACAGCACCAGACCGGCCGGGAAGAAGAAGAACATCACCGAGAACGCGATCGGCATGAACTTCATCATCTTCGCCTGGACCGGGTCCGGCGGCGTCGGGTTCAGGCTCGTCTGCACGAACATCGAGACGGCCATCAGCACCGGCAGGATGAAGAACGGATCGCGCTGCGACAGGTCGTGAATCCACAGAATCCACGGCGCACCGCGCATTTCGACCGAGGCGAGCAGCACCCAGTACAGCGAGATGAACACCGGAATCTGGATCACGACCGGCAGGCAGCCGCCGAACGGATTGACCTTCTCGGTCTTGTACAGCTCCATCAGCGCGGCGTTCATCTTCTGCGGATCGCTCTTGAAGCGTTCGCGCAGCGCCTGCATGCGCGGCGTGATTTCCTTCATGCGCGCCATCGACTTGTAGCTCGCGGCCGACAGCGGGAAGAACACGGCCTTGATCAGGACCGTCAGCAGCACGATCGCCCAGCCCCAGTTGCCGACGAAGCCGTGGATCTTCTCGAGCAGCCAGAACAGCGGCTTCGCGATGATCGTCACCCAGCCGTAGTCCTTCACGAGCTCCAGGCCCGGCGCGATGCCTTCGAGCATGCGCTCTTCTTCCGGACCGGCGAACAGGCGTGCCTGCACGTCGGCCGACTGGCCCGGCGCGATCGCCGCGACCGGCTGCTTCACACCGACGCGGTACAACGTCGGGTCGATCCTTTCAGCGTAGATGTCGCGCTTCACGCCCTGCTGCGGAATCCAGGCCGACGCGAAGTAGTGCTGCACCATCGCGACCCAGCCGTTGTCGGCGGAATTCACGAAGTCGGCCTTGTTCTTGTCGAGGTCGCTGAAGTTGATCTTCTGGAAGTGCTTCGCGTCCGTGTAGACCGCCGGCCCGAGGAACGTATGCGAGAACATCGGCGTTTCGACGGCCGTGTTGTCGCGCACCAGTTCCATGTAGACCGTCGGCGTGACCGGTGCCGTGCCGACGTTGTCGATCTTGGTGTCGACGCCGATCACGTAGCTGCCGCGCGTGAACGTGTAGGTCTTCACGACCTTCACGCCGCCCTTCACCGGCGATTCGAACGACAGCTTCAGCGTGTTCTGGTCGCCCGTCAGCGACGTCGAGCCGGGGTTCAGCTGCGTGTAGACGTCGTTGTGGTTCGGGAAGTCGCCGCCGAGCAGGCCCGAGCGCGCGAGATACGTGTGGCCGGCCGTGTGGTCGAACAGCGTGATGTACAGGTCCGGCTGCTTGCCGTCGCCCTGCTTCTTCAGCGTCAGCTTCGCGAGCGTGCCGCCGCGCGTGTCGATTTCGCCGTCATACACGTCGGTCGAGAACTTCACGAGCTGCGCCTGCGCGGCCGGTGCCGTCGTCGACGGTGCGGCGCCTGCGGCTGCGGCAGGCACTTCACCTGCGGTCGTCGTCGCGCCCGTGCCCGATGCACCGCCGGCAGCCGCGGGGGCCGTCTGCGTGGCGCTCGGGAAGAACATCGACGGGCGTCCATGGTCGCGCTGCCAGTTGTCGTACAGCATGACAGCTGACATGAAGAAGATCACCCATAGGACGGTGCGTTTGATATCCATGCGTTGTCTCAGAGTCGATGGGACCGCGCGTCGGCTTCGCCGCGAGCGCGAGTGTCGGAGTTGGGCGGCGGGACGAGGTCGATGCCGCCCGCGGAAAACGGATGGCATCGGCACACGCGCCTGACGGCGAGATACGTGCCGCGCGCGGCGCCATGATACTGGATTGCCTCGCGCGCGTAATCCGAACAGGAAGGATAAAAACGGCAACGGTTGCCGAGCATCGGGCTCACGGCAACCTTGTAGAAGCGCAGCAAGGCGATCAATACCGTTTCCATACCTTGGGCGGCGCCGTTCGACGCCGCGTCAAAACCGGCCGGGCGGGCGCGAACGCCGCACCACGGACGGATGCGTCACTCGGACGCGGGCTTCGACGCCCGGCGCGCGATCTCCCGGACTGCCCTGTCGAGCAGTTCGCGGATTTCGGCCGCGCACATCGCCGCGAGCGGGGCGGAAGCCGCACTCGGCAGCGCTTTCTTGTCGAAGCGCGTGTGCTGCCGCAGCAGCAGGTCGTAACCGGCGAATTCGGCCCGGCGCAGGCGAAACGCGTCGCGCGCCAGCCGCTTCACGAGGTTGCGCGTGACTGCACGCGGCGCATACTTCTTGCCGATGACGAGCCCCAGACGGGCGGGCTGGCCTGTCGGCTTGCCGTAGATCACGAAGTGCGCGGAACGCCGCCAGGGGCGCAAACGAAAAACGGATGAAAATTCATCCGTTTTCAGAAGTCGCGCAGCTTTCGGGAAGGCGGCTTTCGTCTGCGACGGATTCGCACCCGGCTCGACGGCACCTTCCGCAGGACTGCGGACGGCGGACACAGCGCGCAACCTGCCTTAGATGGCGAGGCGCTTGCGGCCCTTCGCGCGGCGAGCGTTGATGACCTTGCGGCCACCTGCCGTCTTCATGCGGACACGGAAGCCATGGGTGCGCTTGCGGCGCGTCACGGACGGTTGGTAAGTACGTTTCATGATGTTCTCACTTGTTCGAGAATGTCGAAATTCAGGGGACCGCGTGCCCTTAACCGGAGGCATTCGGGCGAACGCAATCGCCGGGAATACAGGATTGGTTTTCGCGGAACCCGCTATTTAAACCGTTTTTCTCTTGACGGTCAATACTTTAGGAGTCGTCCGCCTGTGCCGGCCCACGCCGATCCGGCCCCGCGACCCACAACCCCGGCCTGTGGATAACTCGCGCTGTGGCCGCGTTTGGCGGTAGAATCTCGCCTTATCTCCAAGAATCCCGCACGCCGCTTCGGCCCGCGCCTGCCCCGCCAACACTGTGTGAGCAGGCGTCCGAGGCACGCTCGCACGACCGCTTCGGGCCTTGTTGCGCAACCGCGACAAGGGCGCCGGCGAGCCGCGCTGTGCATGCAAAAAACGACAGTTACTTGATGAACGATTTCTGGCAACACTGTTCCGCACTGCTGGAGCGCGAGCTGACGCCCCAGCAGTACGTGACGTGGATCAAACCCTTGGCCCCGGTGGCCTTCGATGCGTCGGCGAACACGCTGTCCATCGCCGCGCCGAACCGCTTCAAGCTGGACTGGGTCAAGAGCCAGTTTTCGGGTCGGATCTCTGATCTGGCCCGCGAATTCTGGAACACGCCGATCGAAATCCAGTTCGTCCTAGATCCGAAGGCCGGCATGCGCAGCGCCCCCGCAGGCGCCGCGGCCGCCCCGCGCGCGCCGCTGGCGCCGAGCGGGCCTGCGGCGACGGTCGCCGCGATCGCCGCCAACCTGACCGCGAATGCCGCCGCCGCGCCCAGCGCGCCGGCCGACGTGCCGATGACGCCGTCGGCGGCCGCCGCGCATCACCTGAACGCCGACGACGCCGACATCGACCTGCCGAGCCTGCCCGCGCATGAAGCGGCCGCCGGCCGCCGCACGTGGCGCCCGGGCCCCGGCGCCGCACCCGCCAACGGCGGCGAAGCCGATTCGATGTACGAACGTTCGAAGCTGAACCCCGTGCTCACGTTCGACAACTTCGTGACGGGTAAGGCGAACCAGCTCGCGCGCGCCGCCGCGATCCAGGTCGCGGACAACCCCGGCATCTCGTACAACCCGCTGTTCCTGTACGGCGGCGTCGGCCTCGGCAAGACCCATCTGATCCACGCGATCGGCAACCAGCTGCTCCTCGACAAGGCCGGCGCGCGGATCCGCTACATCCACGCCGAGCAATACGTGTCCGACGTGGTGAAGGCATATCAGCGCAAGGCGTTCGACGACTTCAAGCGCTATTACCACTCGCTCGACCTGCTGCTGATCGACGATATCCAGTTCTTCTCCGGCAAGTCGCGCACGCAAGAGGAATTCTTCTACGCGTTCGAGGCGCTCGTCGCGAACAAGGCGCAGGTGATCATCACCAGCGACACGTATCCGAAGGAAATCTCGGGCATCGACGATCGCCTGATCTCGCGCTTCGACTCCGGCCTCACCGTCGCGATCGAGCCGCCCGAGCTGGAAATGCGCGTCGCGATCCTGATGCGCAAGGCGCAGTCGGAAGGCGTGAACCTGTCGGAGGACGTCGCGTTCTTCGTCGCGAAGCACCTGCGCTCGAACGTGCGCGAGCTCGAAGGCGCGCTGCGCAAGATCCTCGCGTATTCGAAGTTCCACGGCCGCGAGATCTCGATCGAGTTGACCAAGGAAGCGCTGAAGGACCTGCTGACCGTGCAGAACCGGCAGATTTCGGTCGAGAACATCCAGAAGACCGTCGCCGACTTCTACAACATCAAGGTCGCCGACATGTATTCGAAGAAGCGTCCGGCGAACATCGCGCGGCCGCGGCAGATTGCGATGTACCTGGCGAAGGAGCTCACGCAGAAGAGCCTGCCGGAAATCGGCGAGCTGTTCGGCGGGCGCGATCACACCACCGTGCTGCACGCGGTGCGCAAGATCGCGGACGAGCGCAGCAAGGACGCGCAGCTCAACCACGAGCTGCACGTGCTGGAACAGACGCTGAAGGGCTGAGCGCGCGGCGCGCTTGATAATTCGGCCTCCGCCCCAATTTAAGGGGGGCGGTTCGGTTTTGAGGCACAATACTGGTTTGACCGCCCCGGTGGTGGCGGGCCAAGAGCCCGGCCGGCGGGGCGCTGCGAGGCTGCTGCGCTGCAGGCCGTTACTCAACGAAGGAACTCTATGCAACTGGTCAAGACCGAACGAGACACACTCCTCAGGCCGCTGCAAACGGTCAGCGGCATCGTCGAACGCCGCCATACGTTGCCGATCCTCGCCAACCTGCTGATCACCAAGAACGGCCCGGACGTTTCATTCCTGTCGACCGACCTGGAGCTGCAGATCACCACGCGCGCCGATTTCGGCGTCGGCGGCGACCAGGTGGCCACCACCGTCGCGGCCCGCAAGCTGCTCGACATCCTGCGCGCGATGCCTGACGGCCAGGTCACGCTGTCGCTCGCCGACAAGCGCCTCACCGTTCAGTCCGGCAAGAGCCGCTTCGCACTGCAGACGCTCGCGGCCGACGAGTTCCCGACCGTCGCGCAGGCGAAGGATTTCGGCGCCACGCTCACCGTCCCGCAGAAGTCGTTCCGCCAGCTGCTCGGCATGGTCCACTTCGCGATGGCGCAGCAGGACATCCGCTACTACCTGAACGGCATGCTGCTCGTCGTCGACGGCGACCAGCTGATGGCCGTGGCCACCGACGGCCACCGCCTCGCGTTCTCGTCGATGAAGCTCGAGGGCGGCACGTTCGGCCGCCAGGAAGTCATCGTGCCGCGCAAGACGATTCTCGAGCTGCAGCGCCTGCTCGAGGACATCGACGACACCGTCACCATCGACATCGCGCAGACCCAGGCCAAGTTCACGTTCGGCCAAGTCGAGCTCGTGTCGAAACTCGTCGAGGGCAAGTTCCCCGACTTCCAGCGCGTGATCCCGAAGGCGCACAAGAACACGTTCGAGATCGGCCGCGAAGAACTGCAGCGCTCGCTGCAGCGCGCGGCGATCCTGACCTCGGACAAGTTCAAGGGCGTGCGCTGCATCATCGCGCCGGGCCAGCTGAAGATCATGTCGACCAACGCCGATCAGGAAGAGGCGCAGGAAGAACTGGAAATCGCCTACCAGGGCGATACCGTCGACATCGGCTTCAACGTCACGTATCTGCTCGACGTGCTCGCGAACCTGAAGGTCGACACCGTGCAGGTGAGCCTCGGCGACGCCAGCTCGAGCGCGCTGATTACCGTGCCCGAGAACGATGAGTTCAAGTATGTCGTGATGCCGATGCGCATCTGACGCGCTCGACATCACGATACACACCAGGGGGCGGCAAGCCCCTTTGGCGTTTTTATGGCGAACCGACAACCCGTCCCTTTGGCGCCTTTTCGGCGCTTCGGACGGGCCAGGAAACTGGAGCGGCCCGGCGATTTCTCTCGCTGAAACGCACCGCGCCGCCACGAGAGTGGCCTCGCAGAACCGGAAGATATCCATGAGTGAACAGCACAATTCGCAACCCGATAACAGCAGCTACGGCGCCTCGTCGATCCAGATCCTCGAGGGTCTGGAAGCGGTGCGCAAGCGCCCCGGGATGTACATCGGCGACACGTCTGACGGCACCGGTCTGCACCACCTCGTATTCGAGGTGCTCGACAACTCGATCGACGAAGCGTTGGCCGGGTACTGCAACGACATCCACGTGACGATTCACGCCGACAACTCGATTTCCGTGACCGACAACGGCCGCGGGATTCCGACCGACGTGAAGATGAACGACAAGCACGAGCCGAAGCGTAGCGCGGCTGAAATCGTGATGACCGAGCTGCATGCCGGCGGGAAGTTCGACCAGAACAGCTACAAGGTGTCCGGCGGCCTGCACGGCGTGGGCGTGTCGTGCGTGAACGCGCTGTCGAGCTGGCTGCGCCTCACCGTGCGCCGCGACGGCAAGAAGCGTTTCATGGAGTTCCATCGCGGCATCGCGCAGGATCGCGTGCTCGAGACCGTGGACGGCGTGGAAGTGTCGCCGATGCATGTGGTTGGCGATACCGAGAACCGCGGCACCGAAGTGCACTTCATGGCCGATCCGACCATTTTCGGCACGGTCGAGTATCACTACGACATCCTCGCGAAGCGGATGCGCGAGCTTTCGTTCCTGAACAACGGCGTGCGGATTCGTCTCACGGACCTGCGCTCGGGTAAGGAAGACGATTTCGCGTTCGCCGGCGGGGTGAAGGGCTTCGTCGAGTACATCAACAAGACGAAGACCAACCTGCACCCGACGGTTTTCTTTGCCAACGGCGAGAAGGACGGCGTGGGCGTCGAAGTCGCGATGCAGTGGAACGACAGCTACAACGAAAACGTGCTGTGCTTCACGAACAACATTCCGCAGCGCGACGGCGGCACGCACCTGACCGGCCTGCGGGCCGCGATGACGCGCGTCATCAACAAGTACATCACCGACAACGAAATCGCGAAGAAGGCGAAGGTCGAGACGACCGGCGACGACATGCGCGAAGGGCTGTCGTGCGTGCTGTCCGTGAAGGTGCCGGAGCCGAAGTTCAGCTCGCAGACGAAGGACAAGCTGGTTTCTTCCGAGGTTCGTGCGCCGGTTGAAGAGGTTGTGGCGAAGGCGCTGGAAGAGTTTCTGCTGGAGACGCCGATCGACGCGAAGATCATCTGCGGGAAGATCGTTGAGGCTGCTCGGGCGCGGGATGCTGCACGGAAGGCGCGTGAGATGACGCGACGCAAGGGCGTGCTCGATGGCGTTGGGCTGCCGGGCAAGCTCGCGGATTGCCAGGAGAAGGACCCGGCCAAGTGCGAAATCTACATCGTCGAGGGTGACTCGGCAGGTGGCTCGGCCAAGCAAGGGCGTGACCGGAAGTTCCAGGCGATCCTGCCGCTGCGCGGTAAGGTGCTGAACGTCGAGAAGGCACGCTACGACAAGCTGCTGTCGTCGGAACAGATCGTCACGCTCGTGACCGCGCTTGGGTGCGGCATCGGCAAGGATGATTACAACCTCGACAAGCTGCGCTATCACCGCATCATCATCATGACCGACGCGGACGTCGACGGTGCGCACATCCGGACGCTGCTGCTCACGTTCCTCTATCGCCAGATGCCGGACATGATCGAGCGCGGGTATGTGTATATCGCGCAGCCGCCGCTTTACAAGATCAAGGCGGGCAAGGACGAGCGGTATCTGAAGGATGACGTGGAGTTGAACGCGCATATGCTGCGGTTGGCGCTGCAAGGGTCGGAGCTGGTGCCTGGGGAGAATGCGGCGGCGATTTCCGGTGATGCGCTTGGGGAGCTGGCGCGGTCGTATCTGCTGTCGCAGAGCGTGATCGAGCGGTTGAGCCGGTTGTATGACCCGGCAGCGCTTGAGGCGATCACGGATGGCGTTGCGATCGATCTGTCGACCGAGGCTTCTACAGAGGCTTCTGCTAAGGCTCTACATGCCGCTTTGCATGATGAAGCGCTGAAGAACGAAGTGCGTGTGGTGCCTTCGTATGACGCGGTTCGCGAACAGCGGTCGCTGCATGTCGAGCGCACGCATCACGGCAATGTGCGGGTTTCGGTCATCGACCAAGAATTCCAGCACACGGCGGATTATCAGCAGCTAGTGACTACCGCGAAGACGTTTGAAGGCCTGATTCAGGCTGGTGCGGTGATCAAACGCGGTGAGCGCAGCATGGCCGTGGCGGACTTCAAGAGCGCTATGAAGTGGCTACTGGCGGATGCTGAACGCAACGTCTCTAAACAACGCTATAAGGGGCTCGGCGAGATGAACCCCGAGCAGCTGTGGGAAACGACGATGGACCCCGCAGTGCGGCGGTTGCTGCGCGTGCAGATCGAGGATGCGATCGCGGCGGACGGGATCTTTACTACCCTCATGGGGGATGATGTCGAGCCGCGGCGGGCGTTTATCGAGTCGAATGCGTTGCGAGCGGGGAATATTGACGTTTGAGTTTCCGCATATGCCGAATGGCACTATTAGTGAAAAATGTCCCACAAATAGTGACAACCGAAGTCGCATTTAGTGAAAATTCTCGGGGGTTATTTGGCGCATCACACCTCTTTCTGGACACGAGCTATTTAGAGGTGTGAGCAACAGCCATTACATCAGAATGGCAGAGCGAAGGTTGGCAGTTCGATCCTCCTCCTCCGCTCCACCGAGAACATGTCTAAGGTTGTATAAGCAAGTCAGCAAACCCCGCAGCCAGTGAGGCTCGCGGGGTTTTTTGTTTCTACGTTCGGCTGATGTTGTCATTGACATCTCGGGGCGACGACGAAGCGCACTTCGGCCTCTTCGATGCACCAGTCCACGCCGGCGGTGCGGGCCCAAACTTTGAGCGGCTGCGTCGGGGCGAACTAGTTGCCGAGGCCGTGCCAGGGTTGTTCTCCTACGCATGCCACTGTCTGAACGAGATGCACTGTGAACGCGAGCGCGAAGGCAGCGGGATTTCGAGAAGAGAAATGGGCGCATCACCGAACTCCAAAGATGGATGGCGTCGACACACGAGAGTGCTGACGGAGCGGCAGCGATTGCCAGCTCACGGCAGTGATATAGGTCTGAAATTCGTTCGAATCCGAGCCATGTGCGGTGGCTGTATCTCCGTGGGTTCGAAGACGCGTGATGGGTCGCGGTCCACTTCCTGTACCGCTCGCTAGAGGCTTATGCTGTCTCGATGCGAGTTATCCTGTTGCAAGAGGGAAATCGGCGGTGCTATTCGCTCGTGGTGATGGCAGGCCCTTCGCCAACGGTCTCCATATTGAGAGTTAAGGACATGAGCTCGACAACGACCAGGGAAATTCCAGCACCGCACCTCGATGCAGATATCGGAAAGGTCGTTGCAAGGGACGTATATTTTCATGTGTCACTTCTGGAGTGCATCCCAGAGACTGTGCGACGCATCGTCGAGGAAGGTATCGCGCTGACGAGGCTTACGGCGGGGAGCGACTTCAACGTTATCAGGCTAAGTCGTTCTATGTCGGATATGTCGCTCCTCGACTACCCAAGCTTCTTCGGCGAGGCGTTTCCCGCACTGTACCGCAGCTGGTCTATTGACCTCGATCAGAAGACGTACCGATATCGGAGCTACGAGTCGTCAATTAACCCCCCGATACTGCATCGAAAAGAGCTGCTCATTGCGGCCGATCATCCGCAGCGGTTGGTTTTTGAGCATCTGACTCGGGCGGCCGAGCAGATCGGACTATTTGACGATCCGGCTCGCATCGGCTTCCGAAAAACATTCGAAGCTCTCATAAAGCAACGAGGCTATTGTCTCGCCGATCACACGCTCGTTCCCATAGCCAACGAGGAGCCCGATGAATCGGAGGGCGAGAGCAGACTTGGCACTATAGAACGTCATCGCACTGCATTGTCTCGCTACAGCTTTTCGGCACCGATACAAATGCTCTCTCGCTTTGGATTTCTCGATGGAACTCGTTCGCTGTTTGACTATGGGTGTGGGCGCGGAGATGATGTACGAGGACTCAAGGGGCTAGGCATTGAGGCTGCGGGTTGGGACCCACACTACGCGAATGATCAGCCGCTCGCTCGGGCCTCAATTGTTAATCTCGGATTTGTCATAAACGTGATAGAAAACGTAGATGAACGTGAGCACGCCCTGAAGACATCATATTCACTTTCGAAAGATATCCTCGTCGTCTCTGCGATGCTCGCAAATCAGGATTCCGCTCACGGTATTCCGTATGGGGATGGTTTTCTAACCTCGAGAAATACGTTCCAGAAATATTACTCTCAATCGGAGCTGAAGGAATTCATTGATCGCGTCACCGAGAATGATGCAATCGCGGCAGGGCCCGGCGTATTTTTTGTCTTCAAGGACAAAGATCAGGAGCAGCGTTTCCGGTTTAATCGAGTCAAGAGTAGCAGACGGATTGTGCCTCCCGTCCGACCGACACGCTTCGTGGCTGAGGGACATGCGGACCGTACCACTGTCGCGAAGCCTCGCCCCGATCGCTCAGCGCTGCTGTACGACCGTCATCGGAGCGCCCTTGATGAACTCTGGCAACTTTGCTTGGCGCTTGGTCGCGATCCCGTTAGACGGGAAATGCAGGCGCTACAGCAAGAGCTTCGCGAGTTTGGATCGAGCGCAGCCGCCCTACGGTTTCTGAAAGAAAGGAAAGATGATGCGGCGAGTATGCTTGAGCGTGCAGCGGCCTCGCGAGCGGACGATCTCCGCGTATATTTCGCGTTACTGCAATTCGACAAGCGACCTCCATACAGCAGACTCGAGTCGCAGCTTCAGGTTGACGCGAAGGTATTCTTCGGCGGGTACTCTGCGGCGCTGTCTGCGGGCCGAGAACTGCTGTTCAGCTTGGCCGACATAGAGCAAATTTCGGATGCATGCCGCCAGTCGGCAGAGCAAGGTATGGGATGGCTGGAGGACGGAGAGTCGCTGCAGGTTCATACAGACCTCGTGGAGCGTCTTCCCCCGATTCTGCGCGCATATATTGGTTGCGGCACGCTACTTTACGGTGATGTCACTAGTGCAGATTTATTGAAAATCCACGTTCGGTCCGGGAAGTTGACCATGATGAAATTTGACGATTTTTCCGGATCGCCTTTGCCACGCATGACACAACGAGTGAAAATAAACTTGCGTAAGCAAGGGCTGGTGATTTTCGACTATGGCGAGGCGTATCCCCCACCATACCTCTACAAGAAGTCGCGCTTCCTCAATGAAGAGTCACCGTCTTACTCTGAACAAGTACTGTTTGAAGAAGCATTGGAAGAGCTTGGCGTCTTTGATCTCAACGGCTACGGCCCTGACGTTGCGACCTTCGATGCTAAGCTGGATGAAATGCGATTGGCTGTGGACGGGTACAAATTGATTCGATCAAAATCAATTCCGCCGCTAGATCAAAAGTGCGGACGCTACTTTACGTATCGCGATCTGGTTGAATGTGGGGAAACACAAGCTGCACATGACATCGGTAATATGCCAGTTGAGCCGGAAAGCTTTAATGCGCTTTTTGATCTTGCTCATCATGTCATCGATCCGGTAATCGACTATTTCGGCATGGTCAAGCTGACGTTTGGCTTTTGCTCGCCAACACTGGCCGCTCAGATCAAAGGGCGCATCTCGCCAAAATTGGACCAGCATGCTGCGCACGAGAGAACGCGTCGGGGCGGATACATTTGCGAACGCCTCGGAGCAGCGTGCGATTTCGTCGTGGAAGATGAGGATATGGCGATGGTCGTTGAATGGATCATTGATAACGTCGAGTTTGACCGCCTGTATTTCTACGGTCGCCATCGTCCGATTCACATCAGCTACAGTTCGACGCCTGCACGGCAAGTAATCGACATGATAGAGACTCCGGCAGGAAACGTCGTGCCGAGGCGGCGTCGCATTGACTAACCCATAACAATAGACAGCCCCGCCGAACTTATTGGGAGGCTGGCAAGTGATGAAGTATGATGATTCGCGGTGACTGCTAGCAAGACGTTGCATCCGCGTGATCGTTAGCGCAATGGAGGGCTCGAGTGCCGCGGCTGAGGCCCGACCACTACGGCAGGCAGAGACACGGCGGTATTGCGCACACCGGCTGCGAACGGGGTGATATAGCAGTCACGGGATGAGCCGGTAGGCGAATTTGGTTAGCTAGGCGACGAAAGATTAATGAAAGAAGTGTTACTTGGACGTCGACAAAATTCGCCGAGCTGCCGGATTGATTCGAACTGCATGCGGAGGATTCGCGCCTCACATTTCCATGCGCCGTGTACCCGCGCGGCGCGAGCTTCCGCTTGTCCAAGTTCGCTCCTGCTACTAAACCACATACACCAGTCATAATTCACCACTAGCGAAGCTAGAGACTCCGTTGCGTTCGTGGCTCTGCGGTAGCAGAGGGACATCGAACTGGCATCGCACGGAGATGCGATCGAGACCGATACCGAGGGGGACCAACTTGACAGATTCTTCGCAACAGCCGGAGGGAACCTCCGTCGCATTGCCGGCGGCAGCCTGGGTTAGATTTCTCCGGAGTTATGGCCCCACCCCTAACAACCTAACGATGTTCGATGAATACGTAGCGGGGGCGCTGGCAAGGGCGAAAATTCAACCTATTGGGTTATCGACGCCGCTGCTTGAGTCAATGGTAGGGCATATCGAATCCAAGGCACCCGGCTCTATGCTGATCGCCGGTACTGCTGGTGACGGAAAGACTTATCACTGCCGTGCCTTGTGGATGAGGATGGGGGGAGATGCGAAGGCCTGGTCAGCTAAAGGCAACAGCAAGGAGCTTCCGCTCGCCGACGGCCGATTGGCTGTTTTCATTAAAGACCTATCCGAGTTCAATGGCGAGGAGAGCGACCTCCCCTTGGAGCGGTTAGAGCGCTCTGTACTCGGAGGGGATGACTCGGAGATTGTCATTCTTGCGGCCAACCATGGCCAACTACTGGACCGGCTGCGCCAATTAGGCAAAAGGCAAGGCCGAGTTCATCCGTTACGAAAACCTCTGCAAGAGCGATTTCTACAAGCCGGTCCTGCGCCTGACAGGCTCGCAGTCTTCGACCTGAGTCGAACAACTAGTCGTAAGACGCTCGACGAGGTCGCTAGGGCCATTGCGGGACATCCGGAATGGGAAAACTGTAGGCACTGCTCTTTGGTAAAGGATGGCAAGGTCTGCCCTATCGACGAAAACCGCAAACGGCTGCTGGGCACATCCGACGGCGCTAAGCTGGCCCGTCGACTCGGTGACTTGATCGAGGTCGCTCGACTGAACGGATCGCATCTTCCGGTGCGGGACCTTCTTGCCTTGTGCGCGAATATGATTCTCGGCTATTCCGACGCCAAGGATGCGAAGGAAAACCTGATGACCTGCGCGGACGTCGGGCGTATTCAGGAGAGTGGCAGTATCGGAAAGGCGAGCATCTATGCAAACGCGTTCGGAACCAATTTGCCCAAACGAAGGATTTCCGACCGCCCAGTCTTCAAAGCTATGGCCAGCTTCGGGGTGGGCGACGAGACCACAAACGCCATCGACGGACTTTTAGTTTACGGGAAAGACGACGGTCGCCTCAAAGATGACTTTGACCGTTTGGTGGCATCCGATCCGATCTATGGAGCGACTGCCTCATTCTTAGCAGCACAAGGCACATATCTG
Organism: Burkholderia sp. RF2-non_BP3; assembly: GCF_001522185.1. Classification (NCBI taxonomy): domain Bacteria; kingdom Pseudomonadati; phylum Pseudomonadota; class Betaproteobacteria; order Burkholderiales; family Burkholderiaceae; genus Burkholderia; species Burkholderia sp. RF2-non_BP3. Next base: position 22,446 of record NZ_LOSU01000067.1, on the reverse strand, counting down.
GAGGGGCATGAAAGTGCAAGACTGGAAGGCGGAGCTGCGGAATTTCTAGACATGTTGGACGCGCAACGTCGTAGGCTGTTTTTCGCACTGCCTGACGACGAACCGGGTTATCCGCATTGGTCGATGACGGCATTCCGGTTCGCCGGAGACTACTTGCAACTTATTGATGCATTGCGAAACAAGATGCCGGCGAGTGAGACCGTTCGGGCGCATCTCGCCAAGGGATTAAACCGTGTTATGACGGGCTTGCTGCTAGAAAATACCGATCGCATTTTCATTGCGAGCTCTGGTGGTTTCACTCAGTCGCGCGTCAGCGTGCTTTGTGATTATGAGACTCCGTCTCGAAGGCAAGGCGGTGTTGGTTTGTCCATAAAGTACAACGAGGAGACTGGCCGGCCACTGCTCGACGTATCTCTGGTTCCTATTCCAGCCAATTCAGTAGCTTTCGATCTGACGCCGATTCGCTACGAGTTCCTGTGCCGGGTTGCCGAAGGTGCGCTGCCGGCGAGCTTCTCGAACGAATGTCTGGAAGACCTTATGGCTTTCAAGGCCAAGCTGCTGCGAAAAGCTGAGTTGGTCCGCAGATCGGCGGGGGCCATGGATGACGAAGACGTCGCCGGTGAGGCATCGGCATTGACGTTAAACTTTATCGATATCGAGCCTGGAGGTCGAGGATTCGCTCGTCCTGTGACCGTGAAGGTGCCCGCATGAGTTCGATCATTAAAAGGCCAGAGATCGAGAGGGTCTCGTTCTGTGTCGATGAGAACATATGGGGCCATCGTCTCTATGACGAGCAGCTGCCTCATCTGACGGTACTAGAGTTCCTCGGCGTATTGGGCTCGAACTTGCATCGCCCTCTCCTTCCTCAAGATGAGCCGGGATGCACCGTTCGCTTTCGACCGCAGCGGCAAATTCGTTTGCGCGGCCTTCTCTTCAACAATCCGTACATTGAAGCTATTTCAGAGAGCCCGCTTCCTGATGAGGAAAAGTGGAAGCAGTGGTTTGCCAAGTTCGCTGAGGGGGCAACCGGCAAGGGCGACGACGATATGTCTTTTCTTAGGCGGGCGTTTTCTAGCTTTGACGACTTTGCCAAGGCCATCGAGCTGCTGCGTTCGTCGTCGTTCGAGTCTCGGAGCAATAAGCGATGGAGTTCCAAGTTCGCCTTTCCCTTTGGCCCCGACGCACTCTATGAGGACATGGAAATCGACGCTCGTGGGAACATGAGCAACGATCGACGGTTCTTCGCTCGCACTGGTGAGCTGCTTTACCTAATGCTCACCCGCTCGAAACGAGGCTCTGAACTCGGTCAAATCCTCACGAGCCGACTTTTTGATCACGATGCCCCGATGAACCGGCTGGCTAGAACCTTGCAAGGGGAACCGCAACTTGCTGATGAGCCGCGTCTAGCGGGCTATTTGCCGGAACTCGAGAATCCGCGCTTCGATCGGATGTGTGAGGACTGGTTGTCGATCCTGAGTATGGATATGCCGATCTACGATGCTCTAGAACATCTGATCGTCATTACCGGGCTGAACATGCTCCTCTATTTTTTGGAAAGAGCGAAAAGGCAAGTTGGTGACGACGAACCGGTCGAGATCGTCTGTGAGATCGTTGCTAAAGAGCGCAATAAAGTACGAGCTTTGTCGGGCGACAGTTACCAGTTCAACCAAGGGTTGTCGCCAAAAGCAGTTCGAGCACACGTTGAGTCGATTCGACAAGACGAGCGGTGGAGTCGGGCTGACGCTGCCGAATTCCCCGACGCTGAGCGTATAAAGCTAATGCGTGAGTGGTTTCAATGGCCGCGTTTTGATGGAAATGAGGATGCAGACGTTTCCGATAGAAGTCCGGACGAGCTCGTATTTGAACTGTCCGAGCTCGCAATCGCACGCCACGGGCTGCATGCGGAAAAGATTCACGCATCGTGGTCCCGGGCCATTGGTCTCAGCTCCCGACGGCTTTCTCGGCGCACCCGCTACGCGCCAAACGACCGGCTCATCAAATCGATGGTCTTGACAATTGCGCAAGACCGCATGCAGTTAGATGAATTCTTGGCCGAGGCTAAGCGTCGATATGGCGTAGTCATCGGCGATATCGAGGGCGCGCATTTGGTGGAAGGCAAGTTTGTCGATCAAGAAGAGCTTAGCGAGAATCGAAACAATCTCGAGGCTCGACTCGTTAGCTTAGGCCTAGTGAGCAGGCTCTCGGATTCCTGCTCGTTTGTTGAAAATCCATTTGTCTTGCGAGGAGCCGTGTCATGCTGACCGATCGCATCATCGGGCGCGTCGGCGCGGACATACTTGGCAAACGCATTTCCAACTCTAGGCTGCCAGGGGAGACCGCTGCTCTATTCCGACTGGATAAGCTTTCCGCTAGTCAAATCGCCGCGGTTGCGCGCGCGATTCTTGCTAATTCGGAGATGTCCGCCAGTGTCGACCTAAGGATTCCGGAAGCGTTGGTAGAGGGCCAAGGGCTACCACCAGAGACCCTGATCTCCCACAATGCAGGTTTCGTTCGCAACAATGCCGAGACCGAAAAATCGGCAATTCTCACGGCGAACGGTAACGAACATAACTTAGCCGACACCTTGGGTCACGTGATGGCCATCGGCGCGAAGGAAATGCGTGCTGACGCGGAGCCGTGGGTCGACGCGGCCCTCCATGCGGGCGGGTTATCGCCCGTTGCCGATGATCGAACTTTGTTCCAGGCAGCGATTGGCGGCCTCCTTGCATCGTCAGACCTTTCACTGGTACAGCTTGGGGATTTCTGCGCTGAGATTGTAGTCGCAATCTCGACACACGGCCTCGCGATACGAAACGCGGTCGGCTACGCCTTACCCAAAGTTGGCTTGCCTCGTGACGGATCATTTTTCGACAACGCGAGGACCTACGCGACGTCGCGTAAGCCTTGGCAAAAGGCATTCACCAAACTATTTGCCCAGCGTGCGCCTCTCCTGAAAAAGCTCCGCCAAAACGGTCAACCGTTGGATGGCGATGAGCTACGAGAGCGGCTTCTTGAGCATGCCTCACAAATCACCGACGGCGCCCGACAGGCGTTGGATGCGTTCATCGAAGCACCCGCGGGCGACTTGGAATCCGGTACCAAACTATCTGAGTATGAGTGGGAAGCCGACGGAGTCTACTTGGTATTTGATAAGCCGAAAGAAAAACTGCTCGGTTTAGCGGATGCGACCATCAGATTCTTCGACCACGACTGTGAGCCAGAAAATGCCTTGGGCGAGGATGGTCGCAAACTTCTTGAGGATTTGAAGACTCGGGAGCGCCGCGCTGACTTCAATGACGAAGACGAGGAGTTCTTCGTCAAGCATCGGCGGCTGCTGGAACAAGAGAGCAGACTTTGCGCGCGATGGGAAAAGGCGCTCTATGGTAAGCCTATCGAGTGCAACGACTTCTTCGACGGATTTGCACGTGTCGTTCACAGCCTACATGCGGGTCTCCGAGAAGGGCAATGTGAGCGAGTTCTTCGTTTTACAGTGACGAAGGGCCGCAAGGAATGGCGCGAGCGCTTCAATTACGACGCTGGCAGCTTCTTCTCTGCGATGTACCGCGGGCTGAAGGAACTGATGGGTTCCAAGGCCGAATGGAAGGTTGAGCGAATGGGCAATGCAAACTTGCCCGATCCGTTGTTCGACTACGAGGCGTTTTTCGGCAAGGAGCGGGAGCTTCGCAGTGACAAAAAGGATAGGATCAAACCGAACACCTCGCTCTCGAGGACGGCGCTGCAAATCAAGTTCGACGTAGCACTGATCGAACGAAACGAAGTCAGAGAATCAGTGCTAGCTAAGACCCAGTTGCTATGGAGTTACCGTCCAGCCTGCATCGGGCTTTCGATGGCTGCAGACATGCGTCGACTCTTGGAGAAGGGGGCCGTTGGCTGTACCGAAGTTCCCCGTAAATTCGTCAGCAAGAAGGGGGGGGTCCAAAGCGCCTCCCTTTTCGATACGAGCACGCTCGAAGCCACGTTCGCCCGAGATGCGGGTTCGCTCGTGCCCCCTCCTAACAAGCTGCGCAGTCAGCGCGCAGATATAAAAAAGCGTATAGACGATCTAGCAGCTGACCGTCGTCTGACGCAACAGCAGCGAGATGAAATCCGTTTTGCCTGGGACAAGTTTGAGGAGGACTACGTCAAGGCAATGACCGACTTCCTTGGATCGGGCTTGCACGGAGAAGCGGTTATCCAACAGGCGGAGTCGTTCGCTGCGTTGCTCGCTACTTTAATGACGCACGCTAGGGGCGATGTGTGCCGCTCCAGGCTTGTTTCGGAAGTCCTGTCTATCGGGACTGTAAAGGTAGCGGGCGACAACCCGGCGGTGATTGTCCCGCCTTGGCACCCAGAACGGATGAAGGCCTTGGCGGTTAAGTCGCGCAGGGTCGCAGCTTTCGCGACGCACTTGCTTGCAAGTTCGAGCATCCTTTTTGGGGACCGCGAGATTTTCATGCGTGAGCTCGCCGACGAGATTGCACATCCTTTTTACCCGGAGATTGCTGTACTTAATCGTGCTGGGGCACCAACGCTCGTCTCAGAGACGAACACCGTGAACGGCTATAGCCTGATGGAGTCGCCCACGCGCGATTCGCGCGAGTCCATGAGTGACGTGGAACCCGCGGCGGCCGCGAGGCAAGCTCGTGACTTGTTGGAGCGCTACGTCGGTTTGCAGCCTCACGAGGCTGCAAACCTGAGTGTTGTACTGTACAACGCCGATGCGGCGGAATTGCCGCTGGCGACCGTGCGTGAACTTTCCTCGCTTCAAGACGGCGACAGGCTCCAATGTAGCGTATCGGTGCGACACTCCGATCAGGTCAAACTTCGAAGTATCTATGGCGAGCTGGTCAATAAAGCGGGAGATGATCCGGACTTCCCTGTGGTCAGCGAAACTAGCGATAACTTTATTTCCAAACTGCGGATCTCCGTTACACCGATCTCAGCCACGCCGGCTGAGAGCACCCGTGGCTTCAAGGCCTTCGATATAGCGCTGCTGCATGACGTTGTTGCCCGTGCAGCTCGAACCGAATGGTTGCTCGTCGACTGGACAAACGATCGGCCTTCCCTGGAACACGCACCATCGAGATTGTCCTATCGGAGCGTCTCAGGTGAAAACGAGCTAAAGTCCACCACGTTCTTGACCTGCCCTTGGCAGACCGCTTCCGGCTGGGCCTATGTCTCGGCCGTCGCGGCAGTATGTCGACAGACCGACGCTTTAGCTAACGAGCGATTCCTTCCCGCGCGCCGCATTTCCTTGCAAGACCCGAAACTAGCCATGATGATCAAAGATGCTCATGATCTCGCGGAGTGGGTGGCGACCTATGATGAGCTGTTAGACAAGCGGCAGTTGCAACACAACAATATCACCGTAGTGCGCTATCGACGCGGCTCCACTAATGGTCGCAATATGATCGTCAGTTCGACTTCGGAGCTACGCTTGTTGGGTGTATTAGTTCGTAGACGGTTGAGCGAACTGAACTTGCAGGTGACCGCCGATGAGCTCCAAGCCGCGGCCGACAAGGGAACTAAAGACGCATTGTCGATCTCAGGCGACATCGTTCTTAGGGCCGCGAAACGAGGAGTCTCGGCCGGTGAAATGATCGGCCTTGTACTTAGTCGCTACATGCTCGCGGAGGAGTTTAGGCATACCGCCGGCACAGGCCAAACTTTGACCGCATATTTCTTGCTTGATGACTATGCGAGCTGGTTGTCGCAACCCGAAAGCCGCATTGCGGACATTTTGGGCTTGAACGTCGAGGAACGGGACGAAGGCATTCGGGTCACCGTAGCAATCGTGGAGTCAAAATACGTGGGGGCCGACGCACTTGCCAAGGCCCAAAGGGATTCCAGGGATCAGCTCCTGGCAACGCTTGGGTTGTTCCGTGAGGCGCTTTTTGGTGATCCCGGTCGTCTCGATCGCGATGTCTGGCTATCTAGGCTAGCCGACATGCTCATTGACGCAGAAGTGCCCCCTGGCATGACGGGGCTCATGGAACGTGCGAGGACGAAGCTTCGCGAAGGCGATGTTGACATCTCGCTTCGAGGCTACTCGCATGTTTACGTTCACACATCCGATGCAGGCTCCAGTTCGCAGTCCAGCCAAGAAATATTAGAGGACTCCGACGGTGTAAAAGCTTGGCAAGAGGTCTTCGACCGCCAGGGCTTGCGAAAGTTGGCAGAGGCTTATGCGAAAGGAGCGGAGACGGTCGAAGCAAGAGCAGCTATTGGGGTGTATCAGCCTTGGGCTGGACATACCTTCAAGAGGCCGGCCCCCAGGGTTGCGTGGCTGGCAACAATGGGGCAACTGGTGGCCACTGCCGCACCGGAAGAGGAGATCGCCTCTGCCGCCGATGGCGATTCCGGTGCCCCCTCGAATGAAGACGCTCCTGCAGTAACACCTAGCCCGGTAGAACCTTTACCATCGATTTCCAACGTAGGTGCCGTCGCAGTTCGGACCACCACATCCACGTTCGGTGGGGCCGCGTTCCGTGCTTTGGTTGAGTCCAAGCACGCATCCGCTTCTGTGGCTGATGCCGAGCGAGATGCGTGGGCCAACGAGGTTACGAGGAAGCTAAAAGGCGCGCTTAATAGTTACGGACTGCAAGCCTCCGTTTTAGGCACGCGCCTCACACCGAATGGGTGTCTTGTACGGCTGGCGGGCTCCGACCGCCTGCGTGTCGAGGACGTCGAAAACAAGCGCGTGCAGCTGCTTACAACGCACGCAATCAACCTTGTTACTGTGCAGCCCAAGCCGGGTGAAATCGTGGTGGCTATTGCCGGTGAAAAGCGACAGGCAGTCTCATTGTGGGAGCTGTGGGCGCGTCGCGAGCTGAACCGAAACGTGGGTGGCATTAACACCTCGTTCCTGCTTGGTCTTCAGGAAATCAACGGAGCATTGCTGTATCTAAACCTCGGAGCGGAGTTTGGCGGGCTGTCTTCACACGAGCCGCATTCGCTGGTGGCCGGCGCTACTGGCAGCGGTAAGTCTGTCTTGATTCAGGCGCTACTGCTTGATATCGCTGCAACCAATCCCAAGGAACTCGCGCAGATCGTACTGATAGATCCCAAGATGGGCGTCGATTACGCCCCATTGGCCGATCTACCACACATGCGCGAGGCGATCGTCATCGATAAGGAACGAGCTCGCGACGTCCTCGGAGCACTCGTCGAGGAGATGGAGAATCGCTATCGTATGTTTGCAAAGGCACGTGTGCGGGACCTTCCGACATACAACGCGAAAGCTGCGCCGGAGGACCGCTTGCCGATGGTTTTTTTGGTCCATGACGAGTTTGCGGATTGGATGCTAGACGATGGATATAAATCGGCAGTTGGAGCTGCCGTGCAGCGGCTAGGTGTGAAGGCGCGGGCAGCAGGTATTCATTTGATTTTTGCCGCTCAGCGTCCGGATAAAGACGTGATGCCTATGCAATTACGCGAGAATCTAGGCAATCGGCTGATTTTAAAGGTCTCTAGCGAGGCGACGTCCAAAATTGCGCTGGATAGGCCTGGGGCAGAACTGTTGCTTGGACGTGGTCACCTCGCCGCCAAACTGAATGGCGAGCAGGGGCTTGTGTTCGCTCAAGCTCCGTTTCTAAGCGACGACGACATCGAAAGTGTTGTCTTGGCAATCAAGGACGACTGCGCATGACCAACTGGTGCCGACTACGGCAGAGAGGAGCACACTGCTTTGCTAGGGATTTCAGCATATGAGCCAAAACAATAAGGCGGGCGCACAGCCGTTTCGAATCGCCGCTCGGGCGATGCGCCAACTCGGCGCTGAGTTGATCACTTCTGACGAGATGGCTCTTTACGAACTAATCAAGAATTCGTTCGACGCGGGATCGGCACGGGCGACCGTGTCCATTTCTGCCCCGGCGGATTCGGGAGCCGTAACTCTCGTCCGCGAGCAGCTCGAGCAGAATGGGCTCTCTAAGAAGGTCGCACTTGAGCGGTTGGAGAAGGCTTTGTCCAATGAGCTCACTTTGGATCAGCGTGCTGACATCTTGGCGAAGTTCGAAAACGCGTCGTCGAGTGCGAAGTCCCTTGCCGCTCGCCTTGCAACCTTTGTTGAGAACGACTTTTGGATTGAGGTTCGCGATACGGGCATCGGCATGACTGAGGACGAGTTGCGCGAGAGATTTATGGTCGTCGGAACACCGTACAAAATGCTCGAGAAGCGTGCTCACCCTACGGGTAGCCGCACCCTTCTGGGAGAGAAGGGCATTGGCAGGTTGTCCATGATGAAGTTGGGGGCTGTTGCAGAGGTTCGATCGAAGGTGGAAGGCGAATCTAACTGGAACTCTGTTACCTTTGATTGGACGAAATTCGACGACCCCGAAGCGTTTCTTGGTGAGATCACATTTGAGGTTTTGCCCGACAATGTGGATAAACCAGAAGTTCGTGGCACGGTCATTACGATTCGAAGGCTTGGGGCACACTGGTCAACGGCCAAGGTCCGAGATTTCTTGAACAAATATGTTCGCCGCCTGCAAAATCCGTTTGACAAGTCGCGCAAAACGTATCCTATCGACGTCTTACTGAACGGTCACCGATTACCAATCGTGCCGCTTCCGCGATGGTTGTCGGACGCTTCTCAATTCCGTGCCGAAATTCGATATAACCCTGACGGCCCCGTTGGGGCCGTTGCTCTGAGGCGAGAGTTGACTTGGAAAGGAACCGATACCGCGGAGAGCCGGACGTGGACGCTGGAGGAGCTCGCGCGGATCGTTGATCTGCCCGTAGAAACATGCAGGAGCTTAGGGCCTTTCACCGCGTCGTGCCTTTGGTTTAATCGTGGCCTGTTAAGCGGGACCGTGGATAAAACGAAGAAGCAGCTATTGGAGGAGCTCAACGTTTGGTGCGGCGGGTTCGCGGTCTATCGCGACGGATTCCGGGTGGGACAGACCGGCGGAATGGACGATGACTGGCTCGAGTGGGATAGCAAAGCACTGAGAACTAAGGGATTCACCCTCAATCGCTACCAAACAGTGGGGAGCATTGCGATTTCGTCGCAAGCTAATCCACGGCTAGTCGATGCCGCTAATAGAGAGCGGCTCGTGTCGTGTCCTGAGCAGAACCTTCTTGTGGCGATCTTCAGCGGGATTCTTGTGCTCGACCTTCGTGCACATATCGACGCAATTAAGCAGGTCGAAGTCAAGCGCGCGATAGAAGAAGAGTCCACGGAAGAGAGTCTCCGAAGATCGGAAGATTCATTGGTCCAGACGCTCAAAACGGTTGAAGACATCGGACGTGCTCTGCCCTCCAGCGTTCGCCCCAAGATCGACGAGATTCGGCAGGTTCTCCGAGGCCAAGTCGAATATGTTGAGACGATTCGAAATGCGCTTAAACTTTCAAGAGAGACTCGCGTTGAGTTGCTCGAACTAGCCAATATTGGGCTCGTCGTCGAAATCGTTGTACACGAGCTTACGCGTCTGACACAGAAGACAGGTGATCTTCTCATCGATTTAAAGAAATCGAATAGTACGGACCCGCGGCTGGTGATTCTGGTAGATAATCTTCAAGCGCAAATTAAAGCGACGAACAAGCGCATTAGCACAGTCGATGTAATGAGTCCTTCGGGACGCAATCGCCGTGAACAGTATGATGTCGTCGCGCAGGTAAAGACAGTTGTCGCGGGCTTCGAGGCGAGATTTGAACGACACAAAATTGCGTGGGAGATCCTTGTGGACGGTGTCGAAGCCCGTGACCAGCGCTTGCTCGTCTACCTCGTCCGAGGGCTTATCGCGCAAGTCTTAGAAAATCTTCTCACTAACTCCGTTTATTGGGTTCAGCAGAGCCTCAAAGACGATCAGGACCAAAGACGAATCGTGATTGAAATCGACACGCGCGCCAACTCCGTTACCGTTACGGACAACGGACCAGGTATCGACCCTGCTTCCGCAGAAGCCGTCTTCAAGCCTTACTACACCACCCGAAAACGAGGCAAGGGGTTGGGCCTCTATATTGCCCGCGAATTGGTCGAGTATCACGGAGGGAAGCTCTACCTAGATGCGAGCGGCGAGAGAGATGGGCGGCTTCGGACGTTCGTGCTGGAGCTTCCTATGGAGGGTCGCTAATGCAACGGTGTATCCTGGTCGTTGATGATGAGCTCGCGGGACTGCGCAAGGTACATGTTGAAGGGACGGTGCCAGACTTCTACGAGACAATCGCAGACACAACCGACCCGAAGTTTGAAAGCTTATGTGAGGTGGCAAAGGCGGTAGCGGCTGCACAACAGTTTGTGGGGGACGAGGACAGCGCCGGAGCTTACTTCCAAACCGACGACGCAGTACGCGACGTGCTGCTGAGCGTGCAATTTGACAACATCGCCAGTGAAGAACTCAAAGACCTGTTGGAGCCATTTTTGGCTCGCTCTCGCCGCGTGTCACAACTTAAAAACGATTTCCTAACGGCATTTCCAGCGTCTGAGTTTATCGTGAAGTTCGTAGGGGCTCCGCGGCCGATACTTACGCAAATTGCCGAGTGTGATACTGTCTTCTTAGATTTGTTCTTGGAGGACGGCGACGATGCACCGGTTGACGGCGTCCAGAAATACCTTCGGGAATTGTCCGCCAATGCTTCAAATTTGACGTTGCCGCCTATTGTGCTTATGTCTACTCACAATGAGCTCAATGAGCATAAACGGAATTTCAGCGCAGGCTCGCAGATCAGTGCCGCTGGCCTGATGGTGCTCCCCAAAGCGAAGATCGCTGAGCCGCAATTCAGGGCCGCCGGATTGCGACTTAGTTTTGACCAGCTTTCCCGTCAATCGTCCGTAGCGCATTCGATGCGCGCTTTTATTCAATCATGGATGAATGCGTTAATGCGGGCTACTGAAGAGACATCGAAGACACTTTGGAACCTAGACGCGTCTGCGATGCAGCAGATCCATCTGACGTCTATCAGGGACGATGACCCTTACGATGAGCACCTGAACGAGCTGCTCAGTCGTGAGTATTTATTTCGTGTCGAGTCAGATTCTGATGTCGGAGCCAAGATCAAGGATTTGGACGCCCAGTTCAGAAGTCATTTCGCAGCGGATGGCAAGGAGCTCGCGAACCGTCTTATTGCTCCGATGACCGACGTCGACACTTCGCGCTCGTTAATGTCGCATTTCACGTGGTTGGGCGTCCGTCCTACGCTGCCTTTCATGTGTTATTTCGATGAAGAGAGCGCGGAGAGGGTCAGCCGATCGCTGCCATTTGGCAGCGTGCTCTGCGGACCGACGCTCGCTCATGACACTCAATGCTGGGTACACATTACGCAACAATGCGATCTCAACGGAATTTCCCGGGCGAGAGATGCTAATGGAACATTGATTTTTGCAGTTGCAGAGGCGCGTGAGCTCCAGCCGTCAGACAACCCGACCGCCTCGACAACAGATTTGGTAGCACGCAGCCTCCAGATCGATGAAGGCGGGATGCGACGGGAATTCGACCTTCGAGTGCGGGTGGGGGAGCTGCGCGCGATGCCCTTGCGCTCGGTCATAGCACAGGCACGCCACGAGCGTCTACGTATCATTGGCCGGCTGCGCAGCGACATAGCACACCAAATTGTCGCCGCTACTACCAACCACATGTCACGGCCAGCTTCGCAACTTATGTTGCGACCGGCGCTGCTCCGCTCAAAGGTATTCCTTCAATCGAACAGTCTGAGAAATGGCCGAACCCCACTCCTAGAGACGGCGAAGAAAGCACGGGTGTTTTCGCTTACGCAGGAGAGGGACCTCTATAGCTTCCAAGATGATGCGTGCGTGGAAATCTCTCTCTGGTTGGCGCGAGAGTTGTCACAGCTGAACATCAATGTCGCGGCCGACCCACTTTGCACTGCGCTGCGCAAGGGATGGAGATCGGACAAGCAGCTTCCCGGTGGCATTTTAGCGAAAGTGCGTGAGTGGGTCGGGTTAGACGAGGCCTACAAAGCTCTAGAGAACAACGATGTAGCAAACGGCCAGGTGCAGCTTACCGTTGTCTTTGAAAGATAAGCACCCTTGCGCGATCATTTGTGGCAGATCGCGCAAGCGCCGTTGCCTTCGTCTTCTCCGTATATGTCATCGATGTCTTCAACAGAGGTCCTCGCGGGCCGCAAGGGGTTGATGGGGATGCTTTTGCGCAACCGCGCGCGACGTATCTCATACTCAGCTCTGATTTCCGCCATGCGATCTGGCTGCTCGAGCTCACTCAACGATTCGCCTTGCGACCACGTGAAGGGGGAACCATGTTCTAGGGCATCTTTTTCCAAGCCCTTTGCAGCCTCAAAGTCGTCAGGGTGACGCTCTTTCAGCCTTACCCATTCGATTTTCTGTTGGAAGAAGCAGAACGTGCAGCCACTGCGCGACCGCCATTCGTAATATTTCGGATACCCGACGCCAGAAGACTCAAGAATGTCTACCACACCTGCTTTATCGATCCCCGCCTCACGGAACGGGAGCTTCACAAACAGGTTGTCGGCCTTGGCCGTATAGCCCTCTCGGTAATCTTCGTCGGCTCGAATGGCAACATAGGAAGTCACTCGATCGCCGGCAGCAAGCCAAGGTCGAACCCATTGCTCAAAGGGAGCGAGTTTGAGCTTCCGAGTACACCAGCGTGTCTGAGGGCTCGGCAAGAAGTGGTTGTACTCACGCAGCCAGAACCTGAAATCTCGCCGAGGGTTCAACCTCTCGATTGGTTTGCCTAAATAACCCTCAAGACGACCGAGGAACTCATAGACCTCAGGTAGCTCTTCGCCTGTATCGGTGAAAAAGTAATCGATGTCCAGGTCGGGGTGTGATTGGCGCATATAAACCGCCAGTGCGGCGCTGTCTTTCCCGCCAGAAAGTCCTAGAACGTGCCGCTCAGTCACTTACAGCCTCCTTGTTAGCAGATGTCAGCTTCAATCCAGCCTTTGCCAGGATGGCTAGCAAGACATCAGTCCCCAAGCCTTGGGATTTGAGCATTGCGGCAACCTCATCGGCTTTTGCTTCCACGGTTTCTCGATGGCGATCTGCGACGGAGAACGATCGTGAGATTGTTTTCGTGTCGGAGCCTGCCCCTATGACCACCGCGATTGCCTCGCTGTGGGCCTTCCGACCTTGGACAGCTACGAAGGCTTCTGCCTCGCGAAAGCGACGGGCGAATTTGGTCAACTCGAGCATCGCTAAATCAATGTGTCGGTCTATCCACTCACGAGGCGGCTTGTCTGCCGCTAGGCTCAAAATGCCCTCCACGGATTCTCTGCTTCCGTCCAAGCTAGCCACCCGCGTGGCAAACGCGTCAAGACGTAGGTCACCCGTCGCACCCGCTACAGAGATCGCGCGCTCGCGCAAAGGGACCAGTTCGTCCCGGCTCGCGTCGAGCGCCTCGAGCATTTTATCTTCGACAGAAGAGAGCATTTTGCTGTACGCACCAGCGAGCTCTTGCAACGGTGCACGCAATGCGTCGACGTAAGACTTTCCATCGGCAGCATTCAGTAGAGATGCAAGATCCACGAAAAGCACTTTGTGCGGGTCGCTCGCTTTGAGCAGCATGTCTCGTACCGCTTTCGCGTCAGGACCAAGCCGCTGTGTACGGCGGGTCCACTCCGGCAGATTGAAGACCATAGCCACCAAACCCCGGGCTGCTTCCAACGGGTCGGCGGCTCCCGTGCGTTCTCCGATTTCTGCTAAAAGCTTGGCGATACCATTGAGAATTCTGTTTTTATCCTCGTCGATCGCCACCCATCGTAGTGAAAAGCGCTTTGGATCTTGTAGGCACTCGTCTATATCGGCGTCGGTCAGATGCGGCACGAACATCGCATCCTTGTAGACAGCGATGTTTGCCTTATGGGCGAGCAGGAAAGCAGTCAAGACGACTGGCTGAATGCCTTGCTTCATGCCAAATGGCGGCGCTCCCCAAAGGGCATAGACGTCGGCAACGCTCACTTTCGAGTTGACATCTGAAAAGAGTTCGCGCGTCGTCCTCCAGAGGTGTTCGAACCCTTCGGCTTGCTGTGCTGTCGGCTCAAGAAAGCGCCAGACGGCTGACCTGTCCTGTCGATGCAATCCCGTACTCCTGAGTAACGTCTCATACAGCCCGCGCTCAGCCGGAAATCCTTCGAAACCCAGTGCCTCTTGTGCCTCAGCATTCACCATCGCGTGAAGAAGGTCCCTGCGCGCTTTCACGCTGTTGCTCGACAGGTTGTCCCGATTGACTAGCTCGCTCCAAACCGGAGGTGAAAACCCGAATAGGTCGTCGGCGAGCTCGGAGGCTATAGGCGACAACTTGCAGCCAGCTTGTATGGCCTGATCGGTCCCGTGGTACCAGCTAGTCAGAGACGCCGCGGCTTGAAGTTGATCTTCCAAATCAGCACGTGTGGACGCCAAGCGAGCGTAGACTTCACGTCGCGCGACAGCGTCACCCGACAGCTCATGTCGTTCTTTGACCTGCTCAAGCGCCATCAGCTCGCCGGAAAGTTCAACGATACGGGTATGGTTATTTGGAACCCCTACCATCACCGGCCATGGCCGCAGTTTCGAGCACGCTTGAGCGCGTTTTCGAGCTTCGCGTAGGCTCATCCCGCGATTCGGCAGGGCCAGGATGAATGTTCCGAATTGACCCTCGCTTGGATGATAGCTGGCAGCGGTAGCTTCAGCCTGCTCGACGCTGCAAAGCGTAAGCTCCATCCAGCGCATAGATCCTGTCTCGTGGTAGTGGCGCTTGGCTACCACCGGATGCACCCCCATCAACTGACAAAGCCGGCGATAGTCGATGCCGGGCGAACTGCCGAGAGCCTGGGCAATGGCGGCATCGATGTCAAAGTCGCTGCCTTCAAAGACCGACCAAGCTCCGATGTAACTCTTAAACAGCGCTACTCGCAGTGAGGTGAGCTGCTGAAGCGCAGCGTCGAGTTCTTCGCGCGGCGTCGCATAGAAGAGGGTGGCCAGGACGGTCGCATCCGCAGCGAGTCCTGACCCGTTACGGAAAAGATCGATAACGGCGATGTTCTTTATCAGCTCGACGTGAAGCGGCGTACCTACCTTGGATTCGGTGCGCTCAACAGCTTCGACCGCTTGCGACCACCTATGTCCGTCAGGAGAGGCCAAGATAGCCGGCTCTAAATTGGACCGGAGGTAGTCCCAGTAATCGCCCGGGCGATACCAGGTGGCCTCGCTCAACGGCGTCGAATTCAGATACGAACGAAAGCCGTAGGGCTCGACCGATGAGAGAAAACCGAACGTGCTGCGCTCGTTTTGTCCGAATTGTCGCTTCGAAATAGGGCCGAGCAAGGCAGCCATCGCTGGATGCAAAGGCCAGCACGAGACCAATGCGTCGGCGAATCCCTTGCCCACGGATGGGCGGCGCGACCGAATTGCATCGGCTATAGCGTTTGAGGCATGGTGCATCCATTCCGGGCGGCGTTTTACTTCGATTGCACGACCGATGAGCTCGACTACTTCGTCGCTTGCGGCCACGAAAGGCATGTCCAAATAACGACCTTGGACCTTCATCCAGTCGTCTCGCGTATCGATTCCAAGGCGAGCGGAGTACTGTGCAAACGATTGATGAAGAATACCGACGACTACCAGTCGGCCTTCTGATCGAGCTGCGGCTTCAGCAAGCTCCTGAAAAAAGTACACGTCGTCGCCAGAACCTAGGGCCGACGCCTCTAGGAACTTACCCATTTCATCGATGAGGACGAGAACCCCATCGTGTGGTCGATTTGCGGCCGCCAGTAGAAGATCTGCGATGATGGTCGACGCACTCGGCTTATGGCGGCCATCCACATTTTTGCCCAAGGCCTTTTTCAGGGAGTTGCCGAGTTCTGATATGACACTTCCGCGCCGACCAACAACGGGCACAAGCAGCCAGCCCTTGCGAACGGGAAATGCTTTATCGAACGAAGGCTTCGATTCGACCTTGAGAGCTTGACGTGCATGGCTCCGCAGACGCTTATCGGCATGAAGCGCGCTAGCCAATGCCACGGCAAGTGAAGATTTGCCTCCGCCAAAGGGCCCAGTCCACGTAAAGCAGCGCTGATTGGTGCTCGACAGCTGCTTGCACATGCCCTCGACAACCGAAGAGGCCGTCGCATGGCAGATGTAGCCGGAGAGTGCATCGGCGCGTCCAATATCTGCGTCAACTCGGATCGAGCGTTGATATTGGCGCGATATCTGAACGATGTCCGACAATGTTTGTTCCGATCTTTCATTCATAGGCGCGCCTGATCAGGTTTCTGTAGTCTTCTTTTGAGAGTGGCTTTCGGTGGACTTGGCGAAGGCCTGCCGAATCGGTCCAAGCGAGCTTGCCGCCGGTGAAGTCGGACAGCGCTAATAGCCGTTGCGCGATCGACTCCTCGTCGAGCTTGAAGACTCGACCCGGTGCCCCCTCACCATATGCCACCGTCTCGAAGGCGAGAGAGCTCTGGCCATCAGCCGCACGGTCCCAAAAGTCGACCAATGCATACGCGAAGACCCCGTCATGCAGAGATGCTTTGGGGCCGCGTCGGAACGCATACTGCCCCTTGTGCACCTCTTGCAAAAGGCTCAACTCCCCTAAAAGCGGTTCGGCGAAGTCTTCTGGTGATCCGCCGGCCGCGCGGGGAGCGTAGCTTCGCAAGCAGGTTTCCAAGTCGCGCGAGATTGTCGAGGCAGACAGTCGGTGCTTCGCGTCGAGTTCGCGTGCATAGCGGGTCAATGGCTCCTCAAGTTCTTGGCGTGTGAAGGTGGGTGCAGTTACATGGTTGAACAGCCAATGCCAAGTAGTGGAGCGAAAGCATCTACCCGCTAGTTGCCAATGAGCTAGCCACGCCGTTGAAGGGCTTTCGGCGTAGGGATCGAGACCTCCATCCTGTAGTATCTCCCTCGCGAGGCCTCCCACGCGGAACTCATCAGCCCCGGCGTCATACATAACGCCGCAAGCAAGGGCCCAATGTCGGATGGACGCAACCATATTCTTGCCGACTCCGAAAGCGGCGATTGCTGTCCCGTCGGCGAAGGTGGATTTGTGGATTATGCTGCCGTCTGTAGTCTGATCGAAGGCCTTCTTAAGCCACATTTGGCGAAGCGGAAACGTCTCATGCCCGGAAAAGTGCGCGGGCGTTCCCTTGCTGATTTTGGACGTGGTTTTCATGCGACGATTCTAGCATCCGACGGGTCTCGGACTGGAGGATTCCACCAGTCCAACGGAGGATAACGATACTGTATAAATTTACAGTATGCCTTGGTGTGCGCGATTCGCATAGTGCCTATGGCGCTCGGCAGCGCGTCACGGCGGGGAGACGACGATACCGCTGGAGCTTTATAGGTGACCGCCGTGATCTTCGGTTGATCCTGACTGAGCGTTGCGACCTATGGCGCTGGCCGGCTGGCGCTTTGCATCGACCGGAAGCAAGCGTGTGTTCTACGCAACAGTTCGCGAGTCGCGGATGATCATGGTCGCGAGCTTCGAAGGCGTTTTTAGCCGACGTAGCAGCGCGTCAATGGTGAGGCACATTTGCGGGCACCTTCCCCCTTTCGGTGATAGATTGCACTGATGCGTATGGGTTGCAGGCTTTGGTTTTATCGTCCTCCGCTCGCACAGGGCCGATCACTCATGTTGCTCAAGGTCGGTGAATTCGTGGCCTGCTATACGAACGTATCGATGCGCACGAGACTGGCCCGAGTTTGAAAATTCATTTTCTAGAGCGACTATCGTGCCGGTCGACCAATCATTCCTGCAGTAGCCATGGACGGGCCTCCTCCGTATCACGTGGAGTGTGATCGAGGTTGCAAGATGACGACGAAACCAACATCTTTCCCCCGACAGCCTCGCAACGTCCTGTTGCGTCTGCGCGCAAGCGCGGCAAAGAGGCAGGACAGGTCACCACAAAGCCCGCGCACGTAGCTACCGGCGCCAAATCTGCCATCGCCTTCGCGGATTCTAGCGAAGTCAAATCGGTGATCGCAAACGCCGTGCAACGAGAGGTCACCCACCAACATCGGGTAATTGGTGCCACACCAGCCAAGGCTCGACGTGAGGGTGATACGCTGCGCGCGGTGCGCGCATATGCTCGCGAAGTGTTCGGCGGCTCGGCTAAAGCGAAGCGCTGGCTTGAGCGGCCGTCGGTCCGCCTCGGCGGCAAAAGCCCCATTACCTAGCTGCAAAACCACGACGATCCCGCTGACGTCTACGGCGCGTTGGAGGTGATTGCTTGGGGGGACTCCGATCTAAGCGGTAGCGGAATACCCAATTGTGCTTCGCGGCGTGCAGCCCCGACAACTCGCGTTGAATGGTGAAGGGGCGGCCCGACACAGCCAACGCTGGAATCCCGCGATGAACGGGCGACATACTTCGACTGGCCGCGGGCGTTGAATTCCTAGTACATGCGGGAGGCTTCGAAGAAGTTCCTGAGCATCTCAAACTTCCCATTCCAGCGGGTATTGGGTCAAGGGATCGCCCCTCTCTCATCAAGCATAAAATTTAGTATACGCACTCTAAATCACCCTGTCTCAATGCACCACCGAATCTCGCCGGTCATCCTCTAAAACGAAGCTGCTCCCCAAGCACGGCCTGCGATTTAGGCGACGCCACTTCGTCTAAAATTATCGTATAGACACATATATACGATAATTTCACTCAAAAATTGCACTCCCTTCACTTTTTTTACTACTCCACTATCATCCTTGGGTGATTCCAACGATCTCACCCGAGGAAAGCATTGAGTCCCTTTTCCGAACGACTTCGTGCGCTTCGACTCCGCTACGGAGTGCGCCAAAAGGACCTAGCCGAAGCTATGGGCTTCGAGCAGAGCTACGTATCTGCCTTGGAACTTGGGATAAAAGGGCCGCCTTCCCGTGACTTCGTCGACCGCCTCGCGAGATACCTTCGGCTCTCCACCGATGAGCTCGCTGGCCTATTGAGCGAGCTGGAGGCATCTCGACGTCACTACACGATTCCCCAAACCGCCTCGTCGGACGCGTATCGGCTATGCGGTGAGCTTTGGAGAGAACTGGATCTACTGAGCGATGCTCAGATCCGTGTCATGAGGGAGTTGATTGATACGTGGCGCCGGGGCACCGCCAAGCTCGGCGATCGGCCAGTGCTGGGCCGCGTCGTCAGAAAGGACAAGGAGGGCGCAGAAATGTAAAAAAGCGGAACAAACCCGAAGGTCTGCCCCGCTTGGTGGAGAGCTGAACGCTGCTCCGTGGTCACGCTTGTGAGTGTCTTCTCCTCTCCCCTCGTCGTCAAGCCGTCCTTCCGGTTCGTCGCACCAGTTTGCTGCGGATAACGCCCACGGCAGGATGTAGCTACGCCCTCAAATTGGTGCTCTCTTCGAATCCGCTGTCCGAGCGGACAGCCTTTCTTTTGTCCTGAACCATGAGAAAGACAATGACATCTCGAAGGCCAGACGCCAGCAAGAGGCGTGGCAAGTTATTCCATCTTGAAATATCGCGTAACAAGCTTCGAGAGGTACACCGCTTTCGCTCAGTCAGACCGAAGCAACCGGTTGCTCCCACAGCTGGGCCGGTTCGAGACGTAGCGACAAGATCAGGCCCGTTCGTCCGAGGACTTTTTCCCTCGTTCAAGAACGGCCGCCAGGTTGCGCACGAGGAGACACTTGAAGGCGATGCCGTTTTACTGTTCGAGATGTCTCCGTTGATCAGGTCTTACAGGGAACAGCCCGAACACGTCTATTACCCTGACGGCGAACTGACCCGAAGATATACGCCAGACTATGAGATCGAAACCACTTCCGGCCAACGCATCCTTGTCGAGATCAAGCCGGCAAACCGGCTGAACGCGCCACAAATACGTAGAAAATTTGATCTCATCGAAGCGCATCTCGATCGCACCGGCCGGGCATTCGTGATCCTTACGGATAAGTCAATCCGGCAAAAACCTCGTCTCGGCAACCTTCGTCGACTCTGGCGTAGCGCTCCGCTAACTCCTATGAGCTACGACGAGATTCGTCGCGCTCTCCGTCTCATCCATGTCAACGACGTTCGATCTTTCGACGATGCGGTAAGTGTCATCGGTCGCGGCGCTGTATCCGGCCTTCTGATGCTTGGATACCTAACATGTTCACTTGATACTGAAATCAATAGTACTACCGAGATTTTCACTCATGTGGAGAATCAAGATGCGTGGTTTTTCATTGAAGCTGAACGCCGCTTTTAAACTTGATGGCGCCCCGGTCTGTATCGCTCGAATTCTCAACGATGGCAAGGTCTTCCTAGATGCGATGGTCACTGGTGAGCTGCTCAAAACATCAAAGCAAGAGTTACTCGACGCTTACGTAGCAAATCGAATCGTCGTCGAAGACGAAATCAAAAATGATCATGCTGCGACCAGCGAGCAGGACGCACTCCTTTCATACGGGCGGCCTTTTTCCCAGCTCAGCCCCAAGTTGCAGGAAGACGCACTACGTCGGAAACACTATGTTGATCAATTCCTGGAGTATGGCCGGCCAGCTCTGACTCCGAAGACACTTGCCCCGTTGATAAAAGAGTTCGCTAAGTTATACAAAAGCGCCAACTGCGACGGTGATCCTGCACCGCCAAGCCCATCGTCTGTTTATCGCTGGTACCGTTCTTACCGCCGCTCAAAAGATACAAGGTCGCTCGTTCCACGCACAGACTTACGTGGACCGCAACATCCGCGCACCGACGCACGTGTCGTCGACCTGTTCATGGAAAGCCTCGTCGAAGCCGCCGACAAGGTACCCGCGTGGTCGATCGGTGACGTGGAGACACGGTTAGTAAAAAAACTCGATCTCGAAAACTTCTCCCGACCTCTATGCGACCATCTGCGGTGCCCAAGCAAGTCCACGCTGTATCGATTGTTCGACAGGGTCGATGAATACGACGTCGCCATTCTCAAGGAGGGGAAAGCAAGCGCCGACAGGCGCTTCAAGATTACGAAGACTGGGATACCCGTTACTCACATTCTCGAGCGCGTTGAGATCGACCACACGCCGGTCGATGTCTTCCTTGTCGACGATAGGACTGGACTACCCTGCGGTCGGCCCACCGTCACGATGCTGCTGGACAAGTTTAGTCGAATGCCATTGGGATACTCGATTGGTTATGACAGTGCGCTCCAGCAGACAACGCCACCCCATGCTCGGGCAGACTGGCGTTCAGATTGAACGCACACCAGTCGGCGCGCTTCAGGACGTCGCCTTTGCCATCCTCATCGAGCTCCAGTCCGCGCGACAGCACCTCGTCGATCCATGCGGCGTGCAGCTCGGTGAACTGTGGGTCGTCCGTCTCCAGCGCCTCGCGCCATTCCTCGTAGGCCTGACGCAGGTGTTTGCGTTTGATCCCATCGAGCTCTTCCAAGCCCTGCGGAAACGCTTCTTTCAGAACCGGAACTGCGAGGAAGGGGCCGGATATCTCGATCAGAGAGAGCCAGTCGTGGTGGTGATCGTATTGGCTCATGCGTGAGCTCCTTCGAATTCTTGTTGAAGCTCGGGCACGCCGGCCGCCTGCAACAGTCGCTCGATGCGGTCGAATCGGGCGGGGTCGAGCGTCGTGTCGTCTGCTCTGCCCCGGGGAATCCAGATAACCATGCCGAGTCGTGCTCGGGTGAGCAACACGCGGTAGCGATTTCGTACATAGGCGCGCTCGCCGTCTCCGCGCACCTGATGCCAAGCACTGCCACGAAACTTACGGTACTCCCAGCCACCCGGGTTGGATGGGGTCAGATCGCTGCCCCAGCATAGGCCCACCCAGTCGAGTTCGAGCCCTTGGCATTCGAACTCCGACGCCGCCACCTCGAGGGCGTGGCTCGAACGGACGTCCGCGGGCGGCATCAAGAACCATTTCTCGAACGAGTAATCCAGTCGGAAGGCGCTGGAGCGTTCCAGGCCATAGGCGCGCAGACGTTGATCCTCCGACGTGGCGATCAAGCCGGCGCGCTGGCCGTCGTCCGGCTCACTTCTTGCACGCAACCACGCCTTGGCGACTTCGAGATCGCGAGTGAAATGCAGTGGGAACTCCCGTCGATCCGGCACGAGCGACCGTGCACGTTCGATATCGAGGGTGAGCACCGCGTCGACCCACTCCGCCAACCGTTGAGCCCGAAAGCTCCGCACGCCAACACTCAGGTGCGCCAAGGGCTCCGGCCGGAACTCGATGCCAGGGGGAACGCCATCGGCGAACAAGCGGTGTCCGGATACGCTGGCTCCCCCGGAGACGACTTCGGGAGAGGCGACGACTCGCCAATGAGGGCGAACGGCAAGGTCATATGAAGCCGCCGATTTAAAAGGCCTACTGTCGACACATGCAGCCGGACGATCAATTCCCTATTTTCTGAAAATTCGCCAAGGCTCAAACTTAAAAAACCATTTCAGCACGAACTGCACCCATGCCAGGCGGACCGCACATTTCCGTCGCGCAAATGCAAAAACCCCCGCCTGGTCGGGCGGGGGTTCTTGGCTTAGGGAGCCTGACGATTACCTACTTTCACACGGGAATCCGCACTATCATCGGCGTAGAGTCGTTTCACGGTC